>JANNEV010000631.1:0-1761 GCA_031379145.1 Gemmatimonadaceae bacterium
CGAGGCCATGTTCGAGAATACGCCGCCTTCGAAGCCGCCGGTGTTCTCGAACGGGATGTAGCGGGTGTTCGTCTGCGTCGCCGTGTGGTTCAGGCCGATGAGCAGCTGGCCTTGCAGCGTCTGCGACGTGCCGTTCAGGCGGCCCTGATAGCGCTGGAAGCCGTTGTTGAGCACCACGCCCTGGTTGTCCATGTAGTTGATGGACGCGCGGTACTTCGTTTCCTGAGTGCCGCCGGAGAACGAGAGATCGTGATTCGTCGTGACCGCATTCCGGTTGACCAGGCTCTCCCAGTCGGTGTTCGCATTGCCAAGGCTGGCCGCCACGGTGGCCAGCGGCGCTCCCTGCGACTGCACGAAGCTCCGGAATTCACTGCCGGTCAGCAGGCCGAGCTTCTTGGTCTGCGAGGAGGTCGAGACGTAGCCGTTGTACTCCATCACCTGATTCGAGGCCGAGCCCTGCTTGGTCTCGATCAGGATGACGCCGTTGGCGCCGCGGGATCCGTAGATCGCGGTGGCCGCTGCGTCCTTGAGGACGGTGATCGCGGCGATGTCCGCCGGGTTGAGCATGTTCAGCGGGCTGCGCGGCAGGGAGGGCGAACCGCCCAAGCCAAGGCCGCCGGCTTCCGTCTCGACGTTCTGGATCGGCACGCCGTCAATGACGTACAGCGGCTCGTTCGACGCGGAGATCGAGGTCGTACCGCGGATGCGGATCTGCGCCCCCGCGCCCGGCTCGCCGCCGTTGGTCACGATCGTGACGCCGGCGACTCGGCCCTGCACGAGTTCGTTCGCGTTCGTCTGTACGCCCACGAGCGCATCGCTTCCCTTCACGGTCGCCACGGCGCCGGTCACTGCCTCGCGGCGCTGCTGGCCGTATCCGGTCGTCACGACCTGCTGCAGGAAGGCCGCGGCCTGGTTCAGCGAGAAGTCCACCGACACGGTACCGCCGGCCGGGACCACCACACTGGATGTCTTCGCGCGAAAGCCGATGCGCCCCGCGCGCACGACCTGCGCGCCAGCCGGAATCCCCTTCAAAGTGAAGGACCCATCGGTGCCGCTGAGCGCACCAAACCGGGTCCCCGTGATCGTGACATTCACGTTGGCAAGAGGCGAATTGCTGGTCGAATCCATCACCTTGCCAGTGATTGTGCCGACCTGGGCCAGCGCCGTCGATCCCGTGAGCATGATGCCCATGATCGCGGCGAGAGACAAACGACCTATTTTCATGCCTTCTGATCCTGTGGAAGAAGCGCGTGAATCGATGGCAACACGCCGGCCCATCGGTACGCCGTGAATTCGCGGGATGCGGCACCCGGCGCATCTCGCATTTCGGCGAGATTGCAGCCTATAGTACGGCCGGAGAACCGTTTGTCAATAGAATGTGACGGCGAGGCGACGGACCGACCGGTCCTAATTGAACGGGACCGAATCGGGCTGGCCCGACGCTCCCCTCTTATGTTGCCTCACCGTCACCCTCAATACGCCCGGCTCCACCTCTCGAAGCCGCTTCAGCGAGCGACGCCAATGGTTTCCGTTCTCACCCTGCTGTTCGCTGCGTCGCTTCAGGCCACTCCGACCGAGCCGGGAACCGGAGCGCGACGCGTTCGGCCGGTCTTGGTGCTGCCCGATGCGATCCTTGACGACACCGCCGCCTATGACGGCTACCGGACCCGCTTTCATCGGGACGTCGCTGGGAACGTCGTGCAGACGTACGAGGACCGGCGCGCCGACCGCGTCGTCTTCGTCTGGGGTGACGCGGAAAAC
>JANNEV010000673.1:0-5994 GCA_031379145.1 Gemmatimonadaceae bacterium
GTTCCACGGAGATCGGGGCTGCGTTCGATGAGCTGGCCCATCTCGCCGAAGCACTGCGGACCCTTGGCTATCTGACACCGCGTTCACTCGACACCGTGGCCGCTGTCGGCGAGCTTCTTTCGTCGCAGATTGTTGCCGCGGCGTTCCGGCATCGCGGGCTCCCGGCGGAGTGGGTCGATGCGCGCGACGTCATGCGCACAAACGACTTCTTCACTCGCGCCGAACCGGACGTTGAGGAGATCGATGTGACGGTTTCGCGAGTGCTTGTACCCTTGGTGCAGCGAGGACTCATCCCGGTCATTGGCGGCTTTGTTGGAAGCGCCCCCGGTCGCGTTACCACTACCCTGGGACGCGGCGGTTCCGACTACTCGGCGTCGCTCCTCGGTGCAGCTATCAATGCCGAGGCAATCGAGATTTGGACCGATGTTGACGGCATGTTGACGGCTGATCCGCGTGTCGTTCCGGGTGCACGGCTTATTGAGAGGATCCGCTTCGATGAAGCGGCGGAACTGGCGTCGTTTGGCGCAAAGGTGCTGCACCCAAGCACCATTGCGCCAGCGGTGCAGCGTGGAATTCCCGTGTACGTCTTCAATTCGCGCAATCCCACCGGACGCGGCACGATGATCGCGTTCGAGGCGCCGCGGCTGTCGGTCCGAGCCATCGCGGGGAAACGACACACGACGCTTGTCAAGCTGCGCTCTGCACGCATGCTGCTGGCGCCGGGCTTCCTCCGGCGGGTCTTTGAGGTCTTCGAGACGCATCGCACATCGGTGGATGTCGTGGCCACGTCGGAGGTGTCGATATCGGTCACACTCGATGATGCGAGCAATCTGGAGGCTGTGGTCGGAGACCTGATGGCGTTCGGCGACGTATCCGTGGAACGTGAGCGAGGTATCGTGGCGATCGTGGGCGCAGGTATCGCCGACGGTGGCCGCGCGATCGCGGATGCAATCGCCGCACTCGGGCCGATTCCCGTACACATGGCGTCGCTCAGTGCGACCGGCATCAACTTCACCCTGGTGATCGATGACGCGCAGGTGGTTCCCGCCATGCAGCGGCTGCATGCCATATTTTTCGAGCGCGACTCATGACACCGCCGGTGCGTGTCGCGCTCATCGGCATGGGGCGCATGGGTGCGGCGATCGACGCGCTTGCATCGCATCGCGGCTGTGTGGTTGTCGCGCGCCTCGACGTCGATGACATGCAGTCCGGACTGACCCCCGGGGCCCTCGGAGGTGCCGAGGTGGCCATCGAGTTCACCCAGCCATCGTCAGCGGTCGCGAACGCTATCGCTTGCCTGCATGCGGGATGTCCGGTCGTCATTGGAACCACCGGGTGGTCTGAGCACCGGCCGTCGCTCACTGCCGCAATCGAGGTGACCGGCGTGTCCGCCCTGTGGTCGCCGAATTTCTCGCTCGGTGTTCAGCTCTTTCTTTCCATCGCCGAAGATGCCGCGCGCCGGCTTCGCGCTCTCGCCGAGTTTGACGTCCACGTCGTCGAAACGCACCACAGCGCCAAGCAGGATGCCCCGTCTGGTACCGGTCTGGCCATCAGCGAGGTGATGGGAGAGGCGCTCGGACATGCCGTGGGGGTGACGAGCGTGCGTGTGGGCTCCGTGCCGGGCACGCACGAGATCATCATCGACGCGCCATTCGAGCAGATTCGGCTTCTGCACGAAGCGCGCGATCGACGGGTCTTCGCGGACGGCGCGCTGACCGCAGCGCGTTGGCTCGCGCGCACGGAAACTCCGTCGCTGTACACCATGCGCGATGTGCTCGCTCCTCGCACCGAGAAGTGAAATGAGTACACCGATCCAGGAACTCCGCGGGTGCGGTACAGCACTCGTGACGCCATTCACCTCGAGTGGCGCGGTCGACGAGGCGGCGCTACGCCGGTTTGTCGAGTGGCAGATTGCCGAGGGTGTCCAGTTTGTGGTGCCCTGCGGATCTACCGGTGAGGCGGTGACGCTCAGCGCCGCCGAGTACCGCCAGGTCATCGAGATCACCGCAGCGCAGGTGAACGGACGCGTCCCCGTGGTGGCTGGTGCAGGATCCAACGATACGGCACGGGCGATCGCGCTCTCGCGCGACGCCGTTTCCGCCGGGGCCACGCACCTGCTGCACGTCACGCCGATGTACAACAAGCCCCCGCAGCGCGCCCTGCTGGCACATTTTCGCGCCATCGCGGACGCATGTGCGGCCCCCATCGTGCTCTACAATGTTCCTGGTCGCACCGCCGTCAATCTGGAAGCGCGTACCTGCCTCGAACTCGCGCAGGATCCGCGCTTCGTCGCCGTCAAGGAGGCGTCCGGCAGCGTGGTGCAGATCGCACACATCCTGCGTGAGCGACCGCCAGGTTTCGCGGTTCTCTCCGGAGACGACGGCCTCACGCTAAGTGTGTTGGCACACGGCGGAGAAGGGGTCATCTCCGTGATTTCCAATGTAGTGCCGCGATTGGTGGCCGCGCTGTGCACATCAGCACTGTGCAACGATTTCGAGACCGCGCGTAAGTTGGATGCGCAACTCGCCCCCCTTGTGCACGCGGCGTTCATCGAGTCGAATCCGATTCCCATGAAAGCGATGCTCGCGCTGACCGGCCAGATGGAGGACGCATTGCGTCTTCCGCTGGTGTCGCTCGCACCGGAGTTTCGCGAGACAGTGCGACGGGCGCTGCTGGACACGCACGTTCTTCCTTCCTGATCACCGTTCAGAGCCCCCATGGCCTTCTCGCTCAGCGAACTCGAAACACGCCTCGGAGATCCGAGTATCCTCGATGCCGGATGTACGCTCGCTCCCGACGCCAATCAGATCTTCGATCATTGCATCGCCCTCATGGAACGGGGCGAGATTCGCGCCGCACGTCGCGATGCGGCGGGGGTATGGCACGCGGTTCCGTGGGTCAAGCGTGCGATTCTCCTCGGCTTTCGCATAGGGCGCGTCGTGGAGATGAATGCGGGGGCGGGCGCGTTTCATTTCTTTGACAAGCATACGTTCCCCACGCGCGAATTCCGCTTGGAGAATCAGGTCCGGATTGTTCCGGGTGGGTCGACGGTCCGACGCGGCGCGTACCTTGCGCCGAACGTGGTCTGTATGCCGCCCATGTACGTGAACGTCGGCGCCTATGTTGGTCGCGGAACCATGATCGATTCGCACGCGCTGGTCGGATCGTGCGCGCAGGTCGGCGAACGCGTGCACGTCAGTGCGGCCGCACAGATCGGTGGAGTGCTGGAGCCGATTAACGCGTCACCCGTGATCATTGAGGATGACGTGGTCATCGGCGGCAACTGCGGTGTATACGAGGGGACGGTTGTCCGGTCGCGCGCGGTACTCGGCGCCGGCGTGATTCTCACACGCAGCACACCGGTGTATGACCTGGTGAAGGAAACCGTGCACCGCGGCAGTGCGGAGCAACCGCTCGAAATTCCCGAGGGCGCGGTCGTCGTGCCAGGTGCCCGGCGCGTAAGCTCTGCGTTCGGGGAACGCGAGGGACTCGCTCTGCAGACTCCGGTCATCGTGAAGTACCGCGACGATCGCACCGATGCCTCCACGGCGCTTGAGGCATGGCTGCGTTGAGTGAGGGTGCGGCGGAGCTGGTGGTACATGGGACCGTGCGCGCACCGGGCGACAAGTCGATCAGCCATCGCGCACTGATTCTGTCGGCCATCGCGATTGGACCATCCCGTGTTCGCTACATCCTCGAGTCGGAGGACGTCCAGGCCACCGCCGCCGCCTTGCGTGCGCTCGGCGCAGCCGTGCCGCCGTTGAGTTCGGACTTTGTGATCGTCGGAACCGGTACCGGGGCGCTGCACTCACCTGCGCAGGCGCTCGATTGCGGCAACAGCGGAACGACGACGCGCCTGCTGGCGGGTCTGGTCGCTGGACTTGCCGGAAGGAGCGCACGATTTGTTGGTGATGCGAGCCTCAGCCGTCGTCCGATGCGACGGGTAGCCACGCCGTTGAGCGCGATGGGAGCCCGGGTGGAGTTCGAAGGTGCTGCGGGACAGTCAGGCTTGCCGATGCGCATTTCCGGCGCCGCGCTTCAGACGATCGAGTGGAGCAGCGAGCACGCCAGCGCGCAGGTGAAGGGTGCGATACTCCTGGCGGGATTGGCGGCCGGGGTCTCGGTGACCGTGCATGAGCCAGTGCGATCACGTGACCACAGTGAGCGCATGTTGAAGGCGCGCGGCGTCGCCATCGAGGTAGACGGCGATACTGTGCGCCTGGCCGCCGAACAGCAGGTGCAGCCCGTCGACGTCGATGTCCCGGCGGACCCATCATCGGCTGCTTTTTTTCTTGGTCTGGCGGCGTTATCCAGCCGAGGTTCGCTGCGTTTGGTCGACGTCTGTCTGAATTCCACTCGGACGGGCGCGCTCGACGTCTTGCGACGCATGGGTGCACAGCTGATCATCGAAGACGAGCGGGAGATGGGAGGGGAGCTCGTGGGTACGATCGTCGCCACACCAGGTGAGTTGGTTGGCACCCGAATCGGCGGCGACGAGATTCCCCGCTGCATCGATGAGCTGCCGCTGCTGGCGTGTGTTGCCGCGCGCGCTCACGGCGAGACGCGAATTGCCGATGCCGGTGAATTGCGGGTCAAGGAGAGCGATCGAATCCGTGCCGTGGTCGAGAACTTGCTTGCGCTCGGTGTTGATGCCGAAGAGTTCCCTGACGGAATGCGTATCGTGGGATCGGATCGTCCGCTGATTGGGCGCGTATCGACCCACGGCGACCATCGGCTGGCCATGGCGTTCGGCGTACTGGCGGCGATGCCTGGAAACAGTATCGCGATCGACGATCCGTCGTGCGTGGCGGTGTCGTACCCGGACTTCTGGGCGGATCTGGCACGGGTGGTGGCGCCTCCATTGGTGATCGCGATCGACGGACCGGCAGCCTCGGGGAAGAGTTCCACATCGCAGTGGGTCGCACAGCTGCTTGGCGTACGGCATGTGGATTCTGGAGCGTTCTACCGTGCGCTGGCGTACCTGGGTCTACAGAGCGGCTTCTCCGCAGATGCCTGGACTGCCGAACGGTTGCTCGGCGTTGCCAAACGCGTGACTTGGCGACTCACCGATAGGTCGGTGTTGCCCCTGGTCGATGGCGCTGTGGTTGACGAGGCGCTTCGCGACACACCGGTCACGAGGCAGGTGTCCGCAGTCGCACAGCTTCCCCCAGTTCGAGAATGGGTCAATGACATGGTGCGAAGCGCCGCGGCGGCGACCGATGTAGTGGTGGACGGGCGGGACATCGGCACTGCGGTGTTTCCGAAGGCTACCCTCAAGGTGTTTCTGATTGCCGATCCTTGGGAACGCGCGCGACGACGGCTGATCCAGCGGCTCGGTCGAAGTCCGCACGACGAGGAAATCGCCGCCGAGACCGAGGCGCTGGTCGCACGCGATGCGCTTGACGCCACCCAAAGCACACCGGCCCGAGACGCCATCACGATTGACACAACCACGCTCACGCAGGAAGAGCAGGTGGAGCGGATTGTCGCGCTTGCCCGTTCGGCGCGCTCGCGGCTGCAGGGAGCGCCCTGACCGCGGTCGACGAGGCGTGAAGGGTCTCCTCACGCTGCCGAGTCCAGACAGATCGTCCTCCCCAGATCGTCAGTGCATCAGACCTCTCCGTTGACCGGACAGGATGACCTGTCTATGTTTCACGGTTCTCGACACTTCGCGCCTCCTCGGATGTTCCGGAGGGGCTCGCTGTGCCGTGTGTCGTGCTGATCGACCCACGGACCCTTCACCCCAGCCTCGGCGCGGCGAGCGTTGTCCCGCGATGTGGAGAATCCCCCCGGCATGAATACCGACATCGAGACTGAAGCCGCTATCGAAGCGGATCTCGACCTCAACGCCGACATGCTGCCAGCCAAGCTGACGCCGCGTGAAAAGCGTGACCTTCAGAAGGCCCAGCTCCGTCCGCTCGCCAACCGGCGCCCGGAACTCTACGAAGAAGACGAGTTCTCTTCGGAAGAGTACGAAGCGATGATGGAGATGTA
>JANNEV010000678.1:0-10882 GCA_031379145.1 Gemmatimonadaceae bacterium
TCATGTGGTTTCTGCTGTTCGTCAAGCAGCTGCCCGTGATGGCCATCGCCGAGCTCAAGGAAATCGTGGCACCGCGTCGCAAGCACGCGGGCGGAGGGCACCACTGATGCAAGGCGTCGTTGGAGCATTCCATGAGATCGACACGACCTGTGCGGCGATCGAAGACCTGAAGAAGAAGAAGCTCGGCGATGTGACGGTCTACTCGCCGACCATCCGCCACGAGCTGGAGCACGCCATCGACGCGCCGGTCAGCGTGGTGCGTCGGTTCACCCTGATCGGCGGTCTGCTCGGCGTCAGCTTCGGTTACTGGATTGCGATCTGGTCATCGGAGTACTGGCCGTTGGTCACCGGCGGCAAGGCCATCGCGTCGTGGCTCCCGTACACGATCATCGGGTTCGAAGTGATGGTGCTGGTGGGCGCGTTGTCCACCGTGGCGGGCATGTTCATCAACTCTCGCATTCCCCGCCTCTCCGCCACCACGGGATACGACGTCCGTTTCTCTGGCGGCTACTTCGGCATTTTCATCGCGTGCGATGCTGCCAAGGCGTCGCAGGCCGAGGCCCTGCTGAAGCAGCATGGAGCAGTTGAGGTGCGCCGTGAAGCCTGAACCCATGATCGCCATGTACACTGTTGTCTTACGTGCCGTTCGCGCGGGCTCGGTGCTGATGCTGCCCGTCGCCTTCGGCGCCTGCACCTGGTTTACTGATTTCAAGCGGCAGCCGAAAATCGATCCGTGGGAACCGATGTCGCAGAACGATGCCGACTCCACCACGCCGCCACGCGGACAGCCCAAGTACAGCGTGCCGATCACCGGCACGTCGTCGGTGGCGTACACGGTGTCGTACAATCCGCTTCCCGGCGTCATCGATTCGCTGGCCGGCGTGGTGAATACGGTGGCCGTGGACGAGCGGTCCGTGGAGAACGGACGCAAGAACTACCAGATCAACTGTGCAGTGTGCCATGGTATCGGTGGCAACGGCAATCCGAAGGCAGCGGCGTCTGGCATCATCGGCATCCCACTCATGACCGATCGTGTCAAGAATCAGCTCACGGACGGCTACATCTACGGCATGATGCGCAACGGTCGCGGCCTGATGCCGAGCTACAATCGTATCGAAGAATCGGATCGTTGGGATGTGGTCAACTACCTGCGAACGTTGCAAGGGAAAACCAGCTTCAAGCCGGACAGCTCCCCCGCAGGGTACCCCGGTCAGAACGGGACCAACGTGCCGGGGTACAGCGCGACCGCGCCAACACGGCCGGCTCCGTATCTGCCGCCAACGCCAACGCCAACGCCCACGGGTGGGAAGCCGAACGTGAATTCCGCGACGTACAAGGGCGGCAATGACCCCGGCGCCGCTCCAGCCGCGAGCAAGGAGAAGCACCTGTGAGCCAGTCCTACCACTATCCGACGCGCCAGGAGTTCGCCAAGCGCCTCGTCGGAAAGCCCATTCCCGCCATCGTCAAGACGATCTGTCTTGTGTTGGCCGTCGTCGGCATCGCCACGTTCATGGCCGGCGTGTTTACGGGTGAAGAGCGTGCCTGGTACGCGCTGCACTTCAACTGGCTGTTCTTCGCGACGATTTCATCCGCCGGCGTCGCCTTCGCCGCCGTCCAACGCATCGTCACAGCGCGTTGGTCTCGGCCCATCGTCCGCTTCGCGGAAGGTTATGTCGCCTTCCTCCCGGTGGCGTTTGTGCTGTTGCTCGTGATTCTGATTCCTGGCCGAGACCATATTTTCACCTGGGCCGGCCGCGAAGCGATTCCAACCGCGGAGAAGGCAACCTATCTCGCACCAGGGTTCTTCCTTTTGCGCGGTATCGTGCTGTTTGGCGCGATGATGGTGCTGCAGCTGCTGTTCGTGTACAACTCGGTCCGTCTCGACGTGGCCGTGCTGCCCGAATACGGTGCCAAGTGGGCGGCCGGGCTGCGGGCGAAGATGCGCGCCGGCTTTGGCGACGAACGCCGCGAACTGCACTCGCAGCATTCGCTGCAGGGCAAGCTCGCCGTCGCCGTCTGCATGAGCTTCGTGATCGGCTGGTGCTTCATGGCGTGGGACTACTCCATGTCCATCAGCCTGCACTTCCAGCAGACCATGTACGCCTGGATCGTGTTCATGGGCGCGTGGTTGAACATGGTCATGACGTTGTCGCTGCTCACCATGTGGTGGCGTAACCACCTGCAGATGACCGACGTCGCCACGATGGATCAGTTGTGGGACCTCGGGAAGCTCTGCTTCGCCTTCACTGCATTCTTCGGGTACATCAGCTTCAGCCAATATCTGGTGATCTGGTACGGCAACATGCCGGAGGAGACACACTTCTATCGCCTCCGCCTCAGTGGCATCTGGAAGCAGGTGACGCAGCTGATCCCGATCTTCATTTTCGTGCTGCCGTTCTTCGGACTGATCTCCAAGGCCGCCAAGATGTACCTGCCCACGTTCGTGCTCTTCGCGTGCTGCAGCATCATCGGGCTGTATCTGCACCGCTACATCGAGATCTATCCCTCGATTTACGGGGAGACGCTGACCTCGCTTCCGTTCGGTATCTGGGAAATCGGCACCACGCTCGGCTTTGTTGGCCTGTGGGGCTTCTGCTACGTGTCGTTCATGGATGCGTTCCCGGTCATGCGTGTGTTCATGATGACCACTCCGTGCCGAGACGAGGTTCAGGTGCCCGTTGATGCCCGGACTATGGAACCGCTGCCCGCGCACGAGTAGTATTCTGCAGTAGTCCGCAGGACCTGTCGCAGCGCTCGTAGGGGCGCTGCGCGACGGGGCGTTAGCTCAGCTGGGAGAGCACCGCCTTTGCAAGGCGGGGGTCGTCGGTTCGATCCCGACACGCTCCATTCGTTTGTTGGATTTGCCGCAATGCTGGCAGGCAGCGCCGCCACGCGCCGCGTTGTCGGCGCGCGGGGAATGTGGTCCTGCGGATCTGTTCAGCCGCCTACCACCCGCTGCTGTCGCAGGCCGTCGGTCGAGTGGCGCGGCCCCGGCCCGTGGTCCCCTGACAGGATGCTCTCAATTGTTTCGAGCGTCCCGGCTTCGCAGAAGTAGTCGCCCTGTTGCGAGACACAGTGCAGTCGCGACAGCTCCCGAGACTGCGCTGCCGTTTCGACCCCCTCGGCGATGACGTCCAGCGACAGTCCGTGGGCGAGTCGCGCCACGGACGACACGAGGGCGAGGTCCCTATCGTCATCGGGCAGGTGCCGAATGAATTCACGGTCGATCTTGATACCGTCCACCGGTGCACGTCGGAGAAACGCCAATGATGCGTGACCGACGCCGAACTCCTGGACGTAGAGGCACACACCCAGGGCCTTGAGCCCGTTCAACGTGTCCACGAGCACGTCGGCATCAGCCGACGTGTGTGGCTCGCTGACCTGGAGAATCAGCGCGTCGGGCGGGCAACCTGTTTGCTCAAGCACTGAGGCCACCGTCGCCTCGAGGGCGTGATCCTTGAGCTGGACCGCCGAGATACTGACCGCCACTCGTGACAACGGCGCCACGCCATTGGTACGCCATCGGACGACGGCGGCGCAGGCATCACGCAAGACGAACCGACCGATCGGAACGATGAGCCCGGTGTCGTCCGCCAGCGGAAGAAACGCTTCCGGCGGCAGGACTCCGCGCTCGGGGTCGTTCCAGCGGGGCGACGCCTGAGCGGCAATCATGCTGCCGCTCAGGGTGTTCACGATCGGCTGGTAGACTACTTGCAACTCTCCGCGATCAACGGCGAGTCGCAGCCGCTCCTCTCCGCGATGGGCGCTGAAGCCTACGTGGCGAATCACGGAGGGATCGTGCCTTGCCGTCAGCGCGTTCTCAGTAGTCGAACGTCTGAGCTCCCCGGAGCCGCTTCGCTCGCGTCTCCTGCTCGTCTTGTCGCGATACATGTCGACATCGGCCGCATGCATCAGCACGGCTGCGGTGTCCCCATCGAGTGGGGACATGGAACCGCCGACGCTGGCGACGATCGTCACGACGTGACCAGCACCAATATCGATTGGGGCTCGCAACCGCTCCAGGATTGCGTCGCGGACTCGGGCGATATCGAGCCGACTCGTGACATCGGGGAGCAGCACGACAAACTCGTCGCCGCCAAGCCGTGCGACCGCGTCGGATCGCCGCACCGACTCGAGCAGGCGTCGCGAGACCACACAAAGGAGGGTGTCACCGCCCGCGTGCCCGACCGTATCGTTGATTTCCTTGAAATGGTCGAGATCGACGAAGAGCAGGCCTGTCTTGCGCCCATACCGCGAGCCGAACGCGAGCGCTCGCTCGAGTTGCTGCAGGAAGAGCTCACGGTTGGCGAGCCCAGTGAGTGGATCGTGGGTCGCTCGGTGAGCTGCGGCGCTGCGTTCTGCCTCGATGGTTGCCAGGCGACGCTGTCGCTCGATGGCGAACATCACCGCGCGCGGCAGCTGCGCGATGCTCCCGTCGTTCTTGGCGATGCACTCGTGCGCTCCTGCCCGCAACGCTCGCACGATCATGGCATCGTCGAGGGCCTGTGCGTGCACCACGATTGGCAGCGCGGCGGCGGCGCTTCGTACCCCGGCCAAGGTGGCGATCCCGGACGCGTCGACCACATTGAGTTCGAGCACGGCCACATCAAACGGGACCTCCATGAGCGTTCGCACCGCCTCCGCGAGGGACCGTACGTGGATCAGCGCCAGCCGCTCTCGAAGCTGTGCGCGAAGTCCCGCATAGCACTTCGCGGCGGCCTCCTCGTCAGCCTCGACCAGGAGTACGCGAAACATCTGGTCCGCATGGAGTGAGGGAAGCATCGGGGGATCACGCGGTGCGACGGGATGGGGAGAGTCGGGACACTGGAGAACTTGATGTACGATACGACGCCAGTCGGCGGACGCTAGAGCTCGTGACTAATTTGTACGGGTCTGGTCCGTGGCCATGACGTTTGGGTGGTCGCCGTGCTCCGCGGCGACCGGCCCGGAGCAACCGGCACGGAGCAACCGGCAACGGAGCAACCGGCAACAGCGCTGACGACATCCCTCAACTCCGGACATCAGTTCATGACAACAACCGAGATGCATCCTATCGCCGCTGGCGACACCGCTCCCGATTTTACGCTGGCGTCCACGTCGGGCGAGAAGGTGACGCTTTCAGACCAGCGCGGGCACTCCAACGTGCTGCTGGCGTTCTTCCCGGCGGCGTTCACGGGAGTCTGCACCACGGAAATGTGCTCGTTCAGCGAAGACTTTGACGCGTTCGCCGCCGCAGACGTTAAGGTGCTGCCGATCAGCGTGGACGGGATTCCGTCGCTCAAGGAGTTCAAGGCCAAGTACGCCATGAAACTGGACCTGCTCTCGGACTTCAAGCGTGACGCCTCACGCGCGTACGGCGTGCTGCTGCCGGAGCACTTCTTCTCGACGCGCGCCTATTTCCTGATTGACAAGGCAGGCGTCGTGCGGTGGGCGCAGGTGGAGGCGTCGCCGGGGCAGCGTCGGGAGGACGCAGAGATTCTCGAGGCGATCCGTGTTGCCCTGGGCTGAACGCGCTGTGTTGTGTGTTCTGTATGAGCAGGTGTGAGGTAGTCGGGGCGGGGCGACCATAGGTGTCGCCCCGCCTCGATTTTGTGCGTACCGGGCCTACGCTGTCGCGTTGTGCTGCTCGATCGGAGCGCCGAAAGACTGCACCGGTACCCGGCGCGGCGCCTCGCGGGCGATCTTCTCGATTCTGACCGTCAGCACGCCGTTCTGATGTGTTGCCGCCACTCGCGTGCTGTCGGCCGACTCCGGTAACCGGAATTGGCGACTGAACGAGCCGGATCGACGTTCGCGCGACACCGTGCGCTCGCCCTCCCGCGGTTGCCGAACAGCAGCGGTACCACTCACGGTCAGCGTTCCCGCTTCGGCGACAACATTGATGTCTGTGGCAGAAGCGCCGGGCACATCAAGTTCGATCGTGAATCCGTGTGCGTCCTCGCTGGTATCGGCGGCCGGCACGAACTCATGCGCGTCTCGCTGCCGAACAACGTCATCAAACAGCTGTTGCAGATGTCGTGCGCGCGAAAGGGACCGCGTGGTGGTCGGCAGGGGAATGAACAGCGTATGCATCTGTGGCTCCGTTGCGTGGTGTGGTGACGTCGATCGGGGCGCTCGCCGTAAGTGTGGTCAGGCGCCGATCACGAGTTTGGTCGCGATTACCAGTCGGTACCGGCGTTCGCGCTCACGGTGCGGTAACGCATCGGCTGTACCGGCAAAAAGCGGCCACCTCGACCGGTCGAGCGTTCGCTTGCTGCCGATTTCGCACATTGGCTGCCGAAGATGCAGGCCTGGAAACAGATCGGTCAGCTTGTCCGATGATGTTCGCGAGCCTACCTTCTGATCATGTCCTCGCTACCCGTTCCATGGCCGTGACCGCCGCGATCGAGGAGCAATCGCACCTGGGCGAGCTTGTGGCGCTGCTGGCGAGAGCGTCGGACACGGACAGCGGCGCGATCGCCGTGTTGCGACGGCTTCGCGCACTGTTGCGAGCGGATCACGTGGCGATAGCACTGGATGGCGACGCCGGGTCACGACAGGTCTGGACTGACGAGGGCGTTGGACTCGCCCGGCAGCCGATGGGCGGAGTGTGCGCGCTCGTTCCGTTGGTCGCTGCCGGTGAGTCGCTTGGTGAGCTGCGGGTTCACCGAAGCGCGCCGTTGCGCGGAGACGAACAAGCCCTGGTGGCGGTCATCGGCGATGTCATGGCCATGATCGTGGCGCGGGATGCACATCAACGGGATCTGGAGCGACAGCTGTTCGCCCGCGTGCGCGAGATCGCCGAACAGCGTGCGTTTCTGGAGCGCGTCGTTGATTCACTCCCTGTGGGATTGTATGTCGTCGACCGGGACTACCGCATTCATGCGTGGAATCACAAGCGCGAGACGGGGCTGCAAGGGGTGCTGCGCGTGGACGCGATCGGACGTACGATCTTCGACGTGCTGCACCGACAGCCAGCGGCGCTTCTGAAGCGTGAGTTTGACGAGGTCTTCGCCACCGGTCGACTCCAACAGTTCCAGATGGAGAGTACCGCATTCGGCGACCTTCGTACCTTTCGCATCTCCAAGATCCCGATGAGTATGGACGGGGCCGCCGTCTCACACGTCATCACGATCGGGGAAGACGTCACGGATTGGCGAGAGGCCACCGAGCGGACAGCGCAGTCGGAGAAGCTGGCGGCGCTTGGACAGCTTGCCGCCGGCGTCATGCACGAAATCAATAATCCGCTGGCCACGATTGCGGCGTGCGTAGAGTCCATGCAGTTGCTTCGCGATGTCTCGTCGGAGGACCTTTCTGGCGGCATAGGCACGTCGCCCGACGAGTTCCTGCGTATCATCGATCTCGAGGTGCAGCGCTGCAAGCGAATCACCAACGGACTGCTTGACTTCTCTCGTCCCAAGCCCATGCAGCGGGTGTTGCTTGATCTGAACGGCGTCGTGGAGCAGGCCACGTTTCTGCTGCAACATCACCCGAAGTTCAAGCGGGTCCGGTTGGTGACCGAGTTGGAGCAGAACGTATCGGTGCTGGTGGATGGCGACGCCGACCAACTGGTACAGGTACTGATGGCTCTCGTCATCAATGCGATTGACGCCTCGCCGGAAGGCGGGCGTGTGGTCGTCCGAACGACAGCGGTGGTCGAGCCTTCGGCGTTGGTGTATCTCGAAATTGCGGACGAAGGGCCAGGAATTCCGCGCGCCCTGCAGGCAAAGATTTTCGAACCGTTTTACACCACCAAGCCGCAGGGGCAGGGGACCGGACTTGGTCTGGCGATCTGCTACGGCATGGTAACGGATCACCAGGGGCAGCTGGAGTTGGTCACACCGGACACCATGGGCGCCACGTTTCGTGTGACGCTCCCCGCGGGGCGTGGGGTGGAGCAGCGCAATGTCTGATCCTGCCCCGCGTCCTTCTCTGCATCATTCTCCGCGTCGTTCACGCGCAGGTACTGCATGCACACCGTCGTAACGCCGGCCTATGGTGTCGAAATCGGCTCGCCGATTCGGGTGCTGATCGCCGAAGACGAACCGCATCTGGGCACCATTCTCGAGCAGTTCATGCGGGCCCGCGGCTTTGCCGTGACGATGGTGCGCAACGGTCGCGCGGCGTTGGAGGAGCTGCAGCGCGAAGCGTACGACGTGGCGCTGCTCGATATCGTGATGCCGGAGGTGGACGGCCTCGAGGTATTGCGTCGGGTTCGCGAGGATCCGTTGCCGCCGGAGATCATCGTGATCACGGGCAATGGCACCATCGAAACGGCTATCGCTGCGCTCAAGTTAGGCGCGTACGATTTTCTGTCGAAACCGTATCGGATGGCGGAAATAGAGGTGCTCGTGAAGCGCGCGTGGGAGAAGCGTATGCTCGCGCGCGACAACGTGTTTCTGCAGCAGCGACTGCTGCGTGACACCAGTGTACAGCCATTCGTGACGCGGTACGCCCCCTTGGTTGCGGTTCTGGCCCTCATCGCGCGCGTGGCACCGAGTCACTCTCCGGTACTGCTCTCGGGGGAATCCGGAACCGGCAAGGATCTGGTGGCTCGGCTGCTCCATGCACAAGGCGAGCATCCGCAGGGGCCATTTGTCGACCTCAACTGCGCGACGCTCGCCGAGTCCTTGCTTGAGACGGAGTTGTTCGGCGTGGAGAAGGGGGCGTTCCCCGGCGCGGACCAGCGTACGGTGGGCCTGATCGAGCTGGCGGCGGGTGGGACGCTGTTTCTGGACAACATTGGCGACCTCGAATTGAAGCTCCAGGCCAAACTCCTCCGAGCGCTCGATACCGGCGCGTTCTATCGGGTGGGTGGTACGCAGAAAGTGGAGGTCAATGTTCGTGTGGTCGCGTCCACCACGCATGATCTCTCACGCATGGTGGCCATGGGGCTCTTTCGTGAAGACTTGTTGCATCGGATCAACACGATTCGTATTGCGTTGCCGCCACTGCGGGAGCGGCATGTGGACGTTGCGCCGCTCGCGCAGCAGTTCCTCGGGCAGTTCGGCGGGGCGCAGGCGCCTGTGCTCAGCCCGGAGGCGGTGGCTGTGCTGGAGCGGTATCGCTGGCCCGGGAACGTGCGTGAGCTGCGCAACGTGATCGAGCGTGCGGTACTGCTCTCGACCGACGGCAGCATCGGTGCACGAGATCTACCCCTCGGTGCCGACGTTGGCGCAGCCGCACGCGCAACGCCGACCGCGGCGTTGACGCTGTCCGAGCTCGAGCGGCGACACATTGCCGAGGTGCTGGACCGGTCGGCGTGGCACCAGGGACGCGCCGCTGAGTTGCTTGGCATCTCGCCCAAGACACTGTATCGCAAGATCCGCGAGTACGGATTCCATCGCCCAACGGGTCGCGGCACGTGAGTCGGCTATTGTCCTTCGTCGACGGGTGAACCGGTGAAGATTCTCGTGATCGAGGACGATCCGACCGTGGGCGAGTTCATCCGTCGCGGATTTGAGGAGCAGCGCTGGCAAGCCGACCTGGTGGCCAACGGCGCGGAGGGTGAGCGCCTGGCGCTCTCGCAGCCGTATGACCTGGTCGTGCTGGACATGCGGCTGCCGGGCCGCAACGGACTGGAGGTGTTGCGGACACTGCGTGCGCGTGGGTTTGAACGCCCGGTGCTCGTGCTGACCGCGCAGGATGCGGTCGACGCCAAGGTGGAAACGCTGCGGGCCGGCGCCGATGACTACGTGACCAAGCCATTCGCCTTCGAGGAGTTGCTGGCACGCGTGGAGGCGCTCTCGCGGCGGCCTCGGGCGCTGGCGTCCCCCCAGCTGCGCGTCGGTGAGCTGGAGCTCGATCAGGGGACGCACGACGTGCGGCGTGGTGCGGAAGCGATCGAATTGACGCCGAAGGAGTTCGCCGTGCTCGAGTATCTCATGCGTCATGCCGGACGCGTCATGAGCCGCACGCTGATCACCGAGTACGCGTGGGGATATCATTTTGACCCTGGCACCAACATCGTGGACGTGGTGATCAACCATTTGCGCAAGAAAATTGACGCAAAGCACGAGAAGAAACTGATCACCACGGTGCGCGGTGTCGGCTACATGATCCGCGCGTAATGGCGAACCTGACCTGATATGGGCTCGATTCGCGCCCGTCTGGCGGTGGCCTATACGGCGGCACTGATCGCGACGATGCTGATCTTCGCGCTCGCGTTGCTTACGGTGCGGCGGGTGACGGCGTTGCAGGAACTCGAGGCGCGGGTGCAGGCCGAGACCGAGCAAACCGTGCAACTCATTGACTTCGCGAGCAACCAGTTCACGCAGCAACTGGTCGTGACGCCAGATTCTCTCGTTGGTGCGGAGGTGTCGCCGCGCGTCAAGCCGCTGCTCGAGTTGCTGCCGGACTTCGTGCTCCTCAAGGATGTGCGAGGCTACTCGCTGTACCGGTCGGCGCAGGTCCGTCAGTTGAGCGATCAGGATCAATCGCTCCTGGATTCGCTGGCACTCGCCATGCCGGATGACACCGAGCCGTCCGTGATTCGCTTGTTCTCCGGCGAGCTACTCGTGCAGTCGCGACGATTGCCCGGCATCGGGACTCGCGGACAGATCGAGCGCGTGTGGGTCGGCATGCGCACGGATGCGGCGCAGCTCGCCCCCAGTGAGCTGCTGCGGACCATGTTCGTGGTCGCGCCGTTCCTGGTGGCGCTCTCCGTGCTCTTCGCGTATTTCATCGCGGGTCGTGCGTTCCGACCGATTGATCGGATCATCGATCAGGTGGAGGCGATCACCGATGGGCGCTCGCTGCACCGGCGCTTGGCCATTGGGGCGGCCGGTGATGAGCTGGCGCGCCTTTCGTCGACGCTCAATGCGATGATCGAACGATTGGAAACGTCCTTCGGTGCACTGCGGCGGTTCACCGCCGACGCCAGTCACGAGCTCAAGACGCCGCT
>JANNEV010000679.1:0-4643 GCA_031379145.1 Gemmatimonadaceae bacterium
TCGAAGAAGGAAACAAAGTGAAGGTGACGTTGATGTTCCGGGGGCGACAGATCGCGCACCCTGAGTTGGGCAAGCAGGTCGTGGACCGGGTGGCAATCGAACTCGCCGATATGGCGAAGATTGAGAGCTCGCCCACCATGGAAGGGAAATCGATGACGATGATTCTCGCGCCGAAGTGATCGGCGCGTGATTCGAAGCAGGGCCGCCCCATAACGGAGGCGGATTCACCGCAGCCGCGAGCGTGTCATGCCAAAGATGAAGACTCACAGCGGCGCCAAGAAGCGCTTCTCCATTACGGGTACGGGGAAGGTTCGGCGCCTGAAGGCCTACAAGAGCCATATCCTGACCAAGATGGACGCAAAAAAGAAGCGCAACCTTCGCCGGCCGACCATCGTGACCACGAATGGTGAAGTGAAGCGTATCAAGCGTCTTCTCGTCGCCTAAGGAGACTGATCCATGCCTCGCGTAAAATCCAACGTCGTTCGCCTGAAGCGAAAGAAGCAAATCATGAAGCATGCGAAGGGCGCCTTTGGCGGCCGGAGCAAGCTCTGGAAGGCTGCAAAAGAGACTGTCGAACGTGGCTGGCGCTATGCGTACCGTGACCGCAAGAACAAGAAGCGCGATTTCCGACGCTTGTGGATCATCCGTATCAATGCCGCGGCACGCACGCACGACATGTCTTACAGTGCGTTCATCAGCGGGTTGCATGCCGCCGGGGTCGAAGTCGATCGCAAGGTGCTGGCGGACCTCGCGGTGCGTGAACCGGATGCGTTCGCGGCTATCGCGGACCTGGCACGCAAGGCACTCGAATCCGCCAAGACGGCCGCCTAGCTCGCCTTCGCTCGGGTGAGTATGCGGGGCCGGTATCCACTGGATGCCGGCCTCTCGCGCTTCGCTCCGCACGTTGCGTGCGGGGCATTCTCATGCTGGCGTACTGCAACCAGAAACGCTGCTTCTCGCGTATCCTCGCTCTCCTCACCGAATCGTGATCCTTTCCGAGTACGAAGCGCAGATCGATGCGCTGCGCCAAGAGATCGAGGCGTTCATGGCCACCGCGGATAGCGCGATGCGTCTGGACACGCTCAAAGGGCGGCTCAATGCCCTCAAGGATGAACGCATCGCCGAGCTGCAGAACGCACTGCGTGGCCTGCCGCCCGAACATCGACGCGACGCGGGTGTGGCGTTCAACGCACTCAAAGTTGCGGTGCAAACGGTGCTCGATGGCTTCGCTGCGAAGCAGGTCGCGACGACTGGCCGCGTCGGATTCGATGCGACCATGCCGGCTCGGCAAGCGTGGATCGGGTCGTTGCATCCGGTCACGATCGTGATCGATGAAATCTGCGAAATCTTTCGCGAGCTGGGGTTCACCATCGCGCTCGGTCCCGAGGCGGAAACGGAGCGCTACAATTTTGGTGCACTGAACTTTCCGGCGGATCATCCGGCCATGGAGTTGCACGACACGCTGTATCTCGGTGACGACACGCTGCTCCGCACGCACACGTCGCCGGTGCAGGTTCGAACGCTGCAACGGTATGCGCCGCCGGTGCGTGTGCTGGCGCCGGGCCAGGTTTATCGTCGGGATTTCTTCGACGCCACGCACGCGCCGGCGTTCATGCAGCTGGAGGGACTCGCGGTCGACGAAGGCGTTTCGTTCGTCGACCTCAAGGCCACGCTCGCTGAGTTCGCACGCCGGTTCTACGGCGCCACTCGGCGCGTGCGATTTGGTCCGTCGTATTTTCCTTTCGTGGAGCCCGGCGCGCAGATGGACGTGGAGGTGGACCTCCACGATGGTCGTGGACTGCGCTGGGTGGAGATTCTCGGCTGCGGCATGGTGCACCCCAACGTGCTCGAGGCGGCCGGCGTTGACAGCGAGCGCTTCACCGGCTGGGCGTTCGGCATGGGCCCGGCCCGCATCGCCATGTCACGCTACGGCATCCACGATATTCGCGTTCTCTACGATTCCGACGTTCGTTTTCTGGAGCAGTTCGCTCGATGATCGTTTCGCACGAGTGGCTCAAGCAGTTCGTACCGCATACGCGTACGGCAGCCGAGATCGGTGATGTGCTCAGTCGGCATTGCGTGACGCTCGATGGCATTCACGCGATCGGCGCAGATCTCTCCGCGTTCGTGGTCGCGCAAGTGGTTGAGGCCAAGCGTCATCCCAATTCGGATCACCTCTGGGTGACCAAGGTGGATGACGGCGGCGCGGTGCTGCTCGACGTGGTCTGCGGTGCACCGAACGTTGTCGCGGGCGCGAAGTATCCCTTCGCCCGAACTGGCACTGTGATGCCGGCCGGTCTGAAAATTGAGAAGCGCAAGATCCGCGGAGAGACGTCGAATGGAATGCTGTGCTCGGCGCGAGAGCTTGGCCTCGGCGAGGAGCACGACGGCATTCTGACGCTCGACACCGATGCAGCGCCAGGAGCACCACTGCTCACAGTGATGCCGCCTGCCGACGCGCAGCTGGATCTGGATGTCCTGCCCAATCGACCGGACCTGTTGTCGCATCGCGGTGTCGCTCGCGAATTGCAGGCCGTTCTCGGCATCGAGTGTGCGTTGTTTCCAACCGGCGATCTGTCTGACGTTGACCTGCAGATCCTCGTGCAGCGCGGTGAGCGGGAGATCACTCACGATGGCGTTCACGTACAGGTCCACGACCTCGCGCAGTGTCCGCAGTACATCGCGGTCATCATTCGCGGCGTGCGAGTGGGGCCGAGTCCGACGTGGTTGGTCAATCGATTGGCAAGCATCGGACAGCGGAGCATCAGCAACGTCGTGGACGCGACGAACTATGTGCTGCATGGATTGGGACAGCCGATGCACGCGTTCGACCTGGCGAAACTTTCCGGTTCGACCATCGCGGTCCGCCCGTCGAGAGCAGGCGAAACACTGGTCACGCTCGACGGTGTGTCACGACCGATCGCCGAAGGAACGACGGTGATCTGCGACGCGGAGCGTCCAGTCGCTCTGGCGGGAGTCATGGGCGGCCGCGAGACCGAGGTCACCGATGAGACGACTGACATCCTGCTCGAGGTCGCGCACTTCGACCCGCGGTTCGTTCGACGCGTTCGTCGCGCAGTCGGATTGAGCACCGACGCGAGCTACCGCTACGAGCGTGGCGTTGATGCGGGTGCGACGATGGAGCTGGCGCTGTTCGGTGCCGCGCTCATCGTGCAGGTTGCGGGAGGGGCGGTTTCGAGTGTGCTCGCCGTCGGAGCAGAGCCGGCTGATGCCGCGCCGGTGATGCTCAGGCCGGCACGCCTGGCAAGGGTTTTAGGTGTCGAGGTGAGCGCCGAGGAGATTGCTCGGCGGTTAACGGTTCTCGGGTGTTCCGTTCAGCGGACTGACGACGCACTGCTGGTGCAACCGCCGACCTGGCGCCAGGACCTGTTGCTCGAAGTGGATCTGATCGAGGAAGTCGCTCGGCTTGTCGGATTCGATACGCTACCCGACGAGCTCCGGCCATTCCGACCTGGTACTGCGCCCGATCATCCTTTGCATCTAGCCGGCAGGCGCGTGCGAGATGCGCTGGTGGCCATGGGACTCGCCGAGATCCGACCGATGCCGTTCACTTCGACCGGTGATGCGAATGCGCCGCGTGTCAGAAACCCGCTGGCGGACGACGAGCCATTCTTGCGGGCGTCGCTCCTCGACACCTTGGCACGGCGCGCGGAGTACAACCTCACGCGCAATCAGGGAAACGTTCGGATCTTCGAGGTAGGCAATGCGTTTTTGCCTACAGGTGGCCGTCTGCCTCGCGAAGAGGTGCGCGTCGCGGCCCTCGTGATGGGCGCGCGCCGTCCGTCACACTTTACGGAACCCGAGCCGCCGACGTTCGATGCGTGGGACGCTAAGGCCCTGGCGGAGCGAGTATTCGCGGCGGCGTATGAGGCGGGCGCTCTCACGTTCGGAGACGGTCGCCGTGGACTGGTACCGGGAGAAGGAGACGTGCTTTGGCGTATTTACGGTCAGGGCGGCGAGGTTGTCGGTCAAGTGGTACGTGTACCACTTGACCGGCCAGTGTGGGCAGCCGAGGCCTTTGGCCTCGAACTGATGCTTGGCGTGATTGCCTCGGACGATGTGGCTCCGGCCGGAGTGTCTGTGTCTGGACAGGACTCGGGGACCGTCGCAGCCCCGTCGCGTACGTTCCACGTCCGATCGCTGCCGAGTACGCCTGCGGCCGAGTTCGACCTCGCGCTGCTGGTGCCGGACGGGACGACCGCTGCCGGCGTCGAACAGGTGCTGCGCGGGGCTGGAGGCGAGCTGCTTGAGCGCGTTGTGCTGTTTGACGAGTACCGGGGCGAAGGCGTACCCGCTGGCACGCGCAGCCTGGCCTATCGCTTCACGTTTCGTCACCCGGATCGGACGCTGGGCCAAAAGGAAATTGATGGGCGGCGCTCGCGTGTGCTCGAGTCCCTCGACAGAGAACTGGGAATCCGTCCTCGTGCGTCCTGAAGTCACTGCGTTTCGCGATCTCGAGACGCTGGTTCGCAACCTCAGCGAGCAGCTCGCTGGCTACCGGCGTCGTGCCATGGCGGCCGAGTCTCGGGTCCGTGAGCTTGACACAGTGGTCACCGATCTGCGGACGGCGAAGGCAAGACTGGAGTCGCGGGCCGGAGGAGCGGCGGGGGGGGGCGCCGCGG
>JANNEV010000680.1:0-10734 GCA_031379145.1 Gemmatimonadaceae bacterium
GCACTTGCCAACGGCGGATCCGGTCTGGCGCGACTGCGAGACCGGTTGCGTGTGCTCTACGCTGACGGCGGTGCCCTTCACATCGACACCCAACCGGGACTTGGTTTTGCGGCCACCATGAGCGTGCCAATCGACGCGCCAGCCGAGCACTTGGCGTGACCTCCGATCACCGGGTGACTGCACTGATTGCCGACGACGAGCCACTCGCGCGCGCGGGCCTGCGCGCCATGCTGGCATCGATTGACTGGATCACCTGCATCGGTGAAGCGGCCAATGGTCCTGCCGCATTGGAGAGCATCGACCGGCTACAACCCGAGCTGGTGTTTCTCGACATTCAGATGCCCGGCCTGACGGGAACGGAGGTGATGCGCCAGACCACGCGATCACCGTACGTCATCTTCACAACCGCTTGGGCGCAGCACGCCGCCGAGGCGTTCGAGCTCGGCGCCGTCGACTATCTGCTCAAGCCATTCGGCGCTGATCGACTCGCAGTGACACTCGATCGCGTGCGCGCCACGCTGGGTGAACCGGCGGCTACTCCAGCACTTGAGCGCGTGCGCGAGGTGTTTCGAGGCGGCCCGATCAGTCGTGTCTTTGTCCGCTCTGGACGGGCCATTATTCCCGTGGCGATCGACACCGTGTCATGGTTTGAGTCCGACGGAGACTATATCGCCGTCCATGTGGGAAAGGCGCGCCATCTGGTGCATGTCGCATTATCCAAGCTGGAGCGTCGACTGGACCCAGCGCGATTTGTCCGGATTCACCGCACCTCCATCGTCAACTTGAGTCACGTACGGGCATTCAAATCGCTCGGCAAAGGACGCCTGGTCGCGGAGCTGCTGGACGGTACGATACTGGAAGTCAGTCGCAACAAGGCGCGCGAGCTCCGTGAGCTGAGCGAGTAAGCGCTACGGAGCTGACCCTCGCCGGCTCCGTCTACAGACTGTCTACTCGACAGGCCGCGCCGGGCGCGCAACCTTTCGTTGCACGTCTCCTGCCGTGCACCAGCATCGCTCCAATGCCCTCCGTGTGACATCGCCTTCGATCTTCCGCCTGCGCGTGCTGGGCCCCGTCACGGTACGGCATGACGCCGATACCGCCGCCTCTACACGCATCACGCAGCCCCGGCAGATTGCGCTGCTCTGCTACCTGACCCTGGCACGGCCACGCGGACTGCACTCCCGCGATGCACTCATTGCCTTGCTCTGGCCGGACTACGACGCGGAGCGCGGTCGACGAGCACTTCGCAATGCCTTGCACGGCCTTCGGCAGCGACTCGGACCGCACGTCCTGCTCACCGCCGGAGACGGCCTCGTGGGCATTGATCCGGCGCACCTCACCTGCGATGCCCTGGACCTCGAACGCGGGGCGCTGCCGCGGCCTGAGCAGCTGCCATACGGGGTGGCGCAGCCGTTCGCGGCGTTGCACGTCAACAGCGCCGCCGCCTTTGACCGCTGGATGTCGCGGGAACGGCAACGGCTGGAGAAACTGCAGGGCACATATCGTGGCAGCGGTGAGTGGCCATCCGTGGCGCCTGCAGCGGAGGGCGAAGCGCGTCGGGTTCGCCCGCACCGGCCAGATGCCTATGCGATGTATCTGCGAGGACACTTTCTCTTTCTCCGCGCCGCACACGGTGGTCCGGTCGAGGAACTGCTCGACAGCCGGCGCTGCTTCGAGCGTGCATTGGCGCTCGATCCCACGTCAGGGCTGGTACTGGCCGGTCTCGCGAACTTTTTCGCGGTGGCGGCTCGGCGTGGCGTGATCACGCCATTTGCGGAAACGTTCGCCCGGACCATCGAGTACAGCCACCAGGCACTCGCGCTGGACCCGACGCTGGCCATTCCGCATGTGCACTTTGGCGTGCAGGCGCTCTACCTGGACGACGACTGGGAGCGAGCCGGGCGCGAGTTTGCGGCGGCGGTCCGGAAAGAGCCAGAGTACGTCGAAGCACGACGGTTCTACGGCGTTTGGCTCGGCATGGTCCATCGCTACGGTGACGCGCTCAGTGAAATGGAGGCGGCGGAGGCCCTCGAACCAGACATGCCCCAGATCCTCAGTTCGCTGGGCAGCGCGCGCCTGGCTGCCGGTGCCGTGGTGGGTGCGGAGCAGGCGTTCGCTCGCACCCTCGCCATCGATCCACGCCATGGTCCGGCGCGTGAACGGCTGCTTCGCATTTTCGAGGACGCTGGACGCTTCGAAGACGCTGTCGCAGAACGCGAACGTGCGCCAGCGCTGCTCGGCGCCCGCAACTTTCGCGAGCGGTGGAATACGAGCGGTGCTGCGGGCTACCGTGACGCGCGCAGTGAAGAACTGAAGCTGGAGATCGCGGCCATTGAATCACGACTGATTGAACGCGCCGAACTCACGGTGAACGATCGATTTACTCCACCGGTAGTTCGGCTCGTGTCCCTCTGCTTGCAACTGGGCGATACGAAGCGCGCGCGCGCGTGGCAGATGCAAGCCACCGCGGGTCGTCCAGTGTTGGCGCGCTGGTTCGCGTCGCTGCCCGAACTGCGCGCCCGTCGCTGATCCATCGAAAGCAGCCAACCCGAACTACGCGTTCGAGCCGGTCACGTCCTCCTCGGCCGCTGTCTGTCGCGGCGCGCGCACATCGTTGGGCTTCACCTCGATCGCCGGCTTCCCCTTCTCCTTGAGAAACGCATCCACCGGGGGCAACAGCTCCTTCCACGCCTTCCGCAGTTCCACCAAGTAGCCCTCGAGCTCGGCCGTCAGCAGGTTGAACACTTCCACCGAGGGCTTCGTCGGCTTGGCTTCCGTGCTGCCCACGACGCCCGAGAGCGCGGCGATCTGGTTGTTCACCTTGATCGGGTAGTTGAGTGGATCCTGACCGCTCTGGTTCTTTACCTGATACACCTGCGCCTCAACCTCCGTGATCTTGGCATCGAGCGCTGCGGCCAGCGGTTTGAACTTGGCGCTGTCGGCCGCGTCCATACCCTTCATGCGATCCGCCAACTGCGCGCGCACATAGCGCACCGTACGCACCGCATCGTTCGCGTCCGTGGTGCGGTCACGGATCTGCATCAGCAGCTTGTACTGGGCAATCAGGTCGGCCTGCGTCGCGCGTGATCGCGGATCCTTCTTCACGACGAACTTGGACTCCTGTGCCGTCGCACCATCCACGATGAGCCGCACCGTGTACGTGCCCGGAATGATGAGCGGTCCATTCGTTCCGCCGGCCCAGAAAATCATTCCGTCAAAGCGGGTTGCATCGGGTTCGCGAAGATTCCATGCGAAGGTGTTCATCCCCGCGCGGTTGGCCAAACGGGGATCTGGTGGCGGTGCGCCGCGGCCGCCTGCTCCTGCCGCCGCTGGCACACTGGCCGACGTGTCGTTGGAGAAATTCTTGATGGTCCGACCCGTGGAGTCACGGAACTCCAGCGTCAGCTTCCGCGCCGGCTGCTTGAGCCAGTAGTACACGATGGCGCCAGCCGGCGGATTCGCCCCGACCGTTCCACCAGCTCCACCGCCGAAGCCCGCCTGCCACGTGATGCGATAGGTGCTGCGCGGCGTGAACAGGTGCGATCCCTGCGCCAACGCCGTGGTGGTGAGCTGACGCAGCGCGCTCAGATCATCGATGATCCAAAACGAGCGGCCATGGGTGGCAGCGATCAGATCACCGTCACGTACCGCAAGATCATGCACCGGAACGATGGGCAGATTGCGACGCAGCGAAAACCATGTCGCGCCATCATCGAGCGAAGCCCACACACCGCGCTCGGTTCCGGCATACAGCATGCCACGCCGTTCCTCGTCTTCGCGAATGACGCGCGTGAACTCCGTGGACGGGATGCCGGCAGCGGTGCCGGCGCCGTCGATGCGCATCCACGTCTTGCCATAGTCCGCCGTTTTGAACAGGTATGGCTCGTTGTCATCCATCTGGAAACGGTTCGCCGCCACGTAGGCCACGGCAGGGTTGAACCGACTGGCCTCGATGATGCTGATACGCGCCCACTCCCGCTCCTTGAGCAACGGCGGTGTGACATTGGTCCATGTCTTGCCGCCGTCACGCGTGATGTTCACCACGCCGTCGTCGGTGCCGCCCCAGATCACACCCTTCGTGACCGGCGATTCCGCAACGGCGAATACGGTGCCGTAGTACTCGACGCTGGTCTGGTCCTTCGTGATCGGGCCGCCCGAGGGTCCAAGCGTTCGCGGGTCGTTACGCGAAAGGTCGGGGGAAATCACGCTGTAGCTGTCGCCTTCGTTCGTTGTCTTGAACAACACGCTCGAGCCCACGTACAGCGTCTTCGGGTCGTGCGGGCTCACGACAATGGGAAACGTCCACTGCATGCGGTACTTCGAATCCTTGGCGTCATGCCCCATCGGGTTGAGCGGCCATGGATTGATGTTGCGCTCCAGTCCGTTGCGCAGGTCCTTGCGCGTAAGCAAGCCGCCATAGCTGCCGGCGAACACGACGTCAGGATCGGTCGGCAACGACGCAATGAAGCCCGACTCTCCACCACCCGCGTCCAGCCAGTCGCTGATGCCGATGCCGCCAATCTTGCGTGACGGTCCGCACAGGGTGCTGTTGTCCTGCTGCGCACCGCAGATGCGATACGGGAAATGATTGGTGGTGGTGACATGATAGAATTGCGCGGTGGCAAAGTCCTGCTCCGTCCACGTCCGTCCGCCGTCGGTCGAGACGCTGGCCCCGCCGTCGTCGCCTTCGATCAGGCGCTGCGGGTTGCTCGCCGAAATCCAGAGATCGTGCGAGTCACCATGCGGCGGATTCAGGTTGCTGAATGTCTTGCCACCATCGCGCGACACCTGGAACGACACGTTGCTGACGTAGACGAGGTCTGCATTCTTGTGGTCGGCGTACACCTTGGTGTAGTACCATGCGCGTTGCCGCAGATTCCGATTGTCGCTGGTACGCGTCCACGTCGCTCCACCGTCATCCGAGCGATACAGCCCCCCTTCCTCGGCTTCGATCAGGGCAAAGATACGCTGCGAGTTCGCACCGCTCACGCTGATGCCGATATTGCCCCAGAGTCCGGCCGGCAGTCCCTTGTTGCGCGTGATCTCGGTCCACGTGTCGCCGCCGTCAGTGCTCTTGAACATGCCCGAGCCCTTGCCGCCCGACTCGAGCTTCCACGGCTTGCGATACACTTGCCAGAAGCCCGCGTACAACACGTTCGGATTGCTTGGGTCCATCGCCAGATCGCCCACGCCTGTCGAATCATCGCGGAACAGGATCTTCGACCACGTCTTGCCGCCATCTTTCGTGCGAAACACGCCGCGCTCGGCGTTGGGTCCCCACACATGCCCGAGTGCACCCACATAGGCCACGTCTGGGTTGGTCGGGTGCACCTTCACGTCGGCGATCTGTCGCGTGTCGTTCAGGCCGATATTCGCCCAGGTCTTGCCGCCGTCGGTCGTTTTCCAGACGCCATCGCCGTGCGACACGTTCCCGCGCAGCGGGAACTCGCCACCGCCCACGTACACGATGTCCGGATTGGACGGCGCCACACCGATCGCGCCGATCGTGCCACCGAAGTACTTGTCCGTCATCGGCGTCCAATTCGTTCCGCCATCCGTGGTCTTGAACACGCCAGCGCCCGTCGTGCCCATCCAGTATTCGTTGGGCCGCGCTTCACTGCCCGCCACCGCCACCGATCGACCGCCTCGGAACGGTCCAACCTCGCGCCAACGCACCGCAGCAAGGGCCAGCGTGTCGAACGGCGCCGCCATGGGAACCGTCGCTGGCAGCAGGATCGGGCGTGGCGAACTGACCGGCCGGGAGGTCGGCTTGGCCGTGACCGCTTGAGCCGTGGCCGATTGGGCAATGCTGGTGGCCGGAAATGCGAGCACGGACAACAGGGACGCCATACGGAGCGCGCGTTGTCCAGAAGAAGTACTGCGTGGTCGGATGGGCACGACGAATCTCCGTAACTGGGACGTGGTGAGAACAGACCGCGACGATGCAGGTTCGTTGAGGCGGGGGCAAGAGGAAGGCCCCCGACTTCAAGCGGCTGAAACCGTCCCTGGAACCTTGCGTACGGCGATACCGAAGTGATATCACTTCACTATCACCCTCCTCCACGAGGATTTCCATGCTCCGCGAAACCGATGCCCGCCCCACTGCGGGCATTCCCGTTGCACTGCTTCTGGTCGCCGCCCTCATCGGCGCCATCTATCTCCTCATCACCGGCGCGAATGGCGGTGGAACGCTCATGGCCTCGGCCGGCGCCGCAGTCACCGTGCTCACGCTGATCGCGTCCCCCGGCTTCTTCATGGTGGCCCCCAACGAGGGCAAGGCGCTGACGCTCTTCGGCAACTACAAGGGCACGGTGCGGACGTCAGGGCTCTGGTTCGCGAACCCGTTCATGACCAAGAAGGGGATCTCGCTTCGCGTCCGGAACTTCGAGACGGCCAAACTCAAGGTCAACGACGCCCGCTCAAACCCGGTCGAGATTGGCGCGATTGTGGTCTGGAAGGTCATCGACACCGCCGAGGCGCTGTTCGAGGTCAATGACTACGTCGAGTATGTGTCCATGCAGAGCGAGTCAGCACTCCGGGCACTGGCCACGGCATATCCGTACGACAATCACGGCGAAGCGGAGATCGCCCTCAGCACGCACACCACCGAAGTCTCCAAGTCACTGATGGAGGCGCTGCATGAGCGCTTCGCCAAGGCCGGCGTGGAGGTCATTGAGGCGCGCATCAGCCATCTGGCCTATGCGCAGGAAATCGCCGCAGCCATGCTGCAGCGTCAGCAGGCCGGCGCCATCGTCGCCGCGCGGCAAACAATTGTGGAAGGCGCGGTGGGCATGGTGCAAATGGCGCTCGACGCGCTCTCCGCGCGCCAGATCGTCACGCTCGATGACGAGCGCAAGGCGGCGATGGTCAGCAATCTGCTCGTGGTGCTCTGCTCCGATCGTGCAGCGCAGCCTGTCGTGAACACGGGCACGCTGTACACGTGATGTCGGTAGCCGGTCATGGCTGAACGAAAGTCCTTCCTCCTGCGTGTGGACCGCGAGCTGCTCGACGCGGTCCAGCGCTGGGCGAACGATGATCTGCGCAGCCTCAACGGCCAGATCGAATTCGTGCTGCGGCGTGCGCTCAGGGAACAAGGGCGCGCGCCGCGTAGTGTCACCGCTGCTGCTGCCGCGGATAGTGCGTCCGACTCTCCACCTGATCAATGACCAATCTCGCCTCGAATACCGCGCGTTCGCGTCGCGCTGCCGCCACATCGCGAGCTTTCGTGCTTGTGCCAGCGCTCGTGCTCTCCGCGACGCTCGGTCCAACCGCAGCCCACGCGCAGCGCGCGACGTACCTCTACATGCGCGGCACAGACACGCTGGGCACCGAGACGCTGCAGCTGTCGGACACCGGCGCGATCGGCGTACTGTCCATGAAGGGTCAGCCGCGTATGGAGTGGGTGCAACGACGCGTTGGCGGAGTGCTGGGCGGTATCACCCTGCGCGCGTTCACGCCCGGGTCTGACACGCCGTTTCAGGTAGCAAGCATCACGATGCAGGGAGACAGCGCCATCGCCGAGATCCAGTCCGGCGGTCGCATCGTCACGCAACGCATCGCGTCCAAGGCCGGCGCGCGGCCTCTGATCAATCAGTCGGTGCTGCACATGACCCTGCTGGCCGGTCAGGCACTGGCGCGCGGTGCCGCCGGGTTCGACGTGTTTCTCGCATCGGGTGCGCAGACGGTGCCCGTGACCACGTCGCTTGTCGGTGATACACTGGTCATCGGCCTGGCCGGCTTGCAAGCGCGCGCCGCGTCCATGCGGGAACCGATGCCGAGTGTCATCACCACGTCGCAGGGTATGCGCGTGGTGCGCGCGGCGAACGGCACGTCTCTGGACGCCGCCGCCATTGCGCGCTACAACTACGACGCCCCATCTGACGCGCCGTACACCGCCGAGCACGTGCGCATCCCCAGCGGTCGTGGCTACGATCTCGCGGCCACACTCACTCGACCCAAGGGAGTTGCCAAGGCACCCGTGGTGGTCACCATCAGTGGCAGTGGCCCGCAGGATCGCGATTCGCGCATTGCGCTGCTGCCCGGGTATTCCATGTTCCGTGAGATTGCTGATACGCTGGGGCGCCGTGGCATTGCCGTGCTGCGGTACGATGATCGCGCCGTGGGCGAGTCGGGCGGAATGGACGGCGCCAACAACGTCACCACCGTGGACGCGTCCAACGATACGCGAGCCGTTGTGGCCTGGCTGCGAACGCGATCGGACATCGACGGCTCTCGCATCGCACTGGCAGGTCACAGCGAGGGCGGCATCATCGCGCCGATGCTCGCCGCCAGCGACCCGGAAATCCGGGCCATCGCGCTGCTGGCCGGTACCGCGTATGACGGCCGGACCGTGCTGAACTTCCAGATCGGATCACAGGTGGCTCCTCCCGCCGGCGCATCGGAATCCGCGCGGGACTCGGTGTCACGCCAGGTGGCTACCGTCGTTGACTCCCTCGCGAAGTCCAGCCCATGGATGGGCTACTTCATTGCCTACGATCCGCGCACCACCGCGCGACGCGTCAGGCAGCCGGTGCTCATTCTTCAGGGCGAGACCGACCGTCAGGTCACTCCGGAGCAGGCGGACACCTTGTTCGCCGTGCTTCGTTCGTCGGGGAATCGCGCCGTCACCATGCGCAAGTTCCCCAAAACGAATCACCTGTTTCTTGACGATCCATCCGGGGCGCCGTCGGGGTACGCTGCACTCACCAATGCGCATGTGCGTCCGGCGGTGCTGAGCGCGCTCGCCGACTGGGCGGTCAAAACGCTCCGCTAGCGGCGAACACGCGCCGCGTGTGTCGAGCGGCATGCGAACGGCGTAGATTGCCTCTTCCCGCCGTAATCGCCCTGGAGGTTCGATGCAACGTCGCCGCTTTCTCACCGCTGCCGCGCTCGGTGCTGTTGCACAGAGCCTGCCCGCCCGCCTGAGCCATGCGCAGGCCACCGCGCTTCCGGGCACCGACAGTGCCCCGCCGCCGGGGAAGGCGCGCGCGTTTCCGCGCACGTTCTGGTGGGGGGCCGCAACGGCGGCGTACCAACTGGAAGGCGCCGCCAACGAAGACGGACGCAAGCCCAGTATCTGGGACACGTTCAGCCACACCCCGGGCAAGGTGGCCAACAACGACAATGGCGATGTCGCGTGTGACCACTACCATCGCTACAAGGACGACGTGCGGCTCATGGCCAGCCTGGGCGTCAAGCACTATCGATTCAGTATTGCGTGGCCGCGAGTAATACCTGAGGGACGTGGTGCGGTGAATCAGCGCGGTCTCGACTTCTACAAACGTCTGGTCGACGAGCTCCTCGCGCACGGCATCACGCCGCATGCCACGCTCTATCACTGGGACTTGCCACAGGCGCTGCAGGATCGTTATCGCGGGTGGGAGAGTCGCGAGGTCGCCGATGACTTCGCCGACTACGCAACCGTCGTCGTGCGGGCGTTGGGTGACAAGGTCACGCGCTGGATGACGCTCAACGAAATTCTCACGTTTACGCAGGTGGGCTACGGTGTGGGTGCCACTGCGCCGCATGCACCTGGACTCGCGCTCGCTCGCCCGAAAGATCGTTGGCAGGTCGTGCATCACGCCTTGCTCGCGCACGGTCGCGCCTGTCAAGCCATCCGCGCTGCGTCGCCGCGTGCATGCAAGGTCAGCATCGCCGAGAACTACACCGCGCCGGTGCCGGTCATCGAAACGCCCGAGCATATCGAGGCCGCGCGACTGGCTTTTACCCGCAACGAAGCCAACGGCGCCATCATCACGCCGCTGCTCACCGGTCGGTACGATCCGTTCTGGTGGCAACAGCGTGGCGCCGAAGTGCCGGACGTGCGTGACGGCGACCTCAAGATCATTCACCAGCCGTTGGATGGTCTCGGCTTCAACTGCTACACCGGCAGTTATGTGCGTGCCGCATCAAATGCCGCCGGTTACACCGAAGTGCCCATGTTCGACGCGTACCCCAAGATGGGATCACCGTGGCTCAACTTCGTGCCCGAGTCCATTTACTGGGGCATTCGCCTGATTCGCGATGCACTCGGCCAGAAATCCCTGCCAATCTTCATCACCGAGAACGGCTGCGCTGACAGCGGCCCCACGAGCGCGGCCGGTGAGGTGCAGGACATCGACCGCGTGATGTATCTGCGCGCCTACATGCGACAGGTGCAGCGTGCCGTGTCCGAAGGCCGGAAGGTGGTGGGCTACTTCCCGTGGAGCCTTCTCGACAACTTCGAGTGGGCAGATGGCTATGACACGCGCTTCGGACTGGTGCACGTCGACTACGCCACGCAGAAGCGTACGCCGAAGCTCAGCTATCGCTGGTATCAGCAGGTGATTCGCAGCGGCGACATCGCCTGATGTCGTTCGTACGGATCCTGGTCGCAGGGTGCCTGGCGCTCACTGTGCCGGGCGTCGTGCCTGCACAAACGCCACGTCTGATCCGTCCGGACGACCGGTATCTGACATGGTATGCCCGGTATCTTCCGGGCTCGACACCGTAGCGGAGTGCGTGACGCAGCTGCATCGACCTGCCGCCGTACCTGGAGCTCTCTCACCTGGAGCAGCGTGTGAAATTCCGTCGCCTCGTCAACAGCGCCACGGTACTGGTGTCTGCGGCGTGCCTGCTCGCACCCACGGCAACGTCACAGTCCCGCAGTGTGCGGATCGAAGCATTGCCATGGACCGAGGCCGTTCGCCTGCTCGATACGGCGACCGTCGTCATGATTCCCCTCGGCGCGCAGGC
>JANNEV010000691.1:0-8570 GCA_031379145.1 Gemmatimonadaceae bacterium
CTTCACCAGCAGCAACGCCGCCGTTGCCACTGTCATCAGCACCGGAGCGACGGCAACGATCACCGCCGTCAGCAACGGAACCGCTACCATCACAGCGACCAGCGGTTCCGCTACGGCAACGCTCAACGTGACCGTCGCGCAGAAATTGGCCACTCTGGCGCTTACTGCATCGGCGCCATCGATCGGCATCGGCGCGACCTCCACGATCACCGGCGCGGCGCGTGACGCGAACGGCAACGCAATCGCTGGCGTCACCGGCGTCACGTTCACGACGGCGGCCGCTCGCACCGCGGTGGTGAGCCCCGCCGGAGTTGTGACGTCCATTGCGCCGGGTACCGTCGCCATCACGGGTTCGTTGACGCGCGATGGTGTCACGGCAACCGCGACATCGACCATCACGGTCACTCGGCCGACCGCTGGCTTTTTCACCCTGCTCGGTGGCGAGAACGAACGCCCGACGCCGCTCACGGTCGTGTCCAACGGCTCTGCGTCGTTCGTCCAGAATGGAACGACGGTGAATTTCGTCGTCGCGTTTCAGGGTTTGCTGAGTGCGCCCACCGGCTTGCACATTCATTCCCCGGCCACCTCGGCGGTCAACGCCGGTGTGAGCATCGACCTGTTGGGTACCACGCAGCTCCCGAACACGGGCGTGCTGACCGGCAGCTTCACGGCGGCGAACATTCGCACTCCGGGCGTCTCTCTCGACTCCATGTTGGTGCTCATCCGCACGGGGAACGCGTACGTCAACGTGCACTCCACCACCCATCCTGGCGGCGAAATCCGCGGGCAGCTCGGTACTCCGTAACGAAAGAGTTTGTCCTCGCGTTGCCGCACGCGGGGACAGCGACGCTTGGCGGACCATGCTTCAGCGAGTTCACGTGGTAGCAGCTGGGTACAAATCGAGCGGGTCGGCCAACGCCACGGCGAGGGCCGACCCGCTGTGCTTGATCCTCTGTGCTACTCGAAATCCGTCAGTACGTCGCCCAGGACACCCGTCATCTCCGCAATCTGCGCGGTACTCGCGATCAGTGGCGGAGCGAGCGCAATCGTATCACCGGTCTGCCGCACCAGCACGCCGCGGCGGAAACACTCAAGAAACACGGCGTTGGCTCTGGCGCCCGGCTGTTCCGGTTTCGGCGTCAGCTCGACCGCGGCCACCATCCCGATATTCCGGATGTCGATCACGTGCGGCTTCTCCCGAAGTCCGTGGATCGCGGCCTCGAGGTGCTCTCCCATCACCGCGCCCCGACTGAGCAACGCCTCCCGCTCGCAGATATCCAACATCGCCAGCGCGGCGGCAGCGGCCAACGGGTGTCCCGAGTACGTGTAACCGTGAAAGAACTCGATGCCGCCCGGCGCACGCTCAACCACCGTGTCGTGAATCTCCCGTCGCGCCATCACGGCGCCCATCGGGACCGAACCGTTGGTGATACCCTTCGCCGCTGTGATCAGGTCAGGCACGACCCCAAAGCGTTGCGCGGCAAAGGCCGCACCAGTGCGACCAAAGCCCGTGATCACTTCGTCGAAGATCAACAGGATGCCATGGGCGTCACAGAGCGTGCGAAGTCGATCGAGATAGCCGACCGGCGGAAGGAGCACCCCGGTGGAGCCGGCGACGGGCTCGATAATCACGGCGGCGATGGTGTGTGCACCACGCTCAGCGATGATGCGTTCCAGATCATCGGCGTATTCGGCGCCGTGCTTCGGCTGTCCGACGCTGAATGCGTTGCGGCTGAGATCATGCGTGTGGGCCAGGTGGTCCACATGCGGCAGCAGCTGCGCGTCGAACACGGCGCGGTTGGGCGCAATGCCGCCGACGGAAATGCCGCCGAACCCCACGCCATGGTAGCCTCGCATGCGTCCAACAAACCGCACGCGCTCGGGCTCACCGCGGGCCCGATGATATGCCAGCGACATCTTGAGCGCCGTGTCCACGGCCTCGCTACCCGAATTGGTGAAGAATACCCGGTCGAGGCCGGCAGGAAGGATGGAGCCGAGACGGTTGGCCAGCTCGAACGACAGCGCGTGGCCCATCTGAAACCCCGGCGCATAGTCCAGGGCGCTGGCGGCTGTGGTAATCGCGTCGACGATGGGCGCGCGACAGTGTCCGGCATTGACGCACCACAGGCCGGACACGCCATCCAGGACCGAGCGCCCCTCCGCGTCCTGATAATGCATGTCTTTCGCGGAGACGAGCAGGCGAGGCGCCAACTTGAACGCGCGATTATTGGTGAACGGCATCCAGAGGGCGTCCATCGACGGCTGGATCGCGAGCGGAGCGTGCAGCAGCGCGCCGAGAGTCTGAGAGGGAGTCATCGCTTCGAAGGTGGAGCGGAGACCGCCAAACGTCCAGCGCTCGTTTAACGGCGCGGACTGGTTGAGACCGACGGGAATAAATCTGTCAGAGCGACCGTCTAGTAAGTTCGTGACTCCTATGGCTCTTGAATCCGCGCTCGCCGACCGTCAGGCCCGCTTTCACAGTCTCGTGTTGCCGCACCTGGATCGCCTCTCCGGCTTTGCCCGACGGCGCTCGGGCGTGCCGGCCGACGCTGACGACGCGGTGCAGGATGCGTGCCTGCGCGCCTGGGTGGCTTTCGATGAGCTTCGCGATGAGGCCAGCGTGAAGGCCTGGTTGTATCGCATTCTGCGTACGGTGCTCAGCGACACGCTGAAGAAGGACGGGCGACGCCGACAGTTGGTGTCCATTTCTCGCCTGGAGGACTCCCACGAGGCGATGGTCGGTGGGCATCCCGACTTCACGTTCAGCGAGGTCGTCGGCCGCATCGATCGTGAGGTTCTGCAGGCGGCGTTGAGCAGTATCCCTGATGACTTTGCCATTGCGGTGGAATTGCATGACATCGACGGCTTCAAGTATCAGGAGATCGCGGAGATCACGGCGGTACCGATCGGAACGGTCATGAGTCGGATCTCCCGCGGGCGACGCCTGCTGGCCGGCGCGGTTTTGGAGCACAAAGCGGAATGGGCGCTCGGGGCCGACGCTGGCGCCAGCCAAAAAGCCGCCACTCGTCGTTGGCACGGCAAAGGGACACCATGACGGACCAGTCGCGTACTGAAGCCTTTCTGCTTCCGCCTTCCGATAACGAAACGGATCGAGAGGCCCGACATCAGCTCCTGGCGACGTTGCTCGGTGCCTACGCGGACGGAGAGTTGCCCCTGGAGACGGCATCGCAGATCGATGCGCACTTGCTCGGCTGTGCGCGCTGCCGACGCGAGCACGAGGTGCATCGCGCAATCCGATTGCGACTCGAGCGCGAGCCAATTCCGGCGTCGTCGGTGGCATTGCGCGATGCCATTGTCGCGGCAGTCGCGCAAACACCTGTCGCAGCGGTCGTGCCCGCCAACCAGCGCAGCCGTCGATGGTTCGCCGGATCGCCCAACCGCGGTTGGGCCTTCCCGATCCTCGCGGTGCTCCTCGCGGTGCTCAGCGCCACCGTTGCCGCGATGGTGCTCCTGCGCACGCGAAGCGATGCCACGGCAGCTCGCTACGCGGTCTCATCGGTCGCCGCGGTGCCCCTCTTCGAAGTGGTACTTGCCGACTATCGACGCGTGGTCGCTACCGAACTTCCCGGTCGCGCGCGCGACCTTGCCGCCGTGCGTCAAGCGCTCCCGTTTCCGGTGGAAGCACTGGGCACTCCAGGGTTGCGGCTCATGGCCGCCTGGACCACGGACCTCAATGGAGAACGAGCCGCCGTGCTCGCGTACCGCTGGAATGATGAGCTGGTGTTGCAGTACATCGTGTCGGAGCAGCTGTTGTTCCGTCCGCCGGAATTGCGTCGCGCCTTTGCCGATGGGCGTTTGCTCGCGGCGCAAGACGGCGCGCAAAGCATGCTGGCGTGGCCGGCACCCACCAGCGGCACGCTGATCGTTGCGGATATGGAGCTCACGGATCTCGCCCTCGTGCGTGTCGGAGCGCGAACGCGCTGAGCCTGCGTCGCCTGCAGTATTGCGTTGCTCCGACGTCGGGCACTGATTTGGGCCATGCCTCTTGTCTACCCTCCGTTGCGGCGTTGCCTGGCTGGTGGTGCCCTGATCGGCGCGGCGCTGCGGCCGGCGCATGACATCACCGCCCAGAGCAATCCCGTCCGCCCCGACTCCGTGCGACAGGACAGCAGTGCATCCGTGGCGGACTCCCTGGCTGCTCGATTGGCGCGTGCTGAGGCGGCGATCGCGCTGCTGCAGCAACAGCTGGCCACGGAGGCCTCGTCAAATGTGCGAACCCGATCGCGGCTGCAGCTGGAGCTCTCCGGTCGGGTCATGACGAACGCCTACCACACATCGGGGCGCTCGAGCAACGCCGAGTTGCCCCTGTTCGTGCGGGAACAGGCGGTTGCGGTGGGCGTGCAGGGAAGTCCGGGAACACGCGCCTTCGGGGTGTCTTTGCGGCAGACGCTGCTCGGTGCGGCGATCAGCGTGGACAGTGTGCTCGGTGGACGATTCATCGGGGATATCGACGTCGACCTCTTCGCCGGCGGCACCGCGATCACCGCAGACGCATTCGCGTTCCCGGAGCTTCGGCTGCGGACGGCGACGGCGCGTCTGCAGTGGGCGAATACGTCGGTCATGGTCGGAAGTGACTCCCCGCTCATCGCCGAGTTGAATCCGGTCACGTTCGCGGCCACGGGCACGCCTGGATTCGCTACGTCGGGCAACTTGTGGAACTGGATTCCGCAGGCCCGCGTCGAACGCACAATCGCGCGCGCGCAGCTGGGGCGCATCCCGGTCGAGCTGGCGGTGCAGGGAGCGGCCATGGCGCCGGTCACCGGCGTTCGTCATGCCGCAGAGTCCGACGCAATTGACGCCGGTGAACGCTCGGGTCGACCGTCGCTGGAGGGTCGGGTGCGCATGCTGTGGGGGGAGTCCGACGCGGCAGACGACGCGCGTGGAGAGATCGGGTTGGGCATGCATCGAGGATGGCTCCGTGCGACTGGCGATACGCTCACGAGCACGCGGGCAGTCGTGTTGAATGGGCGCATCGGCCTCACCCATGGTATGAGCGTGCTGGCCGAGGGCTACACGGGGCGTGCGGTGAGCGCACTCGGTGGCGGCGGCATCGGACAAACGTTCGGTGCGCCCAGAGCGGGAGAGCAATTCGGACCACCCGTGCGAGACGTTGCGGGCTGGGCGCAATTCAACGCGCAGCTGCATCCAGCCATACTCGGTGGAGTCGGATGCGGGTCGGATGTTGCTGACGCGCGCGATCGCCCACGACGGCTGCGCAATGGCACCTGCGAAGCGCACCTGCTGTGGCGGCCCACGCAACCGGTTCTGATCGGTTTCGAGGTGCGACGTTTACGGACCGTCTATGCATCGGGTCCGCAACGCGCCACACATTTCAATCTGGCCGTGGGTTTCGAGTGGTAGCGCACCGTGGCCTTCGCGCAGCTCGTCACGTGTTTGCCTGCGCGGCGCTGCTGGCGCCCATGGCGCATGCTGCCGTTGCGTGTGCGCAGGGAAGCGTGCGTGGGACGGTCACGGTCCTGGATCGGCCGGGTGTTCGCGGACGTGACGCGGGGAATGCGGTTGTGATGCTGGAACCGGTGGGGCGAACGGCGTACGATGGACCCAATGCACCGGCCGCCGCGCGTATCGACATGCGGGGACGGGAGTTTCGCCCGCACATGCAATTCGTGCGGGTCGGGGGCACCGTCACCTTTCCCAATAGCGATCCGTTCAGTCACAACGTGTTTTCCAACAGCGCACTGGGCGCGTTCGATCTCGGTCTCTATCGCGCCGGTGTGACCAAGGGAGCGAAGTTCGAGCGACCGGGCGTCTATGCGATCTACTGCAACATCCACGCGCGAATGGTCAGCTTCGTGCTGGCGATCACCTCACCGTTCGTCGCCGAGGTGGACGCGTCGGGTCGATTTGACATCAAGTCTGTGCCCGTCGGCAGCTATCGCGTCCGCGTCTGGCACGAGCGAACACCGGAAGTGCTTCAGGATCTCGTCGTGCCAGTGGGTGGCCTTACTGGCATCTCGCTCGTGGTGGACGCGCGTGGCTATGTCCCGACGCCGCATCCCAACAAGTTCGGAGCGGCCTACGCGGCGACTCGTGCCGATCGGTACTGAGTCCCGGCATCAATCGCTCGGCTTCACGTGGCGCGTGTTTGCGCTCACCGCGCTGCTCGTCGGTATGGTGGTGGCGGTGGCGCTGGTCGTGGCTTCGGACTCCGTGCGTCGGGCCAGCGATCGCACCGCGCAGAGAGGCCTGGAGCAGTCGGCGGATCTGGTCGCGCAGGTCCTGGCCGGGCGAGAGCGCAGTCTGGCTGGCGGTGCGCGGGTCTTCGTGCAGCGTCCCTATCTGCGGGCGTTGGTGTCGGAACGTCGCCGAGCGGACATCCTCGATCAGACGTTCGAGGCGGCCGCGCAACTGGAATCGCAGTGGGTGTTTGTCACCGACTCGCGCGGTATTCTGCTCGGCAAGTCCGACGAGCCCGGTGCATTTGGTGAGGATATGGGAAATGTTCCGCTGATTGCAGGCGCGTTGAGCGGACACGTCACCGCCGGCTTTGGCGTTTCCCGCGACTCGCTGCTGTTTCAGGCGGTCGCGGTGCCGATCGAGATCCCCGGCGGCGCCTCGATCGGCGTGTTGGTTGCCACGCGCCTTGTGGATTCGTTGCTCGCGCATGACGTCAAGGTTGCCACGGCCAGCGAACTCGTCTTCTTTACCCGCGATCAACGGGGAGTGGTGCAGCTCGCGGCGTCGACGATTGGTTCCGCGAAGGAGCTTCGCACGGCGGTCCGTTCGTTCTCGGTGAGCGGGCCCAACGCCCAACCCGAGCCGAAGATGCCTGACATCCATCTCGGGGGGACCGACTATCTGGCGCAGCGTACCTCGCTCACGACCGCCGGCGGGGACGTGGTTGGTGGATTTGTTGTGCTGCGCTCTCGCGATGCGGAGCGTGCCAGCCTCGCCGATGTGCGGCGATCAATCGCCGTGGCCGGACTGGTGGGGTTTGCGCTCGCCCTGCTCGTCGCCTATCTGGCGGCGCGACGAGTGACGGCGCCCGTGCGAACGTTGGCCAACGCCGTTCGGCGTGCGGCCGACGGCAACTACGACTTGGGAATTCGGCGCGAGGTCTCGGGTTCGGCCGCCGGCGCGGAGGTCGATGAGCTCGCGGACGCGGTCGATGCGCTGCTCGCCGATCTTCGTGACAAGGAGGCGCTGATCGCCATGACGGGGCGCATCGGCAGTGCGTCGGAGCCGCAGCGGGAGGACGCTGAGGCTCGCAGTCGATCGACCGGGTCACGACGGCGCGTGGCCGGATCGATCGCGTCTATTGGCGCCGCGTTGCCCGGCGCGGGGGCGCGCGGCGGCATCGTGCTCGCGGTCGGCGAGGTGCTCGCCAATCGATATCGGATCGATGCGCTGCTTGGCAGCGGCGGGATGGGCATGGTGTATCGCGCGCTTGACCAATCACTTGGTGAGGTGGTCGCGGTCAAGGTGCTGCGTCCCGAGATTCTGGCGGCCGACCCTGCGGCGGCGGAGCACGTGAAGGCGGAGCTACGGCTGGCACGGCGCATCACGCATCGGAACGTGGTGCGTACGCACGACATCGGTGAGAGCGACGGCGTTCCGTTCTTCACCATGGAGTATGTCGACGGGACATCGCTCGCCGATGTCATTCACGCGCGGCGTTCGCTGCCATCTGTTGCCGTCATTGCCGTGGCGAATCAGCTGTTGCGAGCGCTGGTGGCCGCGCACGCGCAGCAGGTCATTCATGGCGACTTGAAGCCGCAAAATCTGCTCATCGGCTCCAACGGTGTGGTCAAGGTGACGGACTTCGGAGTCGCCCGACTCATGCGTGACCCGCGCCACACCAGTGACCGTGAATTGCCGGATAGCGCGACGGCGGGCCGGCTTGGAGGCGCTACCGTCGGGACGCCGGAGTACATGGCGCCCGAGCAACTGATCGGCGGACCGGCATCAGTACAAACGGACATTTACGCAGCGGGTATTGTGCTGCACGAGTGTCTGTACGGGGGAACACCGTACCACGCGCAGACACCCATCGCATTCCTCTCAGACAAACTCAGGAGCCCTGCAACGGCAAGAGAGCGGATCGGTGCGGCGCGAGCGGTGAACGCCAGGACTGCGGCATCGGGGCTGGAGGAACTTATCTTGCGCATGACGGCGCCCGACGTCGCGCAGCGCGAAGCCTCGGCGTCAACCCTGTTGCGCGCATTCGCGGCGCTGGAGTGAGGGCCGTTCTCGCGACTATTGGTGTGAATCTCTTCGACCTTTCCAGCCTATGACGAGCCCACTTCTGCCCCTGTCGGACCGGTCTGCTGCGGCTGGAGAAGACACCATCGCTCCGCACACGCTTGGTGACGCCTGCGATGCGTGCGCCCCATTCGACCGCCGAGCATTCCTCAGTCGTGCGTCGCTGATCGGACTTGGCGCGCTGGTCACGGCGGCCTGTGGTGATGGGGTGATCGGTGGCGCCAATACCGCTCCGGACGTGTCGGCCACCCCGTTCCGCGTCGATCCGAAGCAGTTGCCTGCGCTGGCGTCGGTTGGCGGTCGCGCCACCGTGACGGCGCCGGCGA
>JANNEV010000703.1:0-6371 GCA_031379145.1 Gemmatimonadaceae bacterium
ACTCCCGGCAGCTCGAGCGCATTGAGATCGGCGATGGCCTGGACGTGATCGAGCCAGGGCGCTCCTACGACCTCGAACGGCGTCTCGCTTCCTCGACCTTCCGAAACATTGACGGCCTCGAACAGGCAGGTACCGACGTACGCCAGCAGCGACTCCGGCGTGAGCAGGTTCGGCGAGGGCTTGCGCCAGGGCAGTCCGGTATCGCCGTACCACATGTCGCGTCGCCAGCCACGCATGGGGACCACGTCGAGCGTCGCCTTACGGCTCCCCTGCAAAACACGCTCGCCGTTGTAGTAGCGCGCCAGCTCGCCCATCGTCATCCCGTGGACGACCGGGACTGCCGCGTACGAACCGAAACGGTAGCGATAGGCGGCGTCCGTGACGAAGCCATCGGCGCGCCGGCCCGTGATGGGATTCGGACGATCGAGCACAACGACGGCGAGTCCGTACTCGGCGGCGGCGTCCATCACGAAAGCCAGAATATTGATGTGTTCGTAGAATCGCGCGCCCACTTCCTGAATGTCGAACACGACCACCTGCGCATCACCGAACATCTCGCGCGTTGGTCGATGCGTCGTCCCGTACAGATTGTACTTTGGCAGTCCGGTGGCAGCATCGACAGCGCGCTCCTCGTCTCGGCTCGCGGAGTAGTCGTTGGTGCGGATGTCGTGGTCCATCCCGAAAAGCACGCGAAGTGGCGCACCGGGTAACCGGAAGAGCGCGTCCGCGAGGTGCGTGCCGTCCGCGAGTCGCCCGCTGTGGTTTGACACCAACGCCAGTCGCTTGCCGCGGATAAGGCCAGCGTATTCACCAAGCAGGCGATCAGCCCCCACCTCGACTCGCGGCTGTGACGGCGTGTGTCCCAGCATTGGGCCCCGAGACGCGCGACCGGCGGCGAGCGCACCCACCGGACGCTGCGCAACGAGCGACGATCCCCAGCTCGCAAGCGCGAGGACGAACACGCTGAGGGAGACAGCGATGCGGTGAGCACGGGTCACGGTGATGGTACGGTTGGAGTGAGAGCCGACGACCCGCCAGCCTGCGATCACTTGACCCGCAACCGGCGGAATCGACTGTCCACTCGCCACTTGTTCGCCCGCCACAACAGACGAGCGATCGCCAGTCCGGGATCTTGCTTTAGTGGCGCAAGCGGCTCCAGGCTCACGCTGCACTGCTCGACGACGCGCGAGAATTGGACACCACTCTCCGCAGAAGCGGCGACCACCGGCACGGACAGGACTTCCTGGAAGCGAAGCACCAAGAATTGCGATGTGCTCGCGCCGCGAGCCCCCAACACCAGCCGGCACTCGGCCGCAACCACGCACTCTTCGCCAAGCGCATCAATCGCCATGCCCGGCGAAACCACCACGGCGTTTCCCGACGTTCGCACCCCGAGCCCGTCGACAACACCGACCCCGTGCAACAGCCGATTGTGTCGGCGCGCCCGGTGGCGGTGGTAGTCCTGCTCTGCCGTCAGATCGGCCTCGGTAAGCGTCTGTCCCGCGAAGTACCGTACGCGCACGAGCTCATGTAAGTCAGAGACAGGCGGCTGTGGCATGGCAACCATCCGGAATGTGGCGGAGCACGAACGATTCCCATGGAATATTCATCGCGCACGGTTTCCGGGAAGGGGAGGCGCCGAGCCACACACTCCACTAATCTGCAGCGCGTGAACTACCTCGTCTTCAAGTGGCTCCATGTGCTGGGTGTCGTGATGATCCTGGGCAATGTGACCGTGACCGCCGTCTGGAAGGTCTTCGCCGACCGCTCCGGCGATCCGCGAATCGTCGCGTTCGGGCAGCGCCTCGTGACCATCACCGATTGGTCGCTCACGGTGGGAGGCATCGCGTTGACCATGATCGGCGGGTTCGGCGCAACCGCTGCGGCCGGCATCGACCCATTCGGTGCGTACTGGCTCCGATTGGGTGAAGCGCTGTTCGCCGTGTCCGGCGTGATCTGGATTGGCATTCTGGTGCCGGCGCAGATCCGACAGGCCCGCCTCGCGCGACAATTTGCCAATGGCGGTGTCATTCCCGATGCGTATCGCCGCGACGCCCGGAGATGGATCGTCTGGGGCATCATCGCGACGCTGCCCCTGATTGGCGCGCTCTGGGTCATGATCGCCAAACCCGTCTAGTCAGTGCGTGAGCGCGTACACGAGGTAGTTGGTGGCGAACTTGTACGCGTCGTTGGAGAGATTGACCGCATACCAACCCTGCCCTGACCACTCCATGTAGTCGCCAATGTCATTGTTGTAGTTGACAATGACCATCAGCCGCTTGCTCGGATCATTGTCCTCGAAGATGCCCAGGAACTCCGCTTTCCACGCCGGGTTGTCCGGATGCGACATGCCCGCGAGCGATTTGATGTGAAAGAACGAGTCGAAGACGGGATGTGAGACATCGAGTTTGACCAGGCGCGCGTCGGGCAGCACCAGACGCATCGAACGTTCGAAGTTTTCCCACTGCCCGCCGTAAAAGTCGTCCACGATAAGGAATCCGCCCTTCCCGAGCCAGCGCCGCAAACCCTCGGCCTCCTGCGCATTGGGAATCCAGAAACCGGGCTCCGAGAGATACGCGATCGCATACCGCGACAGCGCAGGGTCGTCCATGTCGTGCACGTTGGACTCAGCCACATGCGGGCGCATCGTGGTGAGATCTTTCACGATCGTCATGAAGTTGCGCTCCATGGCCGGGTAGTCAAACTCCCAGCCGCTCCGCCGATACACGGTGTAGCGGAGTCGGACGAACGTGTACCGACCATCGTACACCGCGTTGGGTTCGACGAACATGCGCCGCTGCCCCCCGAAGCGTTGCGCCGAGAGCGATACCGCGACCGCGAGCACTCCGGCGAGCGCAAGTCCAACCAATGTCGTTCGAAGAGAGAACCGAGACGGGGTTGCGCGCATGCAGGGCGGGCCTCAGCGCACGAACACGCGCGGTGAGAAGCCCACGCCGTCCGAGCCCGCACCGACCGGCAGTTTCGTGACGATCAACGCTGACGCGATATGAACGACCGCCACCTTCGCCGCTGCCTTGAGCGTGACGAATGCGTAGACGCCGTCGCGAGAGAGCGTCACTCCCTGCGGCGAGGACGCCGTGCCCTCTGGCATCGCCGGCACGTCGATGACCGCTCGCAGCGTGTGCGTGACCACATCGATGATGTGAATCTTCTCTGCCCCAGGATCAGTGACAACGGCCGTTCGCCCGTCTGGTGTGATGCCGATTCGATAGGCCATGCCGAATCCGGCCAACGTATGCACGACCGCACCGTTCTCGCCGTTCAGCACGTAGACAGCGTGCGAGTCGTTTCCGCCAACCCAGATCTCACTGCCCGAAGGCGTAACCGCCAGGCCCTCGATGCGCGCCATGACAGGAAACGTGGCGAGCAGGCGACGCGAAGCGATATCGAATGCGCTGACGGTCATCGCCGAGATATTCGTGGTGTATGCACGGCTGCCGTTGGCCGTGCTGGCGACCATGTGCGTCGCCGCCTGTCCGGTAACCATGCTGGAGTCGATGCGTCCGGTGGCCACATCAACCGCAAGCAGGCGCTGCGCACGTTCCCCGGTAATGAGTATGGTCTTGTCATCCGGCAGAAACGCCAGCCCGTGCGGACGCTGGTTTCCGGCGCCGAGCTCAATCGTGCGCGTGGACGTCGGCGCGGATAAATCCACCACCAGCAGCGAGGTGCCGGCGCCGCTTCGATCGCCGTAGATGGAGATGACAGCCAGCCGACCGTCGTGCGAGACCGCGACTTCATGCGGACCGTTGCCCGTAGGTAACGTCGCCACGGTCCGTCCACTGGCCACATCCACGATGGAGACGGATGCCGCGTTCATGTTCGACGCAACGATGGTGCCCTCGGCGCGCTGTACGGCCGACAGCATCGGGGCCGAAGGGCTGCACCACAGCGCCGCACGAAGCGCGATGGAAAACGCGACGGAAGTTCTCATGCTTTACGTTACCCTCGGAGCGTCCCAGCGCGAGTCCGCGTGCCCACCGGCAGAGCTGTTACGCGCGGGATCCGTAGCCGCCACCGCCCGGCGTTTCGATGCTCAGCACATCTCCCACCTCCAGACTCACGCGGCACTTCGCGGGAATCTCCGCGCCGTTCACGGCGTTGCGCCCGCGGGCGCCGGGGCTGCCGCCCGCCGCGCCTGGAGGTGCGAGAACTCGTCGCTCGGTCAAGACGGTTGCCGAACATGGCACGCGCGCCTCGTACCGTCGAATGACTCCGTCCCCGCCCCGATGCTGACCGGCACCGCCACTCCCGCGTCGCACCGCATATTCCACCACACGCAGCGGATACGCCCGCTCCAATGACTCCACTGGCGTGTTTCGCGTGTTGCTCATGCCTACGTGCACGGCGTCTGGCCCGCGACCACGAACGCTGGCCCCCTGACCGCCGCCGAGCGTCTCGTAAAAACTCCAGCCAATCGCGCCGAGCGTGACGTTGTTCATGGTCCCCTGCCCCGAGGCAGGAATCGGCAGATTGCGCACGCCCACGGACTCCGCCGCGTCCGCCAGCGCGGCGAAACAAACATCGGTGATGCGCTGCGAGAGTTCCACATTGCCGGCCGCGACCGCGCTGGGACGCTTCGCGTTGGCCACGCAGTCATCTGGAATGTCCAGCTGAAGCGCACGGGCAACGCCATCGTTGACCGGCACGTCGTCGTCACAGAGCACGCGCAGCACGAACACGGCTGCCGCGCGCGCCACCGCAGGCGGTGCGTTCACGTTCCCTCGAACGGCGGCCGACGTTCCAGTCAGGTCGAGGAAGAGTGTGGCGCTGGCGATCCGAACGCGAACCACGACGGGAATCGGCGTGTCGCTGACACCGTCACCCTCCAGCGCATCCTCCGCGCGACCCTCAGCGCCTTCGAGCAGTTGCAGCCTCGCTCGCACCCGTCGCTCCGTGTAGTCGAGCAGAGCGTCGACAGCACTGCGCAGCGGCGCGGTGCCCATGCGCACATACAATGCCTGCCAGCCATCCCGCCCGGCCGCACACGCGGCACGTTGCGCGCGCAAATCCCCCTCTCGCTCCGATGGCGTCCGCACGTTCGCCAGCACCAGGCGCAGAATATCGTCCTGCAGTTCGCCACGCCGCTCCAGTCGGACTGGCGGCACGATCAGTCCTTCCTGGAACAGCTCCGTCGCACCAAACGGCATGCTGCCGGGGCTCATGCCTCCCACGTCGGCATGATGCGCGCGCACCGCCGCGTACCCAATCGTCCGCGCGGCGTCGTGAGGATCAGCGATGACTTCGACCATCGTGAGGTCGGGGAGATGCGACCCCCCGTGCGACGGATCGTTGAGCAGAAACACGTCCCCTGCGGCGGCACCCGATGCGCGCACCGCCGCCACGGCCTCGGGCATCGCGCCGAGGTGCACGGGAATGTGCGCGGCTTGGGCAACCATGCGTCCTTCCGAGTCGAAGAGCGCGCAGGACGCGTCGCGCCGCTCTCGGATGTTGGGGGAAATGGCGCTTCGCTCCAGCAGACTGCCCATCTCTTCGGCCAGCATCGCGACGCCTTGCGAGAAGACGGTGAGCTGAAGCACGTCAAACGGTGTGCTGCTCACGTGATGTCTCCAGTGCGCGTGTCCGGAAAGCCGACGTCGACAACGGCGTCGCACAGCAACCGCTGCCATTGCTCCTGCAGGTCCTTCATTTTTGTGCCACGCCCTCGATCCGGCGCCATGGAGAGCAGCCCCTGTGCCGAAGGATGCGGCACATCGCGACGCTGCAACGAAACGCCGTGAGGCCCCGTCAACACGCCGTCCATGGTTCTCGCGGCCACACGTCCCAGACACACCACGCCAGACAGACCGCGACGTCGCAGACGCTCAACTTCGGATCGCAATCGCGCGACGTTGTCTTCGCTCTCCAGCTCACGCCGGGTTGGCGCGCGAAACGTTGCACCATTGTCGGTGGGACAGCGGTCGTACGCGTTGCCCAGCGCCACACCGTGTGCGAGCGGCGTGATCGCGGCCATCGCGAACTCCGAGCCGTCCCACCGCAACCGCGCTGTCTCTGCGGGCAACGTCACGGCCCCGAGCCGGGCCAACGCCTCATACAGCGGTTTGCCGGCCGCATCACCGAAGAACGGCACGCCGCTCTTATCGGCACCACGAGGCCCTGGCGCCTCACCAAGAATGAGCACATGCACCGCTCCCGTACGCGGAAGCAAGGGCAGCACTGGCGTGCCGTTGATTCGTAGCGTGTTCGCGCTGCGGGCACTCATGTGCGCTCCAGCAGCCAGCCGCCGATCTCCAAGGCTCGCGCGGTCCATCCTGACATGACATACAGCGTCGCATCCGGCAGTCGAACGACCGCCGGCCCATGCAGGGTGCGAATGAGCGCGCTGGCCG
>JANNEV010000577.1:0-3839 GCA_031379145.1 Gemmatimonadaceae bacterium
ACGCGCACGTGGCGATGCTGGCCCAGGCAACACGCGTGGTACGGCGTGGCGGACGTGTCGTCGCGCCCGCGTCGGTTGCTATTCCGGATGGATGCCGTGAGCTCGCGCGCGACGCACGATACTGGGTTGCCCAAGTGGAGGCCACGTTGAGCGCGCCAGTGATGCTGCAACGTGCAACGGGGATGCGCACCGACGCGCATCCCCGCTAGACCCTCCGGACTCGCTGCAGTTTCCGAGTCTACTTGGGCGCGGTCGGCGGCAGATCCGTGTTGGTGATGTCGCGCAGAATCTTCCAACTGCCATCGGCCTGCCGCTGCCAGACCGTGAGGTACTTCCCCTTGTCGTCCATCGGCTTCCCGCCCTTGGGCAGCAGGGTCATGGTGAAGCTGCCCGACTCGATCGCCATGTCGCCGGTGGCCATCACATTGTTCGTCGTGAAGGTCGCCGCCGTCACCTTCATTTCGGACATCATGCCAGTCATGCCTTGTTCGACCGCCGCGTTGCCGCGCATCGCCGGCATGCCTGGCATCATGACGACAACGCTGTCCGCGTAGTTCGCCAGGAGCGGCGCGAGGTCGCCTGCAAGCATCCCTACTGTGGCCCGCTGATTGGCCGCCTCGATCGTGCTCCGGATCTCGGCGACGTTCGGCTCGCTGAGCCGTCCTTCAGACATGCCCATGGCCGCGGGGGGCACCTTGTCCGATTCGCCGCTGGGCGCGCTACAGGCGGCCATGGTAGCCACGAGCGTTACTGTGAGCGTGAATCCGATCGTGTTGTGTAGCCGACACGCGGTCGGCCTGTCACTCATGCGCCTGTACATGGTCACCTCGTCTCAAGGAAGGGTGCGTCTCTGACGCACCATCGAACGTAGGCTTGCCGGCGCTCCTGTCAAATGGCAGGCTTCCGGTGCATCGTCCTGTGTCTCGTCGAGTCCGTTACCGCGATCCGACGCGAATGCGTCTGGCCAGTGCATCCTCTCCTCCCATTCACGCCCGAGCCCGTCATGCCTCTCGCCGTGTCACGCCCTCGCGGCGCACCAGTGCTGGTGAAGTCCGCGCTGGCGGCATTGCTGGCGCAATCCATCGCCATCGCGTCGCTGATCGCCCAGTCCGCCGCGTCCGCGCCGCTTACCGCCGCCGACCTTTTGGCGGTCCGGTCGGTCGCCGCGGACGACTTCTCGCCCGACGGGCGCTGGTTGGTGGTGCGCGTCGGCGTGCGCAACAACGGACTCGGCTACGTCGCCGCGCGCGAGGGCGATCCCAGCTACACCCGTCCAAGTGGCGCACGCCTGCTGCTGCTCGATACCCGCACCGGCGACACGACCGTCGTGCTGCCGACGCCCAGAACGATCGGGAGTATCGCGTGGTCCACCGACGGTATGCGCCTCGCCATCGCCACGCGTGATACCGTGCCCACGCTGCTGCTGTGGGAGAACGCAACGCGTCGTCTGCGCACCGTGACGCCCACGGGTGTGCGACTGGCTGAAAACTCCGAGCTGCGCTGGACGGATGATGGCCGGCTCATCTTCGCGGTACGCGAAAAGGGATGGCAGACACAGGTGGCCGCGCGCTTCGATACGCTGGTGCGCGGACCGGTGACCGTGCAGGTCGCCAGCGAGCCGTTTCTGGCGTGGGATGCCTTGCGTCGGCTGGGCAATCGGGCACTGGTCGTCGCGCTCACGACGGCCAGCGGCACACTCGACACGCTGCTCGGACCAACGCAGCTCGCGGGCTACACCGTTGCGCGCACGGGTCGTGCGCTGTCGTGGCGCGAGGATTTGAACATCAAGACCAACTACGACGGCGGGCCCGCGAACGAATCGCGGTTCATGGCGCGCGCCGTTGGCCAGACACCGCGTGTCCTGTTGCGATCGCTGCGCGGCGTGTCGCTGCAAGTGGCGGAGACTGGAGAGTACTACGCGTACGCGCGCGATGGTGCGATCTACGCGGCGTCGATCACGGACAGCGTGGCGCGTCGTGTCATCGGACCCGCACCACGCACACCGGGCGACAGTGCGCGACCGGCGGGCGCCGATAGCACGGCACGTGCACGCGAGGAGCGGTTTACGCTGGTCCGCATCGCGCCCGCCGGCGACGCCGTCGTGGTGTCGTCACGCGTCGGACTGTCGCTGGTGGAGCTGGCGACGGGGGCGCGACGCGCCATCAGCACCGTCACCGATACCATCGCTGGCCCGCGTGTGACTGTAGCGGCTTGGACCGATGACGGCCGTTCACTCTATCTCTCGTATGCAGCGCGCACCTCGTGGGACCGCGCGATCATTCGCGTCGATCGTGCAACCGGAATGGCCGATACGCTGGTTCGCGACGGACGGCTCTACGGTGCGCCGCGGCTCAGTGCCGATGGATCGCAGATGGCGATCACCATCGGTGCCAACGGGCAACCGGCTGACTTGTGGCTGGCCGATGCACAGTTTGCGCAGCGGAGACGTGTAATCGCGTCGAACCCGCAGCTGGCGGGGCGTGCAATGCCACAGACGCAGCTGGTCCGGTACCTCGATGCCGACGGCCGGTCGCAATTCGGTGTGCTCACGCTGCCGCCCGGGACTGCCAAGTCGCTGCCGACGGTGTTCAGCGTATACGAGGATTTCTTTGACGACACGTTCGACGCGACGACGATGTATCTCGCCAGCAACGGCTATGCGGTGATGAAACCGTCCGTCACGTTCGAAACCGGCTATCCCGGTGAAGCATGGCTCAAAGGCGTGACCGCGTCGGCCAACAAGCTCATCGAAATGGGGATCGCTGACAGCGCGAAGCTGGGCGTGCATGGCACCAGCTACGGCGGCTACGCCACGAATCTGCTCGTCACGCAGACCAATCGCTTCAAGGCCGCGATCAACATCTCCGGCAAGGTCGATCTCATTTCGTTCTACACCGATTCGCCGAGGCTCGGTGTGCGCAACGTGAATGCGGCCGAAAAGACGCAGGACCGCATTGGTGCGACGATGTGGGAGCAGCCGCAGAAGTACGTTGCGCACAGCGCGATCATGTTTGCCGATCGCATTCGTACGCCGCTGCTGCTCATGACCGGTGGAGAGGATCACAACGTGCCGGCGCTCAACACGCGCGAGATGTATTTCGCACTGCGGCGGCTGGGGCGTACCGTCGAGTGGGTCAACTACGCCAACGGGGGGCATGGTATCCCCATGACAAACGCCGCCGAGTTCACCGATTGGCATACTCGCCTGCTGGGGTGGTATGATCGGTATCTCAAGCCGAAGGCCGATTCACCCAAGGCCACCACGTCACAGACGTCCACATCCGGAGCGACTCCATGACCGAGCATTCCACCGAGCATTCCATCGTGCGTTTCCGCTGGCTGGCTCGCGCTGCCCGCCTGTCTCTGGCGGCGGCAGCCATCTGCGTCGCTGCCGGCTCCACCGCTCACGCGCAAGCGTCCACCATGACGTTCTTCCTCACCAGCGCCGGCCCCGGCGATGGCGCCAACCTCGGCGGTCTCGCCGGTGCAGACCGGCACTGCCAGTCGCTCGCCGCGGCCGCTGGCAGCAGCGGCAAGACGTGGCATGCGTATCTCAGCCAGTCCGCTGGCGGCGGCATGACCGCCATCAACGCGCGCGACCGCATTGGTCCCGGCCCGTGGCGGAACGCCAAGGGCGTGGTGGTGGCCACCAGCGTGGCCGACCTGCACAGCGACAACAACAAGCTGGGCAAGGAGAACAGTTTGACCGAGAAGGGCGCGCCGGTGAACGGGCGTGGCGACACCCCCAACACCCACGACATTCTCACCGGCTCCGGGCTCGACGGTCGCGTGTCGTCGGACACGACCGACACCACCTGTAAGAACTGGACGAGCAACTC
>JANNEV010000009.1:0-2829 GCA_031379145.1 Gemmatimonadaceae bacterium
CACGTTGCCGGGAAGCGCGAAGGTCTCGCGCGCCGGCGAGAGGAGTTCAGCCGGCATTCAGCTCGACGCGACGGATTCGGGCGCCGAGGGCCCCGAGTCGCTGCTCGATGCGCTCGTACCCGCGCTCGATCTGCTGCGCGTTATTGATGGTGCTGGTTCCCTCGGCGCACAGGGCGGCCAGCAGCATCGCCATACCGGCCCGAATGTCCGGCGACTCCACCGTGCTCCCACGGAGTCGTGTGGGGCCGGAGACTATCGCCCGATGGGGGTCGCAGAGCACGATGCGCGCGCCCATGCTGACCAGCTTGTCGACGAAGAACATGCGCGACTCGAACATCTTCTCATGCATCAGTATCATGCCGTCGCATTGGGTCGCCGTGACAATGGCGATGGACATCAGATCTGCCGGAAACGCTGGCCACGGCTGGTCCTCGAGCTTCGGCACATGTCCGCCGAGGTCACTCTGGACCGTGCGCGTCTGCTGCTCCGGCACGATCAGGTCCTCGCCATCGATACGACAGGACACTCCAAGCCGCTCGAAACCCATCAACGTGCTGCGCAGATGATCAACGCCAGCGCGCTCAATGCGCAGCTCCGAGCGCGTGACCGCAGCGAGTCCGATAAAGGATCCCACCTCAATATGATCCGGGCCGATGGTGTGCGTCGCGCTCCCGAGGGGGCGGCCTCCGTGCACCGTGTACACATTGGACCCGATTCCTTCGATTTTCGCGCCGAGCGCGACGAGGAAATTGGCCAGGTCCTGCACATGCGGTTCACTAGCGGCGTTGCGTAGAACCGTCGTGCCGGTCGCGGCAACCGCGGCGACCAGCGCGTTCTCCGTCGCGGTGACACTTGGCTCGTCGAGAAAGACATCGGTGCCGACGAGTCCCTTGGTCCAGAATCGGAATCGCTCGCCGAGCTCGTATTCGGCGCCGAGCGCCTGCAGGACATGAAAGTGCGTATCAAGCCGCCGACGCCCGATGACGTCGCCGCCCGGTGGCGAGAGCGTGACATCCCCGCACCGCGCCAACAGTGGCGCGGCGAGCAGAATCGATGCGCGAATGCGCTTGCACATGACGGGATCCAACTCGCCCGCCCGCAGCGATTCCGCATGGATCCGGAGGGCGTTCGGGCCAGTCCAGTCGCAATCGGCTCCGGTCGTCCGGATCAGGTCGACGAGTGTCTCGATGTCCCGAATTCGCGGGACGTTCTCAAGGAAGACCGGCTGATCGGTCAGTAGCGCGGCCGCAACGATGGGCAGTGCCGCGTTCTTGTTCCCTGCCGGCCGAATGGAGCCGGAGAGGCGCTGGCCTCCCTCAACGATGAATTGGACAGCAGGCATGCACACCGGGTTGGGCGCGGGACGGCGGGAGACGCAGAGAGTGAAGGATCACCGACCTCACGTAAAGGCGTCAAGGCGACGTTTGCTTGACCCCCTCTGGCGTACCCCTTAGATCACCCACATGAACCTCCCGCTCGCGGTCTCCGTGTTACTGATCCAGCTCGCGACGCTGCCCGATACGCTCGTCACTCGAACCATTCCGGTCCGCGGCGTCTTCGAGTACACCAGCGGCGTGCTCCAAATCGTGGTGCTGCTGCTCGGTGTCGGCGTGCTGTCGGCGTTGGTGTTGCTGCTGGTCGCACTGCGGAAGGGCATCGACAAGCTCAACGTAACCATTGAGCGGCTGGCCACCGACGTGCGACCGTTGGTGCAGAACGCCAGCGCGGCGATCGACGATTCGCGCGCGATCGTCGCCCGGCTGCGAAGTGACGTCGATAGCGTCAGCGATGCCGCTTCGCAGGTTGGACGGCAATTGCGACGGGCGGCGGACCGCACTGTTGAACGGGTAGACGATGTCAACGCCGTTCTGGATGTCCTGCAGGCTGAGCTCGAACAGATGGCGATCTCCACGGTCGCTGCCGCGCGCGGCGTGAGTGTTGGGTCACGCCTGCTGCGTGCGGTGTTTGGCCGCGATTTTCGAAAAGGCGCCAGGCGGCGTTCAGGTCGACCGGTGCGCAAGGACCGTGACGACGCACCGCCAGCGGACTAGAGAGGCGACCATGCGAGCCCCGCGCTCGCCGGTCAAGCGAAGCGACTCCGATCGGCGCGTGATCCTCCTTTGGTCCGCCTGTGCGATCGCGGCGGCCCTGGTCTGTACACCGTCGCCCCTCTGGGCGTGGACGCCCGGCACCCACGTGTTTCTGGGCGACGCGCTGCTGCGGAATCTGACCCTGCTCCCCGGTGCGATCGCCGAGGTGCTCGCGGCCTTCCCGACCGACTTCCTCTACGGCTCAATTGCCGCCGACACCAGCATTGCAAAGAAGTACGCAGCGGTGGGACGGCACTGCCACTCCTGGCGCGTGGGCCTCGAGATTCACGAGGAAGCCTCGGACGCGGCGATGCGTTCGTTCGCGCTGGGCTATCTCGCGCATCTCGCCGCGGACGTGGTGGCGCACAACTTCTTCGTCCCACGACAGCTCGCGGTCACGTCCAGCACGACCGCCGTGGGACATAGCTACTGGGAGAGTCGGATCGATACGCACATCGGTGACGCCTGGCCGGGTCGCGCACGCGATCTGTTGTTTCTCGACCATTCGCGCGCTGATCAGCATCTCGATCGCATACTCAGTCCGACGCTCTTCGGGACGCCCACCAACCGCCGGATCTTTCGAGGCATGGTGTACGTCACCGACACGGACTCCTGGCAGCGTATCTTCCAATTGATATCGGAGAACAGCCGCTGGGATCTCAGCGACACCGATGTGGCACGCTATCTCGCTCGATCTTTCGACTACATCGTGGATCTACTCTCACACTGGGACGCCGCC
>JANNEV010000015.1:0-1844 GCA_031379145.1 Gemmatimonadaceae bacterium
GCGGTTTGGAGGAACTAACCCACGCAGAATGCGGGGGCCAGCCCAGTCATAACTTCTAGATGGCTTGTATGCCCGCTTGCGTGGATTGCCGTTAGCTGGTATCGTATATGATACCAAATGAAACACCATGTCATCCTCGACACCAATGTCCTGATTGCGGGCCTGCGCTCGCGACGGGGAGCCTCATTCGCGCTGCTCGGCTTGCTGGCCGACGGGGCCTTCGAGATCAGTGTGTCTGTCCCGCTGGTCTTGGAGTATGAGGCGGTGGCGCGGCGGCAGGCCCGCGAGCTCGGCCTGACGCACGCGGATGTCGATGCCGTGGTCGATTTCGTCTGCACGCAGGCGCACCACCGGAAGGTCTTCTACCTCTGGCGGCCGTTCTTGCGTGATCCGAACGATGACATGGTGTTGGAAGTCGCGGTCGAAGCGCAGTGCGCGTACATCGTCACGTTCAACACGCGGGATTTCGCGGGCGTTGAGCAGTTTGGCTTACACACGCTGACGCCAGGGGAGTTCTTGGCGCTTCTTCAGGAGGACGCATGAGCACGATCAGTCTCCGATTGCCTGAGTCCCTCCACGCCCAAGCACGGGCGCTGGCGGAGCAGGAAGGCATTTCGATCAATCAGTTGATCGCGACCTCGCTCGCCGAGAAGATGTCGGCGCTCCTGACGAGCGAGTATCTCGAGGCGCGGGCTGCGCGTGGGTCGCGCGCGGCGTTCCAGCGCGTGTTGAAGAAAGTGAAGGATCGCGCGCCGATCGCGGGCGACGAGCGGTAACGGTGTGGCGAACCGCCATCTAACCTTGCGTTGCTATTGAATACGGCATCAAGGATGGCACGCTTACTCCCTGCGGTCGCTGCGTGCATCCTATGGAAAGCCGTTGCAAGAGAACGCGAGCGTTCGGCAGCCGCATCGCATGTTGAGGTTGTGGCCATGTCCGTTCGGCGCTTGGGTGTTTGTCCGTCCCGCTTCGGGCGTCCGACGCGCAGCGGTCTGGAGCGTATCCGGCGGGATTCGAGCGACCTCGCGCTTGATGGGATGTACGATGTATGTACATTCCAGTCATGAGCGCGCTGGACTTCACCTGGGACCCCAAGAAGGACGCCGCGAACCAGCGCAAGCATGGAGTCGCCTTTGAGGAGGCGCGCACCGTCTTCGAAGACGACGAGGCGCTCCTTATCCCCGACCCGGTGCACTCCGCCGGCGAAGAGCGCTTCATCCTGCTCGGCCTGAGCGCCGCCTTGCGGGTCCTGGTCGTGGTGCACTGCGAGCCTGAGGCCGACCGGATCCGGATCATCTCGGCCCGGAAAGCCGATCCCAGTGAACGCCGTACCTATGCCCGGAGACGCGCCTGATGAAAGCCCGCTATGACTTCACCGCCGCGACGAAGAATCCGTACGCGAAGCGGCTCAAGCAGTCCGTCACGATTCGCCTCGATGTGTCCACGGTCGCCTACTTCAAGGCACTGGCCGAGGAGACGGAGCTGCCGTACCAGAGCCTGATCAACCTGTATCTGCGGGATTGCGCGGCGTCCGGTCGTCGGCCGGCGCTCACTTGGCGTCCCACCCGCGCCCGCGCGAGCTAAAGCGTGCGCGGGTTCCATCGTCCATGCGCGAAACAACAACCGCCCTGTGAACAGCCGGGGAGATAGGTGACACTTTGTCCGGGGACATCGTTAACAGTCTTTCTTGAGTGACGGCGCGACGGTGATGGTGCGGGAACGCTCGTCAAAGCGACCGAGCAGGGTGTCGTAGTAGAGCACATTCCAGAGGCCGTCATCGACTTCCTCAAGGCCGATGTCTTCGCCGTTCAGGGCTTGGGTGAGGAACTGCTGGCCGTTGTGGA
>JANNEV010000038.1:0-2259 GCA_031379145.1 Gemmatimonadaceae bacterium
AGTTCTTCGTCTTGCCGTGGTCGAAGGCCGCCTCCACGTCGCGCGGGTGCACCACGCCATGCTGCGTGACGAACTCGAGCACCGCCTGTGCCCGTGCCTGGCTCGCCTTGGACCATTCCTTTCGCGCCTCACGCGGGTGCAGCAGCGCCTGCGTGGCGCGCGGCAGGAAGCCGTAGTTGACGAAGCAGTCCTCCTCAATGCCGAGCCCCGCGTAGCGGCGTTCGAGGTCGCCGGCGCGGTAACCGCTGACGCGGTGGCGCAGCGTCAGGTCCTGCGCCCTCGCGGGTGCGCGGATGGGGTCGGCCTGAACGAAGCCCAGCCTGTGCAACGCCTTGGGCAGCGTGGTCGGCTTGAACAGGCTCCGCGCGATGGCGTGGACCCGAAGCTGCTCGAGGGTGATCTTCATCATGAGTCGATCCGTCGGTACGGCATGCCTGACAATAATAGAAGCGCAATCGCGCGAAGCGACCGGTGCGTCCGTGTGCATCGATACTTAGGTCTTGACCGAAGTGTCGTCTCGTTGTACTATCCACCTTCGAGTTTACTGACCCGAGCGACGGGACGGTGAAGGACATGGTTCGATCCGCGATAACAGACGCCGTGTTCCACGCCCTCTCCAACCCCACCCGGCGCGAGGTACTGGAACGGCTGTCCGTCGGCCCGGCCACCGTCAGCGAGCTGGCGGCGCCGTTCGACATGCGACTCCCCTCGTTCGTGGAGCACCTCTCGGTGCTCGAGCGCAGCCGACTGGTCCGGTCGAAGAAACGCGGGCGTGTGCGGACCTATGAGATCGCACCCGAACGGTTCAAGGTCGTCGAAGACTGGCTCACCGCTCGTCGCCAGCTGTGGGATGCTCGGCTGGACCGATTCGACCAGTACGTCACTCGTCTGACACAAGAGGAATCACGATCATGAGCAGGCAGTTCGCGTTCGACCCGAGACTCGACTTCGCCATCGAGCGGTTCATCGACGCTCCGGTGCGGCTCGTCTGGGAGGCGTTGTCGAGACCGGAGCATCTCAAGGAGTGGTACATGCCCAAGCCCTGGGGGCGTGTTGCGCGCGCCGAGATGGACCTGCGACCGGGCGGCATCTTCAGCATCGACATCGCGATGGGTGACGGCCAGGAGTCCCCGAACCTCGGCTGCTTCCTCGAGGTCATTCCGATGGAGCGGCTCGTCTGGACCTCCATGCTGTTCCCCGGCTTTCGTCCGGCGGTCTTTGACGACATCCCGATCACCGCCGTCGTGACGATGGAATCGATGGGCGCCGGCACGCGCTACGTCTTCACCGCGCTGCATCGGGATGAAGCGGACCTCACGACGAACATGGCGTCGGGGTTCTATGAGGGCACGGAGATCGCGGTGAGTCAGTTCGTGGAGCACGTGATCTCGATGCAGTAGGCCGGTGCGACTCGCGCGGACGGGTCAGGCATGGGCGAAGCGACACCTCACGCGCACCTACTCAGTTCGGTGTCGCGATGAGCCGGACATTGTCGAAGTTGACCTCGATACCGCCGGCACCGTTCAAGTTGACCAAACGGATCCCGAGGAGTTGCCCCGCCTGCGCGTGCGTGGCACCGACCGGCAGCGTGACCGTCGACGTCAGGAACTGTCCTTCGCCGGGCAGCAGTGTGTTGTTGTCGCTCGCCAGCACCACACCGCCGGCGAGCAACTCAACGCGATACATGGGGAATCCACCGAACGCGTATGGGGCGTTCACGTCATTCGCGATGTTCCCGACGCTCACGAGCAGCGTGTAGGTCGTCCGCACCTGTAGTGTGGACGCGAGGGTCTGCTGGAGTCCAGCGGGCGAGTTCGCGAACTGCGCCTGATTCGCCGAGTTGTCGAGCAGGAACGCGACACCGACGTTATTGCCGTCAGGGACCGCGACGGAGTAGAGGGTGGTGCTGGCGGGACGCAGGACGCCGATCGCACGATTGGCGAAGTCGATGCTGCCGAACACCGTCCAGCCGACCGGCGCCGCATTCGTGGCGAAGGCACCGACCGCGATCACCGGGGTCTCGAAGCTCGGATTCGCGATCGTGAGAGACGTCGGCGTCGGCGCGGTCGGACCGGGCTCGGATGACGACGCGCACCCGATGACCGCACTCAGGAATGCGGTCACGATGGTCGCACGGGCGTGCCGGCACACGAGTGACTGCGGTTGGGTCTCGCGGACGGCGCGTCTCGTGGTCCCGTTGTGCTGCGCTCGTCTCATCGTTCGAACTTCCCCATGGTTGCGGCGAACTCGACGGTCGTG
>JANNEV010000047.1:0-2005 GCA_031379145.1 Gemmatimonadaceae bacterium
CCTCCCGCCCGTCCCTCCCGGAGCCCCGTATGATGTCGTCATCACGTCAGGGTCGTCCGTTCGAAGTGCGTCGGCCCTCTATCCGGGGTTGGGGTCATCGCTTCTCTTCGGCGGTACTGCTGGCCCTTGTCGTACCTGGACTGCTGTTCGCGCAGGCGCCAACGAAGCCCGCGACGTCAACAGAATGGCAATCGCTGTTCAACGGGACGCGGATTGTCGGGTGGCACGGCTTCAAGACACCCGGGGTGGTGCCACCCGGATGGACGGTCGAAGAGGGCAGCATCACGCGGACGGGATCGGGCGACGACCTGGTGACCGACAAAACGTACGGGAATTTCGAACTCGCGCTCGAGTGGAAGGTGCAACCGAAGGGAAACAGCGGGATCATCTACCGCATCGATCCGTCGTCGGAGGTGACGTACACCAGCGGCCCTGAAATGCAGGTGCTGGACGACGCCGGGCATCCCGACGGTGAATCCCGGCTCACATCTGCGGGCTCAGCGTACGGCCTCTACGCCGCTCCGTCCGGCGTGGTGAACGCGGCGGGCCAATGGAATCGCGTGCGCCTGGTGGTGAACGGAAACCACGTCGAGCATTGGCTCAACGACACAAAAGTGGTGGAGTACACGCTCGGTTCGCCGGACTGGAAGGCCAAGGTCCAGGCCAGCAAGTTTTCCGAGTGGGCGGGTTACGGCATTGCCAAACGCGGGTACATCGGGCTGCAGGATCACGGCGACCGAGTGTGGTACCGCAACATCCGCATTCGGGAGCTGCCGTGACCGGAACGAAAGGCCGCCTGTCCGTCATGATGTTTCTGCAGTACTTCGTCTGGGGTGCCTGGTTCGTCACCATGGGGACGTACCTCGGACAGACGCTGCACTTCACGGACACACAGATCGGCACGGCGTACGGCGCCACCGCCATCGCGGCGATTGTCTCGCCCTTCTTCATGGGTATCGTCGCCGATCGCTTTTTCGCGAGCGAGAAACTGCTGGCGGTGCTGCATCTGGTGGGCGCAGGGCTGATGTACCTGATGTCGCTCCAGTCAGAGTTCGGCCGTTTCTATCCGCTGCTGCTCGCCTATGCGTTCTGTTACATGCCCACGTTGTCATTGAGCAATTCCATTGCGCTGCACAACGTGACCAATTCGGCGCGGGACTTCCCCGTGATCCGTGTCTTCGGCACCATCGGCTGGATCGTGGCCTCTGGCATTTTGGTAGGCGTGGTATTGCAGGCGGACAAACTTGCGGTGCCCATGCAGATCTCCGCCGCCGGTTCGGTTGCCCTTGGCCTCTTCTCCCTGCTGCTGCCGCATACGCCACCGCGGGCGGCGGGCGCTCCCTTCAGTGCGCGTGATGCGCTTGGGCTGGATGCGCTCCAACTCCTCAAGCGCGCGGACTTCCTGGTGTTCGTGCTCGGATCGTTCCTGCTCTGCATTCCGTTGCAGTTCTACTACGCGTTCGCCAATCCGTTCCTGAACGAAATTGGTGTACAAAAGGCGGCCGGAATCATGTCCTTCGGACAGGGTTCTGAAGTGATCTTCATGCTGCTCTTGCCGCTCGCGTTGCGGAAACTCGGAATCAAGTGGATCATGTTGGTGGGTATGCTCGCGTGGGCGGTGCGCTACTTCGCGTTCAGTCGCGGCGACGCCGGTGCCGGGATGTGGCTGATCTACGCGGGTATTCTGCTGCATGGTGTCTGCTACGATTTCTTTTTCGTGGCTGGGCAGATTTACACCGACGAAATTGCTGGACCAAAAGTGCGCGCCGCCGCTCAGGGATTTCTCAATCTGGTGACCAACGGCGTGGGCTACTTTGTGGGGGCGGCAGTGTCGGGCGGCGTGGTCAATCGCTTCGTCACCAGCAGCGGGTCGGGCGTGACCTCCCACGACTGGGTATCCGTGTGGACCGTGCCGGCGGCGGGAGCGGTGGCGGTGTTCATCTTGTTCCTCCTGCTTTTCCGGCCCGCTCCGAGTACCGGCGTGCCGCTTCCTGCGCGCTAAGAG
>JANNEV010000069.1:0-4671 GCA_031379145.1 Gemmatimonadaceae bacterium
TGGAGCAGCGCGAGCGCGCGGACTTCGCTACCTCGGTGTCTCAGACCACTCTCAGTCCAACACCTATGCGGGTGGCCTGACGCGCGACGCCATCATGTCGCAGCACGAGGAAATCGATGCGCTCAACGCCGCCTTTGCGGCCGACGGTGTGGACTTCCGTATTCTCAAGGGCATTGAGGCGGACATCCTGCCGTGCGGGCGGCTCGACTACGATACCACGTTTCTCGACCGTTTCGATTTCGTGATCGGATCCATCCATACGCGATACGGCATGAATGAGCGGCAGATGACCGATCGCGTGCTGAAGGCGCTCGACGACCCGCATCTGACCATTCTCGGGCATCCGACAGGCCGGCTGCTGCTCACGCGGGAGCCGTATGCCATCGATCTCCGCGCCGTCATCGAGAAAGGTGGTGCGGTGGGCGTCGCCATCGAACTGAACGCCGATCCGCATCGCCTTGATATCGATTGGCGTGGCTGCAAGCTGGCCCAGCAGGCCGGCACGCTGGTGTCGATTGGGCCCGATGCGCACTCGCCGCAAGGCTTCGACCACCTCGAGATGGGAGTCAGCGTGGCGCGCCGAGGCTGGTTGACCTCCGCCGACGTGCTGAATAGTCGAAGTGTGGAAGAGGTGCTGGCGTTCACGCGCGCCAGACGGGCCGGCGTGTCGACGGTGCAGACGAGCGTCGCCGAAGCGCCTGTGCGCGCCGAGGCCCTGTGACGCGCGGCGTGACCCGTAGGGTGGCCCGGAGCGTGACCCGGCGTTCGGGCGAGAAGCTCTCGCAAAAGGCGCCAACGGTGGCCAAGTCGCCCAGAACCATGAGCGCCAAGCGTGAGGTTGCGCTGATCGTGCTGGCACGCCTGAAGCAAGAGTACCCTGACGCGCACTGCGAGCTTGATCATCGCAACGCGTTCGAGCTGCTCTGCGCGACCATTCTGAGCGCGCAGTGCACCGACGTACGCGTGAATCTGGTCACCCCATTTCTCTTCGCCGCGTACCCGGATGCCTCGGCGCTCGCGGATGCCAAGTTGGCCGATGTGGAGGCCATCGTACGAAGTACCGGTTTTTTTCGTGCCAAGGCGAACAATCTGGTGCGCATGGCGCAGACGCTGCGAGACCTGCACCACGGCGCGGTTCCACAGACCATCGCCGAACTGGTCGCGCTGGCAGGGGTCGGACGCAAGACGGCCAACGTTATTTTGGGCAACGCGTTTGCCATCAACGACGGCATCGTGGTGGATACGCATGTGCAACGCCTGAGCCGACGCTTCGGACTGACCCGCGAGCCCGACCCGATCGGCATCGAGCGCGCGCTCATGGCATTGTTCCCGCGGAGCGAGTGGGCGTTGCTCAGCCACTTGCTCATCTGGCACGGTCGTCGCGTTTGCGTGGCGCGGAAGCCTGCGTGCGCGAACTGCCTGCTTGCCGACGTCTGCCCGTCCGTGGAGCACCAGCCTGACCGCGTGGCTGTAATCGGGGCCACGTAGCGTCTCCTACCGCCCTTGCAGTACGTTTCCCGTTCACTTGAACCAACCGCTCCCGAGGATTCCGTGCCAAAGCTGGCTACTATTGAAACGAACAAGGGGACCCTGATCGTCGAGCTCTTCCCGACGGAGGCGCCCAAGGCGGTCGCGAACTTCGAGAAGCTCGCCAACTCAGGTTTTTATGATGGGGTCAAGTTCCATCGCGTGATCGAGGATTTTGTGGTTCAGGGTGGAGATCCGCTCTCTCGTGACCTGCCCGCGGGCGATCGTCGCATCGGCACGGGCGGCCCTGGCTGGACGATCGAGTGCGAAACGGCCGGCAACCCTCACAAGCACAAAGTGGGCGCGCTGTCCATGGCACACGCCGGCAAGAATACGGGCGGCAGCCAGTTCTTTGTCGTGCTGAGCGAATCCAACACCCGTCATTTGAACGGTGTGCATACGGTGTTCGGCCAAGTCACCAGCGGGCTGGAGGTCATCCCGACCATCGTGGCCAACGACGGCATGGTGTCCGTGCGCGTTGCCGACGCCGACTGACCTTTTTCGGGGAGCAGAGCATGAGCAATCAACACGCCGCGGGCGGAACGGACACCGGTGCCGCGTTTCTGGGGCTGATTGGCGGAGCGATCTTCGTGGGCGCCATCCTGTACGGCATCGTAGTGCTGACCAACCGTCACTTTGCAAACGAAGCGGCGGAAGGCGGCAAGGGAGGGGCGGAGAAGACGTCGCTGGTGGCTTCGACGTCCTCCCGCCGTCTGGCTTGATGCCCGGCTCACCCTGAAGCGGTGAGCAAGAGGCTGCTGAGGTCGGTGTTCCTCCACGGAATGCCGACCTCACTTGTTTTCCCAATGCCTTGGGCTAGACTGACCGGTCAGTCATTTACTACTTCAGAGCAGGACACAATGACAACCAGAGTTCAGCCGATCACCCCAGTGATTCGGCCGGCGCGTCGACGCATTCCGGAAATGCGATCGCAGCAGATCCTCGACGCCGCGTTCGTAGAGTTCGCGGAGCACGGACTGGCCGGCGCGCGCCTCGACGACATTGCCAAGCGGGCGGGGGTCGCCAAGGGCACGATTTATCTCTATTTCCCGAATAAGGAAGCGCTCTTCCGGGAGATGATCCGCACCACCATCGTGGCCGCGATCGCCCGGGCCGAAGCGAATCTGGGCGATGATCCGACCGAATCGGCGGAGTTGCGACTGCGCCGGATCGGCGTTGGCTGGTGGGCGTTTCTGCGGTCCGATCAGTTCCAGGTGGTGCAACGCCTTGTGATCGCCGAACTGCCACAGTTCCCGGACCTGATGCAGTTCTACGCCGACGCCGTCGTCGCGCGCGGGCGGAAGCTGGTGGGCGCGGTCATCGCACACGGCACAGCCCGCGGCGAGTTCCGCGCCGTGGAACCGGACACGGCGGCTCGCATGCTCTCCGCGATCACCATGATGCACGCCATCTGGTGCGGACGCCTGCAGTGCTTCCCTGAGCTCGCTTCGGCGACCGATGACGGGATTCGCAACGAAATTCTCGATTTCTACTTACACGCGCTTCGTCCGGACTTCTCCGCACGCTCCGACGACGACTCATCACGCTCGAAGCCATGACTCCTGCATCACATCGACGCATTGCACACCGTCAGCCGCGGGCTTCGGCTGCGCTGCTGCACGTTGCGGTCCTGCTCGGCGTCTTGTGCGCCTCGGCCCCATCGGTGTCGGCGCAAACCGCGTTGTCGTTGGGAGATGCCGCACGACTGGCAGCGAAACAGAACACGGGTCTGGACATCGCGCGCGATCGGGCACGACAAGCGGACGCACGCGCAGCGCAGCGACGAAGCGCGCTCATGCCGGACATCATCGGGGGCGTGCAGCAGGGATCACGCACCCTCAACTCGGCGACGTTCGGCTTCAACTTCAAGGGAGCCGATGGTCGGCCGCTGCTCAACCCCAATGGGCAGCTGATCGGCCCCGTGCCCACGGTCGATGTGCGGTACCGCCTCACTCAGTCGCTGCTGGACCTGGGTACCGTGGCGAGGTGGCGCGCTGCCCAATCGGTATCGAAGGCTGCCTACGTGGAGGTGAATGCGCAGGCGGAAGCGGCGGCGGCCGCGGCCGCGGCGGCGTATGTGCGCGCCGTGCGTGCCGATGCGCAACTCTCCGCTCGCACGGCCGACTCGGTGCTGGCTTCGGATCTGGTACGCATTGCGCGCGATCAGCTGCAAGCGGGTGTGGGAGTCGCACTCGATGTGACTCGTGCGCAATCGCAGCTGGCGGCCACACGTGCGCAGCTCATCGCCGCTCGAAACGAGCGCGACCGCATCAGGCTTGAGCTCAGGCGCGTCTTGGGCATGCCACTCGACGATGCGCTGGTGCTGTCCGACTCGCTGGCCGGACTGACCATCGACGCCACAGTGCCTGGGGAAGCCGCGGCGTTGTCTGCCGCCTACTCGTCACGCGCCGATATGCGGGCGCTGGAGGCACAGCAGGAGGCGGCGCGGCAGACGCTTGCAGCCATTCGCTGGGAGCGCACGCCGCAGCTCGGTCTTGTGGTAGACCAAGGCCAGATTGGCCGGAACTGGGCGCATCTGCTGCCGACCTACACGTGGGGCCTGCAGCTGGCAGTGGGCCTCTTTGATGGCGGTCGACGAAACGGTCGCGTTCAGGAGCAGCAGGCCACATCTCGCGAGCTCGAGTCGCGCCTGCACGACCTGCGCGATCAGAGCGCACTGGAAGTGCGCACCGCACTCCTCGATCTCGCGGCCGCACGCGAACAGGTGGACGCATCGCGCGAGCGGCTGTCATTCGCCGAACAGGAAGTTGCGCAAGCGCAAGAGCGTTTCCGAGCCGGTGTCGCCGGCAACGCCGAGGTCATCGCGGCACTGCTCTCGCTCAACCAAGCGCGGACGCTGCGCAACGATGTGCTGGCGTCGTTCCAGAGCGCTCGCGTGGCACTCGCGCGGGCCACCGGCGCGGTACAACGGTTGCCGTAAGAGATCATCACGTCGGTGCACGTCCGTACCGCTTTCCGTGCTACCCGTTCGCTCCACCCTGACCTCGCAGAATTCGCCATGGCTCCTTCGACAGTTGATCTCGCCCCACCACCCGCAGACCGGAGCACGGCGCCGAGTCAGGAGAGGCTTCGTGCGCCGGCGCCACGTCCAACGGGAGCGGGCAACACCGGGCGCGCTTTCAC
>JANNEV010000586.1:0-1902 GCA_031379145.1 Gemmatimonadaceae bacterium
TAGAAAGCACGAGATGTATTGCTTCCATTACATCTGATTCGATTCGCATTCGGGACTTTTGGTAGAAATCAACAATCAACCACGAGCACGCAGTTCCACTCTCACAAAATTTGCCAACGAACCATCATCCCACATTATCATCATCATCAACAGCACTACTATCGGCCAATGAAGTTCCAAAAAATCGCCGTTCTCGGACTGCTCGCTGCTGCCGCTTCGGTCAGCGCTGATCTCCACCAACGAGCTAAGCACGTACGTGCATTGACGTATTCGTATTCTCATGAAGACGACTCCAACAGCGACAGTAACAGTTCCAAGAGGTAGGTTGGACTCACAACAACGGCACACCAATCCACACATCCTGTCAATAATTATTGTTGTTGTTGTCTCACACACTCGTTTTTGTTGCAGCTCTTCTGGCAAGGGAGACTCGTCTGGAAAGGGTAGCTCGTCTGGCAAGGGCGGGTCGGGCAAAGGAGACTCGTCCTTCAAGGGCGGCTCGTCCGGCAAAGAAGACTCTGGCAAGGGCGGATATCGTGATCTGACCTACGAGCACGATGACAGCGCAGACTCTGGCTCCGACAAGGGAAGCTCGTCCGGCAAGGGCGACTCGTCCGGCAAGGGCGACTCGTCGGGCAAGGGCGGCTCGTCGGGCAAGGGCGGCTCGTCCGGCAAGGGCGGCTCGTCCGGCAAGGGCGGCTCGTCCGGCAAGGGAGGCTCGTCCGGCAAGGGCGGCTCGTCCGGCAATGGAGGCTACCGACTGTAATCCACAGCCTACGGAGCGATGCAGCATATTATAAATAATCATTTATACACCTATTTCTTGGAGTTTTTCTTGAGTGTCAGCTCTGGGATATCTGTCGAGTTGTCGTGAATGTCATGAGAATTGTAATCGAATTACAAATTTAAGTTCATTTATTACAAGTTGAAGTACATTTAGTACAATTTAAATCACAGTGTTTGATGTTTTTGTTAACAATTGTTAGCACTTCTAGTACTTTCACGACTTTGATTACAGAATACAATTTATTACTTTCATTACATTCATGACATTTGTCTCGGTCATAGTATCGCACCATTGTCAAATAGCTGAGCTGGCCCGAGCTGGACATGTAGAGCCAGCCTGCTGAGTGCACTTGTCTAGACTAATGACTAGAGTGTGATTTGCTTGATGAAAGTGTACCTAGCTAGAATGGGCCAAAATTAGTGAGCACTCACCCACCACTCACCCACTGTGAACCTGGAGGCACTCACTTAAATGATTATTGCCTCTATTACTCCAATATAGCCCCATTTTAAGCATTCGCATGTACTGATTGGAAAAAAACACTCACTGTCCAGACACATTTCTCCATGGGCGGTAGACCAATCAACAATCAGCCAGTAACAGTGTTGTTCTAGATAACGTCGTTTTACCTCCTCTTGTCTTCAATTTTTGCTTGATAGTCTGTGGCCTACAAACGGTCCATTGGAACAGCCATTTTTTGTGGTTTATCATGGGGTTTCAAAGCAAACCTTTGGGGCTTGGGTGGTTAAATGCAAGTTTTTTTGGATTAGGGTTTAAACGTGGGTAATAATCATTTTAACATCTTATGTTCCTAGGAACTAACTCTTTTGACAGGAGTGCATGGAAAACACCAGCAATGCAGTGCAGGAAGACCAAAATCAAAGGTTGGCCAAGCCGCACAGTGGAATCTCATGGTGAGCCAAGTAACCCAAGTTAGGAGTTGAACCACCATGCCACATTCAAGGCAAATGAAGAAAATAGACATGGCCGGAGCCATCTTGACCAGCCACAGTGATCACAGCCCAAAGGATTTGATGACTTTTAATGAGGTTGTGTTATTGACTGATGAAGTCGTTGCAGGATTGTGGAAGCCTGGTGTGTGGTGCCAATGCTGG
>JANNEV010000123.1:0-3957 GCA_031379145.1 Gemmatimonadaceae bacterium
GTTGCCGTCGTCTGCGCCTCACTGCTGCCCCAGGGATCTCGCACTTCGGCCTCGAGCGAGCCCGGTACCTCCAGATCGCCGAGCAACATCACCTGGACGCCGGGCGTCGAAGCGGCGCGTGCTGCGAGTTGTACTTCGTTCTCGCAATCAAACCCGACCAGCAGATCACCGGCGCGCAGCCCCATCAGGCCAAGGGGCGTGGCCGCATGTTGCTCGAGGGAAATGCCGAGTCGTGCAGCAGCGGCGACGGCCACCGGATGCGCAGCGCGACCCGGGCGGGCATCGGTACCGGCCGAACACGCCACGGCACGCGGCGCGTTGCCGGATGTGCGGATCCCGGCAGAGTCCCAGCAGGCGTGTGCGAACGCACTTCGCATGATGTTTCCGTGGCACACGAAGACCACGCGCTGTACCGAGGCACTCTCCAGCGGCTCAACGTGCAGTCGTCCGGTAGCCCGTGCAGCGAGCCTGCGGCCCAGCGGCACCCAATAGCGCCGCGGAATGCGTCGCGCGCCCCACCGAATACGTCGAAGTACGTAGGTCAGGCGCGCCAGCGCGCCATCGACTGACGGGGCCGCACTCCCGTTCATGGTGTGCCGGGATGCTCTGAGGGCGGCAGTGGATCACGCCAGATGCGGAATAACTCCACCGACGCCTTCACGAAATCACGGGTGCGGACCTTGGATCCCGCCACATCGACCCATCGATGCAGCGGCACCTCAAAAATGGAAGAGACCGCGGGGCGTCCGTGATCGCGGAGGCGCAGCTTGTGCAGCCGCGAGATCATCTCGACATCGAACACCCAGCGCGAGACAAACGGGCGCGCCAGGACCTGGCGCAGATCATTGTTCACGCGGAACAACTTCGCCCCACATTGCGTGTCGTACACCGGCATGGCGAGCGCCATGGACGCGGCGGTGGCAAAGACGCGACCGAGGTAGTGTCGGAGCACACGTCGTTGAATGTCTCGTCCCAACAGCAGTACACGTGCACCGATCACCCATTCAATGTCGGGCCGACGACTCAGTATGCCCACGAAGTCGAATACGGCATCGAGCGGCGTCGCGAGGTCAGCGTCCCAGAAGCCGACAAGCGTCGCACCGGACGCAATCGCGTGCCGCATGCCGCACCGAACCGCTTCGGCCTTTCCACCGTTTCTCGGTTGCACGAGCACCGTAGCAGAACCACCGGATTCAGCGGCGAAACGCTCAAGCACGGCACGCGTCGCGTCGGTACTGCCGTCGTCGACGAAGAGGACGTGCGCCAACGGCGTCGCGCCGAGGAACGACCGGAACGCGTGAAGGTCGAGTCGCTGCTCCTCGTTGTAGCAGGGCACTACAAGCGTGAACGGTATGGTCATTTCAGCAGCAACGAGTCAGTCGGGAATGGCTTGGCCTCGCGCGGACAGGGCCACGTCGTGTCAAAGCAGTATATCTTGGACTCGCGCACGGACCGGGACGCAACGAACATGGGTGCCTACGGAAGATAGGCCAGGGCAAGCAAAACGGGGCCGACATCGAAGCTGGCGGCTTCGAGTCGACCCCGTTTCCCTGACGCGGGAGCGCGCGAGCGACGCCCTAGTTCATTCCGAACGGACGGTTGTTGACCGTACCGTCAAAAATCTCCCATTGCCCGTACCAGAGGTACATGGTCTGTCCGGGCAGGCGCATCTGGTTGAAGTTACGCCCAAGCTGCACGCGATTGATCGGCGGAAGAGGGACATCGGAGTACGAAGTTACGTTGGACGTGGCGCGGAGCACCGGTGTCTGCCCATCGCGAGCGACCCAGAATCGCTGGCGCGACGTGGTCGGAGTCAGAATTTCGTAGTGCACGATGTAGTCGTACCACCCGCCGTCAGACCACTCGGTGGCAATGCGCCCTGCCCCGTTGTAGTCCGCAATCGACGCACGGCTGCCCGCTTGACCGTACTCGGGTGGGAAGACGTCGATCAGGTTCTGATACTCGTTCGTATTGGTAATCGTGATCTCGCCCCGTCCGTTCAGGCCTTGCCAGGCCCACGACAGGAACTTGTAGGCGTTGGCCGACTGCACGATCGTGCCGGTCGTGGTGAATCCCGGCGACCAGCGGACCTTGACCCGGAGCCACATGTTGCTGAGCGGTCGCACCGGGACCACCAACTGCGCGCTGCTCGATTGGCCGCCCGGGAACGTGTACATCATGCTGTTCCCTCCATTGTACTTGGTGCCGGTATCGATGCTCGCCAGTGTGGGATTGATGTTGTCCGACGCGTAGAAGTTTCTGGCGTTGAGCACGGCCTGCAGCGCCGCCGTGTTCGCGTACCGCGAGAAGACATCCTGCGCCACCAGCGCCGAGTTGGCCGGCAGCACGGTGAGCGTGGCGGTGTCGGCGAGAGCCCCCCCGATCTGCGCGGCAATCACCCGATACGTGCCGGCAATGGGCGGCGGCGTGTACGACCCGCCGGCGGTGATGGTGCCCGCGGACGCCGCATACGTGACCGGCGGGGTGGCGGTGCTATTGTCGCTCCACACGCCTGATGCCGTAAACTGCTGCGAACCACCCAACGCGACCGAGCTACTCTTCGGCGACAGTGCGAGGGAACGCAGGGTGACGGTGGACGAAGAAATGCTCACCATGGCCGTGTCCGCGCGGCCGCAGACGCAACTGGCAATGACCATGAACGTGCCGGCCACCTGACCCGCGGTGTATTGCCCAGTCACAGTGATGCTTCCCCCGGTAGCGGAATAGGATGCGGAAATCGGTCGTACTACAAGATCGGACCACGTCGCGTTCACCGCAAATTGCTGCGTCGCCCCGCGCGCCAAGGTGAGCGAGTGCGGCGTCAGATCGAAACTCGTCACAGAGGCACCGACCGTGACCGGCAGCGATGCAGAGGCTGGGCCATCGCTGGCGGTGATGGTGGCCGAGCCGGATCCGACCCCCGTGATGAGGCCCGAGCTCGACACCGTAGCCACCGTCGTGTTGGACGACTGAAATCTGGGCGTGTGGCCGCGAAGCACGACGCCTGTGGACGAGGTCACCTTGGCCGGCAATTGCCACTGTTGCCCGATTTGCAGGGTACGACTTTCTGGTACACCGGAAATCACCGGCGTGTACACGTCAAAACGCGTGGTGTCCTGCACGGACGAACTGAACCCGCGCGAGATGACCCGAGACGAGCCGAGACCAACCGCCTGCACCCGGCCGGTGTACAGGGCGGCGAATGACACCTGTGTGACGGCCGTATTAGATGAGCTCCACGATCGCGGTCGAGGGACCCGGACGCTTGGATACAGCGTGATGGTATCGCCCACGGCGACTGCCACGCTGGTACCAGCGCTTGAGCTGAAGATGGTGGCCGCCGGCCGAACGTCGCGATCAAACGCGAGGTTCTCCGGCGGGCTCACTGAGGTATCTGCCCGACACGCGGCGAGAGATACGAGACACAGCACGCCGTAACGGCGGGCAGTGAGATGATTCATGCGGACCTCCTGAGTCCATTTCCTACTGGTTCGGCAACTCGGCCAGCGTGACGAACTCAACCATGCAGTTCGCGGTAGCCCCGGAGCTTTGCGTCGCCGACTTTCGTCGGGTTTGCCGTTTCGCTCACGAGCCGACATGAAGGCAGGCGCTTCCTCGCGCCCCACCGATCGACTCGATGGACTGACGAGCTGAGGACGGGGAGGAAACAAGGAACACGCCGTGGTATCACAGTACGAATACATGAGCACGCAGGAATGTGAAGCAGCGTCGGTGTCCAACATCACACTCCCGGCATCGTGCGCACGATTCGTGACAATTGATGCCCGGGAGAACGCACTCTCGTCGAGAGCTACGCGCGTGTTCGTCTGCTGCGCGCGACCGATCCACGCATTACCGAACAGATGCTGGACCTCGAGCCGTATCAGCCCGTGTCGAACATGCCGCCCATCATGCGCGACCTGTCGGTCGCTGTCGACGCCGAGGACGACGGGGAGC
>JANNEV010000147.1:0-2214 GCA_031379145.1 Gemmatimonadaceae bacterium
GTGAGAATCAGGGAACGCTGCGTCGCGGATCGATCTTCGAACGCAGCATCAGTGACGCGGAAATCGCGCCAACCCGCCCACGCCCCAGTCGCGCTGCCCGCTCTACCGTCTGGGCCGAGGAGCTGCACCACACCGTTGCCACGCTGGTACCGCCCAAACGCAACACCGACGCCAACCGCGACCTCCGCGAAAATCACCGCAGAAATGATCGCGAGCAGCAGCCCGACCGTCATGCCGCCAGGACCAACGCTTGCGTTTCGCACGAGCGCTCTACCTGGAGCGGCGTTGCTGCTGCCGCTGCGATGAAGCCGTCACATTGCTGCGGTCGGATAGTCTCCGGCATGCTGCGCCTCGGAACAATGAGCAACGAACCACACGAAGATGAACCATACGAAACTGCGACGCCTTCGGTATGTCCGTTCCCCTCACGTGGCCGGAGGGGTTGCCCTACACACACGCGTATTGCGCTAGCGCTCGCGGCGCGCACTCCAGAGCATAGCGAGCAGTCGGGCGTGCCACGTTCCCGGGAATGCCTGACTGTATCGAGGTGCGCGATGTAGCACCGTTTGACAACGGGCCCTGCGTCGCGCCGGGCAAGTCCGTTCTGAACATCTCTCGTCACGTGCCAGCTGGCACAGAGTGCCATCATGAGCACGTCGAATTGGTCGACCGCATCACCCAGCGATGCACTGCTGCGGGCGGTGCTGCCCGGACTCCTCCTGGCAACGCTCACGTTGGTGCTGGGATTCGGGTTGGGTGTTGTGTTCGGACTGAACGAAGAAGCGATCACCTCGCGTTTGGCGGCGTCGGCTGCCGCTGCGCCCGCCGGCGTCTACAAGGGCGATGCGGCTGCGGTCAGCACCGTGCTCGCGAAGTCGTGGACATACATGCAACGCTCACACCTGCATGCCGGCGCTCTCGGCACGACCGCCATCACGCTCACTGTGATCGTCGTGCTCCTCGGCATTCAACCAATGCTGGCCCGAGCCATCAGCCTCGGGCTCGGAGCAGGCGGGCTTGGTTACTCCCTGTTCTGGGTTTGGGCAGGAGCCCGCGCTCCGGGTCTCGGGAGTACAGGCGCCGCCAAGGAATCGCTCTCGTGGCTGGCGATGCCGTCGTCAGGGATGGTCGTGGCGTCCACGTGTGCGGTGGCGGTACTGCTGGCCCTGCGCCTGGTGCGACGATCCGTCGGCGTCGTACCGGATATCGTGACACCAGTCGTGATGGTGACATAGCTCGTCGCCCGTGGTCGCGGGCGGCCCCGAGTGAGCCTACGACGGGCGCATTGCGTTCGGCGCCATCGAAGCGGCTGACGGTCACATTGTCGGCCATGGATATCGCGGCACCGCAACTGCGGGTCGGATCGCGGCAATGTTGCCGACCGGCCAGCATTACCTACTCCGTCGTCACCCCGTCGAAGTGTTCTGAGTCGGCCTCGGCGTTGGCGCGGGTATGGTGTCGTACGCCATCGCGGTGGTTCGGTGGCGCGTAAAGCGTGTGCACCTTGAGGTCGTGCGTTCCGGTATTGATGAGATTGTGCCGTGTTCCCGCCGGTACCAGAATCCCGAACCCCGCACCGACGGCTGTGGTGACGTCGTCGAGCACTGCAGAGCCGGAACCGGATTCCACACGAAAGAACTGGTCGAGGGTGTGCACCTCCGGTCCGATCTCACCGTGCGGCGGTATCGACATCGCGACGAGCTGGCAGTGCCTCGCGGTATAGAGCACCTGCCGAAACTCGCCATTCGCCTCGACAATCGCGCTGAGATCCTGGATGTATCCGAGCATCTTGTGACTCCTCGATGAGTGTTCCCGTCAGAGGCGCTGCGACGGATCAAGGGAATCACGCTTGCGGGGATCCGCCGCGCTAAAGAGCTCGCTGGGTGATCTCTGGCCCGACTCGACCGCGCGCCGTTTCAAGCCACCGGAAGAGCCCTGAGATCTCGTCAGTTTCGGAGGCCGTACTCCACCGTGCTCACGATCCGAACGCGCTTCATCACCTGCGACTCCTCGCTGATGCCCTGCGCCTGATCCCGAGGCAGAATCTCGAACGTGCCTTGGTATGCGCGTCGAATGCCCGACAGTGTGCTCTTTGAGTCGCGCGCAAACTGCTCAGCAGACTCACGAGCTCGCGCGGTCGCCTCGGCAATCATGGGCGGCTTGATGCTGTTGAGGCCAGTGAACACGAACGTAGGACCGCCACCGCCGTACTCC
>JANNEV010000170.1:0-1816 GCA_031379145.1 Gemmatimonadaceae bacterium
ACGCCGGCACGGTGATCACCTTCAGGATCTGCAGCGCGGCCTGCAACCGCGGATCCGCGACGTCGGGCAGGTTCACCAGGTCGGTGGCACGGCGACGACCCATCCACCAGCGATTCCTGATCAGCTCGAAGATCACATGCGCTGCATTGGGTTTGGCGGGGACCCGCACACCGAGCTCCCGAAGCGCACCGAGGCCAAGCGCGACGGCCGCATCGCTGCGCTCGGAGGCGGTGTCAATGACGATCTTCTGCGTCGCCACGTGCGCCCGCTCCAGCGGATCGCGCACATGCTCTCGCAGCACCGCGAACGTGCGATCGCCATCGTCGAAGTTGCCCGTGACGAAGTCCATCTGCAGTCGGCGCGCGTAGAGGTCGTACGCCAACGCGTACTCGCGCACCCAGCAGTCGGCACCCAGCAGGGACAAACCGGTGTTCAGATAACCAAGCGCCGCGTCATAGGCCGCCGTCTCCTGCGCTTTGCGCGCCGCGCGTCGATTGAGCTCCGCCACCAGACGACGTTCATCGTCCCCGGACAACAGCGCGATGGCACTGTTGAGGTTGTTCACGACCTCAAAGGGAGCCAACGCCAGCTCCGCGTCGGTCATCGCCGCATGCAGGAGCCGGCCGATCTGCAGATGGATGCGCGCACGCTCGGCAACCGGCGTCATTGCATACGCGGCCTGTTGCACACGGTCATGCAGGAAGCGGAAGGTCTCGCCGTCCTGCCCCATTGGCCGCTCACCCGCTCCCGCACGATCAGCGCGGGCAACCAGCAGGCCTTCGCGTCGCGCCTGCCGCAACTCCTGCAGCACGTTCGCGCGATCGCGCTCGCAGACGGTGGTAATGGTGCGCAGCGAGAACTCATTCCCGAGAAACGCGGCCAGCTTCAATGTGCGTTGGCCCTCGCCGGACAACCGCGAGATCCTGGTGGACATGAGGTCCACGACGTCATCCGTGATCCCCTCCGACTCGATGCGGTCGAGGTCCCAGCTCCAGCGACCCGAGTCGGAGACAAAAAACAGCAAGCCTTCGTCGTACAGAAACTGCAGGAACTGATTCACGAAGAACGGATTGCCACCCGTCTTCCGGTGCACCAGCTCGGCGAGCGCTTGCGACGCCGCCGCGCCCGACCGCAATGTATCCTGCACCAGCGCCTGGACGTCGTCGACGGTCAGTGGCTGCAGGTCGCACCGGGCGACCGCGACGCCGTCGTCCTCCAGCGCTTCCACCGCCTTGTGCAGTCGATGCTGCGGCTGAACTTCGCGGTCCCGATAGGCTCCGACCACCAGCAGGTGGTGCATTGACGGATCGGCGAGCAGCTGCTGCAGCAGGCTGAGGGAGCCCGCATCCACCCATTGCAGATCGTCGAGGAACACCACCAGCGGGCGTGTCTCATCGGCCAGCGCCCGCGTGAAGTCGCGGAACACCAGGTTGAATCGATTGCGATCCTCCTCGACCGGCAAGCTGGGCACCGGCGGGCACGCACCGGTAATCAGTTCCAGCGCTGGAATCACGTCCACCAACACCTGTCCTCGGCCATCGAGTGCAGCAAGCAGCTTTTCGCGCCACTCGCTCAGCTCCGCGTCGGAACGACTGAGAATGTGGCCAACCAATTCGCGGAGCGCATGCACGATGCCGGCGTACGGCATATCCAGCCGATACTGGTCGAACTTGCCCGAGACAAAGTGCCCGTTTGCATCCAGCACCGCCTTTTGCAGTTCGTTGACCAGCACCGACTTGCCGGCGCCGGGCGCACCCGTCACGAGCACCAGCTGGGTGGCCCCACGCGCAGTGCGCGCGAACACCTCCAGCAGCAG
>JANNEV010000174.1:0-10446 GCA_031379145.1 Gemmatimonadaceae bacterium
GAATCGCGTCATCGTTACCAGCGATCGGGACGGTGATCAGGTCTGGGTCGGCATTCGTATCGACGATGGCGACGATCGGTACACCAAGCTTGTTCGCCTCGCTCACCGCGATGCGCTCCTTCTTCGAGTCGATGATGAAGAGCAGCCCTGGAAGGCGCGTCATCGTCTTGATGCCGGAGAGATACTTGGACAGCTTCTCGCGCTGACGCGACATGAGGAGCTGTTCCTTCTTGGTATAGTTGGCCAGCGTACCGTCTTCCGCTCCTGCCTCGAGCTCCTTGAGCTTCCGGATCTGCTTCTTGGCGGTCTGGAAGTTCGTGAGCATGCCGCCGAGCCAGCGTTCAGTCACAAACATCGCGCCGCAGCGCTCGGCCTCCGCTTGAACTATGGCAGCCAACTGGCGCTTCGTGCAGACAAACAGGACCTGCTCTCCGCGCAGTACTACTTCGCGGACCAGCTTGGTCGCCAAGTCGATCTGCCGAAGCGTCTTCTGCAGGTCGATGATGTGAATGCCGTTGCGCTCGGCGAAAATGAAGCGGCGCATCTTGGGATTCCAACGACGGGTCTGGTGCCCGAAGTGCACTCCCGCGGCGAGCAGTTGCTCGAGGGACGGACTGGTCATGTTGAGTACGACTGGAGGTTTTGAATTCGTCCACCCTCGTCCCCGTCCGGTGCGACCGAGTCCCGGGGGACTCGGCACCCGCACCAGACTCGGAGGGTGTGCAGGATACGTGGAGCGGCGGCCTGAGCCGCCCGGCTCAACGCTTGGAGAACTGGAACCGCTTACGTGCGCCGGAACGGCCCGGCTTCTTGCGCTCGACCTCGCGCGCATCGCGCGTGAGCAGACCGAACTCGCGCAATTTCTTCCGGTTGGTTTCGTCGATCTTCACGAGCGCGCGCGCAATCGCCAGACGCACCGCACCCGCTTGACCGGCAACGCCGCCGCCATCCAGCACGGCCTTGATGTCGAACCGCCCGAGGGTGTCCGTCAGCGTGAATGGCTGCTGGATTGCCGAGACGAGCGTGGGGCGCGGAAAATAGTCACCAAGCGTCCGCCCATTCACATCCCACTTGCCGGAGCCGGGTGTGAGGTACAAACGACACACGGCGCGCTTCCGACGGCCAACGGCCTGAATCTGATCCGACATTACTTGGCCTCAGCGTGGGAGAACGACAGCGTCGACGGCATCTGCGCGACGTGCGGGTGCTCAGCACCAGGATAGACGCGCAGCTTGCGGCGCAGCACTTGACGGCCCAACGCCGTCTTGGGGAGCATGCCGTACACGGCCTTCTCGATCACCCGTTCCGGGTGCGTCGCCAGGACCGTCGCAAACGGCGTGTGCTTTTCGTGGCCCATGTAGCCAGTGTGGCTGAAGTACGTCTTCTGTTCAGCCTTGCGTCCGGTCACCTGGACCTTCGACGCGTTGATCACGATGACGAAGTCACCCGTGTCCATGTGCGGCGTGAACATCGGCTTATGCTTGCCACGAATGATCTTCGCGATTTCGGTGGCCAAGCGACCGAGCACCATGCCTTCGGCGTCGACGATGTACCACCGCCGATCAATATCTTTGGGAGTCGCGCTGTAGGTCTTCATTCGTGCGTCTTGGTGTGGCACCCGGCGGGCGCCCGGAACGAGGACGGCCCCGAGCGGGCCGGCCGTAGCTTGCCTGTCGCGGGAATACGGCACACGCGACACACATCGTCACAGGAGCGCAGTGCCACAGCACTGAACCGCTCTTGCGCGTGCGATCACGTTCGACCGAAACCAATCCCCCGCGAACACCTACTGGCGCCTTGCATCGACACCGGAACCACCGCGGGCGGATTTGCCACAGACCCGAACGATACTTGAGAAGCCACTACGTGTCAATCGGCGCAGACGCTCCGTCGATCCGACCGCACTGTGACACACGACCTTGCGCCGAACCCGACCGAGATGGAGAATCCGCGACGCCGCGTGGTCGGTTCAACGTCGGACCTCCCGCTTACCTCACCCTGTTGCACGGAGTCACCGATGGGCATGGCCTCAGAGTTCAAGGAATTTGCCATGAAGGGCAGCGTCATGGACCTCGCGGTCGGTGTGGTCATTGGTGGTGCCTTCCAAAAGATCGTCGACAGCTTGGTCGGTGACATCCTCATGCCCGTGGTTGGACTGCTGACCGGCGGTGTGGACTTCAAGAACCGCTTTGTCACGCTCGGGAGCGGAGGGCCCTTCGCGACCCTCGACGAGGCGCAGAAAGCTGGAGCGGCAACCCTGAACTACGGCATGTTCGTGAATCAGATCATCACGTTTCTGATTGTGGCGTTTACGATTTTCATGGTCATCAAGGCCGTCAATCGCACGCGGAACGCCGCGCCGGTCAAGAACTGACCGAGCACCCCCGGTCGGCCGCCTACGGCGCGGCCACCGGGCCCAACTCGATGAGAACGGCACCCTTCTCTACCGCGGTTCCGGGTACCGCGTGAATGCGCATCACCACTCCCGCCGAGCCCGCGCGGAGTTCGTTCTCCATCTTCATGGCTTCCACGGTCACGAGCGCTTGTCCGGTCATCACTTCGTCGCCCACCGAGACGGAGACTCGCACAACTAGTCCTGGCATCGGGGCAACCAGTGGCGCGGGGCGGGACGACGCTGACGCGAGTTCGGTGAGGTCTCGCAAGGTCCGCATCCGCTCGTCCATGGCGTCCGCCAGATATCGGACCCCGTCGACATCCAGCGTCCAAGCGCCGCGCCGATCACCTCGGCGCGCCAGGACCCGATGTAGCTGATCTCCCACCCGCACGAGTTGGATCGGTGTGCCCGCCACGGCGGCCAGCGCCACCGCCATGCGTTCGCCGTCGATGGTGGCATAGCCGCCATCAAGCTCCACGACCACTCGCGTGCCGTTCACGTTCACCACGTACTTCATGTCGCCTCCGGGACGAGAACGCACACCGTCTCCACGTGCGCCGTTTGCGGGAACATGTCGAAGCAACGCAATGCTGCAATTCTCCATGATGGCAGTCTCGCAACGTCACGCGCGAGTGTGGCCGGATCGCAGCTCACATACACGATGCCACGCACGCCGAGCGTCGCGGCGGTCGCGAGCAGCGCGGTGACCCGGACATCCACTCCGCGACGCGGTGGATTCAACACGACCACATCAGCAGGCAATACAGAGGCCAAGGCCTCCTCGACGGTGTCTGCGATCACCTGTGTTCCCACATACCCGCGCAGTCGCTTGCGAGCCTCAGCCGCACCGGCAAGGTCGGCTTCGATGGCGGTCACTCGAATGCCGGCCTGTTGTAACAGTTCGCTGAGAACGCCGACGCCAGCATAACCATCCACCACATGCGACGGAGCGAAGGTCTCGACTCGCTGTAAAACGTACGCGCGGAGCGCCAACGCCACTTCGGCATTCACCTGCGCGAACGCAAGTGCCTCGTCGGCCTGGGGACCGTCGTCCGTCGGCGAACTCAGGAACTGGGAATCCACGCCGCCATCGTCAGCGCGCTCGCGCGGAACCGCGTGAGAATCGCCGCGCACCGCGAGTGCCTGTCGCTCGCCGTCGTCACACTCCCACCAGATGGCCGCCAGAGCGCGATGAGCGCGCAGGAGCGCCGCTGCCCAGGCACCTGATTCCGGCCACACGGTGCCCCCGATCACCACCAGCACTACGGCGCTCGCAGCGTCATGGTCCGACGGCACGATGCGACGGAATGCCAAGCGCAGCGCCCCAGCCTCCGGCAGGCCGCGAGCGACAGCGCGTACTGCGTGCCATGCCGCGACCAGCATCGGGTCGGAAATGGCGCACTCCTCAAGCGCGAAGACGCGGGACGCGTCATCAAACGGATGCAGCCCTCCGATCCAAGTCCCGCCGCGCGCCCGGAGCGTCAAGGTCAGCCTGCCCCGATACCCCCACTCCGCGCCAGACACGAGTTCGGCACGAGGGACGTCGCGTTTCCCAATCCGTCGAAGTGCTTCCTGAACGATCGTCAGCCGCGCGTGCCGTTGCGCGTCTCCATGGAGATGCTGCAGCTGGCACCCGCCACATCGATCCGCCTCATAGTGACGGCAGAGTGGCGCAACTCGGTCAGCGGATAACTCGAGGAGCTGCAAGATCCGTCCTCGAGCGTGCCGAGCGTGCGTTTGCACGGCCACCTGCGCCAGATCCCCGGGCGCCGTCCGTGGCACAAAACAGGCCAAGCCGTCGATTCGACCAACGCCATCACCCCCCGCCGCGATGCTCTCCACCCGGAGCGTCGCCACAGACTCCGCACGTGCTCGTGTGCGCGCCGCCCCAGCGGCGGACTGCGACTCTCGCCTGCCGCGCGCCGAGCGCCCTCCTCGACGCGCCACTATCGGGGCCGGATGGCTTCGACGCGTGCCAACGCTTCCCAAGCGGACCGACCATGGCTGACTGCAGGCGGCGGTGTCGCGCTCCCGGACGACGCGCCCACGCCCGGGTTCCCCGCGCCCGCCGCTCGTTCCGCATGCGTGACGAGCGCCGCCGCAATCGCCGCGAGACGAATCGCGTCAGGGGTCGCTGCGGGGCTCGTTAGCGCCGGAAGGGTCTGTTCGAGCCACTGAATGGAGATGTCTCCGCTTTGGAACGCTGGATGATCCATGACGCGCAGGTGGAATCCGCGTGACGTCTCTACGCCATCAATCGTGAGCTCGAGCAAGGCACGCCGCATTCTGGCGATGGCGAGCGGACGCGTGGCGGCATGTACGATCAATTTTGCCAGCATGGGATCGTAGTACAGTCCGACCTCACTCCCGGTCTCGATTCCGCCGTCCCAGCGCACGCCTGGACCACTCGGCAAGTGGAGAAAACTGATGCGACCCGTTGACGGCAAGAATCCGTTGGTGGGATCTTCGCTGGTAATCCGGCACTCGATCGCCCAACCGCGAGGCTGGAATTCTTTCTCGGCAAAAGGCAACACCTCGCCCGCCGCCACTCGGATCTGCCATTGGACCAGATCCAATCCTGTGACGAGCTCGGTGACGGGATGCTCTACCTGAATCCGGGTGTTCATCTCAAGGAAGTAGTACTCCCCCGAGCGGTCGAGCAGGAACTCGCAGGTTCCGGCATTCACGTAGCCCACCGCGCGGGCAGCGGCGACTGCCGTCGCCCCCATACGAGAACGCAGCTCAGGCGTGACCGCCACACTCGGCGCCTCCTCGATCATTTTTTGGTGACGTCGTTGGACGGAGCACTCGCGCTCGCCGAGGTGCATCACGTTGCCATGCCGGTCGGCGAGTACCTGAATTTCCACGTGCCGGGGCCCGTCGATGTACTTCTCGACATACACGGCGTCGTCGCCGAACGCGTTGCGCGCCTCGCGCTGTGCTGAAGCCAATGCGTCGGCCAAGTCGGAGGCGTGGTGCACCACCCGCATTCCCTTTCCTCCGCCACCCGCCGCCGCCTTGAGGAGCACCGGGAAGCCGAATGACAGCGCAACCGCAAGTGCCTCGTCGGCGTCGCGGAGTGCCGTGGTCGTGCCGGGAACCACAGGTACTCCCGCTTCCACCATCAACTGGCGCGCTGCCGTCTTGGATCCCATCGCATCGATGGCATCGGCGGGCGGGCCGATGAACACAAGACCGGCCTCGGTTACCGCGCGGGCAAACCAGGCGCGCTCGGACAGGAAGCCGTACCCCGGATGGATGGCTTCCGCGCCGGTACGCAACGCCACGTCGATCAGCCGGTCGCCCAGCAGATAACTCTGGGCCGCTGGCGCCGGACCAATATGGACCGCCTCATCGGCTTCACGAACGTGGGGCGCGTGGACGTCGGCGTCCGAATACACGGCAACGGTACGCACGCCAAGCTCCTGACACGCGCGAATGACGCGAAGCGCAATCTCCCCGCGATTGGCAATCAGCACCTTGCGGAACATTCCAGTGCTCACAGCGGAAGGTTTCCGTGCTTCTTCGCGGGATTGCGATCTCGCTTTCCGCGAAGGGTATCCAGCGCCTCGATGAGGCGAGGACGCGTGTCGCGTGGATCGATAACGTCATCCACGTAGCCGTGCGCCGCCGCAATGTACGGATTGGCGAACCGCTCGGTGTACTCGTTCACGCGGAGCTCAGCGGCGGCGACGGGATCGCTACTCTCTCCGATCTCCTTCCGGTAGAGCACCTCCACCGCTCCCTTGGGTCCCATCACCGCGATCTCCGCCGTTGGCCACGCGACGTTGAAGTCGCCCCGGATGTGCTTGCTGCTCATGACGTCGTAGGCACCGCCATAGGCCTTCCTGGTGATCACCGTAAGCTTGGGCACGGTGGCCTCGCAATACGCATACAACAGCTTCGCGCCATGCTTGATGATGCCGCCGTGTTCCTGCGCCACTCCAGGCAGGAATCCAGGAACATCCTCGAAAGTCACGATGGGAATATTGAAGCAGTCGCAGAAACGGACAAAGCGAGCCGCCTTCATTGACGCATTGATGTCGAGCACACCAGCAAGCACCGACGGTTGGTTGGCCACCACGCCAACACTGTACCCCCCGAGGTGTGCGAAGCCGACGAGAATGTTACCCGCAAAGTCCGGCATCACCTCATAGAACTCGGCATCGTCCATCACACACCGAATGACTTCGTGCATGTCGTACGGCTTGTTCGGATTCTCGGGAATCACGTCCAGCAGTGCTTCGTCGCGCCGCGTGCGGGGATCGCGCCCGGTTCCACGCGGCGGCTCGTCCACGTTGTTGGACGGCACGAAGCGAAACAACTCGCGAATCTGTTGCAAGCACGCCAACTCTGAGTCGCACGCGAAATGGGCAACACCGCTGGTGCCCGCGTGGGTATCCGCTCCGCCGAGACGTTCCATTGTGACGTCTTCGTGCGTGACCGTCTTGACCACGTTGGGCCCAGTCACGAACATGAAGCTCGTGCCGCGCACCATGTAGATGAAATCCGTAATGGCGGGCGAATATACGGCACCGCCGGCGCATGGGCCAAGAATGGCAGAAATCTGTGGAATCACGCCTGAGGCGAGCGTATTGCGCAGGAAGATATCGGCATAGCCACCGAGAGACACGACGCCTTCCTGAATGCGCGCGCCGCCGGAATCATTGAGTCCGATGACCGGTGCGCCGTTCTTCAGCGCGAGGTCCATCACCTTGCAGATCTTTGCCGCATGTGACTCTGACAGCGACCCGCCGAACACGGTGAAGTCCTGCGAGAAGACGTACACGATTCGGCCATCGATACGCCCGTGCCCAGTGACGACGCCGTCGCCGTAGATGGGAGTTTCGCCATCCGCCGACGTCCGTGACGTCACGAATCTGTCGACCTCAACGAAGCTGCCGTCGTCGAGGAGCACGTCGAGGCGCTCGCGTGCCGATAGCTTTCCCTTTGCGTGCTGCGCCGCCAGACGCGCCGCCCCTCCGCCCTGCTCAGCTGCGTCGCGTGCGACCGCAAGCCGTTCGAGTTTTTCGCGCATGGACATGGAGCAGGAACCTACAGCCGTGCGGCGACAGCGACCAGCGTTTCAGCCGTGCAGACGAACCCGGCGGAGCGATCGGGCCGCGATAGACGAAGCCGATCACCCTGAGGCAATCGGCTTCGTGGCCGTTAGCCGCGATGCGCTGCGAACACCAACGGCTTATTGCGTTCCACCCGACCGGTCGGGATCGGGCGTGTGTCCTTACTGCGGCTTGTAGATGATAGGCAGCACCACCTTGGTACGAACCGCCGCGCCGTTCAACTTCCCTGGCGAGAAATCGAGGCGGGACACCACCTTGCGCGCGGCCTCACCAAGCGCCGTCTGGGTGGCATCCACGACTTCGACGGATGCCGGATCCACCTTCCCCTTCGCGTCCACAATGAACTGCAGTTCCACCATTCCGCCGACGCCACGGCTTTTCAGGTCTGCCGGGTAGGACTCCTGAATCAGACGCGCAGCGAGCGCGGTGGATGTCAGTTTCGGCGGATTCGAGAGTTCGTTAATCGGATACACCTTGTCGTCCTGAGCCGCCGCGCTTCCGGCGAACGGCCCAGCGAAGAGCAGGGCAGCAACGGTGGGCACGAGCAGGCGCCGAACGGGTAGCAATTGCATGGTTGGATCTCCACGGACTGTTGGCGGGCAATGAGATTCGCGGCATCGCGGCCTCTGGCTGTCCTAGCGTTGGGGCGTGGTACTGGCGGTTCCGGCAAGCGCCCGGACTACCGTCCTCGCATGCACTGTTATCGGCCCTGACTTGCTCGGCCTTTAGCGTTTGTCACTCTGAGGCAATTGAGTGTCACTGACCCGGCGCAATGGGCGCGATTCACGAAGTCGAGAGGGCCGAGGGTGCCCGCGGTGTGACGGAGCAGACAGTGTGGCCGTCCATTGGCGAATGGCGTTGCTGCTGAGGTCGCTTAGAAGCACATTAACTTCTGAAACATCGGCCCTGCAGCGCATTCGCATCCCGTGTTTGCGTGCTACAATATCGGGCGTGAGATTGCCACGAGGTTCAACCAGATGTCCGTTGCATTGCACTAGTGCCCTCGCTTCCGACCAGAAGTCATCAGTCTCTCGCTTCTGATCGCCCTGCCGCTATCCATCCCTCCCCAATGTCAGACTACTTCCAGCTCGAGAACGATGCGCCCGCGCGTCGCATCCTCTACGTCGCGTCCATCCTGCTCATTGTCGTGCCGTTTGCACAGGTGGGCTCGCAGCTGTGGCCGTTGCAGCTGGGGAACATTCAGTGGCGATTCAGCGCAGCAAACGTCCTGTCCGCGGCCATCCTCCTTCCGTTTGTCGGGCTCGCGATGATCATGCTGGTCGCGCGAGGCATGCAGAGTCGCCTGTTTTCCCTCATTGTCGGAGCGATCGCGGGGGTAATTTGTCTCGTGCTTTTCGCCTCGATTGCCCTGTTTTCTCTTGACGCACTCCAGCTGAAGACCATCGTGCAGTCGCGAGCACTGGAGCAGTTCAACATCACGGTGATACGTGTGCTGGCGTTGACCACATTGTTCGCCGTCGGGTCGCTGTTCGTTGCGCTGGCCGGGCTCCGCGCGCCGAAGACACGACTGACTCCGGCGAAGGGCGGTTCGGCCGCCAGCCGAAAGAGCGAGGACGCAGTCACCCTGATTGTTGGACAGGCGTCACAGCCCGACTGACTGGGCAGCGTTGCCTGCACCGTGGCTTGGTGCGATACAGGTTGCCAAACGTCCCAACCAGAAGAGCACCACGTTCGAAACGCGAGCGGCCCTCCAGACGATGCTCTGGAGGGCCGCTCGTACATCAGGCACAGTGAAGGCTTACATCAAACCGAGTTCTTCCTCGGAGCTATGGACCTTGCTCGGCGTGTCCGGCTTCGGCGGCTGCTCCTCGGGGACCCCGGTCACGGCCAGTACGATGCGGCGATGAATAGGATCCACCTCCAGCACGCGCATGGTGAGGTTCATCGTCTCCCAGGCGAAGTCTGCCGGGTTGGTCACCGTACCTTCCGGGTTGAGCTGGCTTACCGGCACAAACCCTTCGATATCGTTGCCAAGATCGACCACGACTCCCTTGTCCATGAGGCGAACGACTGAACCGGGGAGGTCTGTGCCGACGGGATAGGTCTCACCGATGCGAAGCCACGGATCTTCCTCTGCCTGCTTCAGGCCGAGGGAAATGCGCTTGTTCTCGCTATCGATGTTGAGAATGACCACATCCACGGCGTCGCCCTTCTTCACGACTTCCGACGGGTGCTGAACGCGCTTCGTCCAGGACATGTCAGAGATGTGAATGAGGCCGTCGATGCCGGGCTCGATCTCAACAAACGCACCAAAGCTGGTGAGATTGCGGACCTTTCCGTTGATGCGCGTACCTACCGGGTACTTGAGCGGCAGAATGACCCACGGATCCTGCTCGGTCTGCTTCATGCCGAGCGAGATCTTCTCCTCGCTCTCGTCGACCTTGAGCACCACCGCCTCGATCGCTTCGCCGATGCTGACGATCTTCGACGGGTGACGGACGTTGCGCGTCCAGCTCATTTCACTGATGTGCACGAGCCCTTCGATACCCGGCTCCAGCTCGATGAACGCGCCGTAGTTGGTGATCGAGACGACTTTGCCGTTGACGCGCGTGCCGACCGGGTACTTGGCGGCGACATCCTTCCACGGATACGACTGCAGCTGCTTGAGACCGAGGGAGATGCGCTCGCGCTCCCAATCGATGTCGAGCACCTTGATCTCGAGCTCCATGCCGATCTGCACCATCTCGCTCGGATGCGAGATGCGGCCCCACGACATGTCCGTGATGTGCAACAGGCCGTCGACGCCACCAAGGTCGATGAATGCGCCGAAGTCCGTGATGTTCTTGACCACGCCCTTCCGTACCTGGTCCTTCTGCAGCTCCTTCATCAGCTTCTCGCGCTTGCCGGCGCGCTCGGCCTCGAGAATCACGCGGCGCGAGACAACAATGTTGCGCCGACGCTTGTTGAGCTTGATGATCTTGAACTCGTACTTCTGGCCGAGCAGTTCGT
>JANNEV010000210.1:0-14196 GCA_031379145.1 Gemmatimonadaceae bacterium
CGAGGAACGGCGCTCCGCGCGTCATTGCGGCGACCGCTTGACCCACGAGCGTAGACTTTCCGCTTTTCTCGCGTGCGGAGAAGAGGGTTACGCGGCCATCCCACGCAAGGAACGGGATGCATGGCGTCGGCACTGCGAGCAGTTCCGGGCGCAGTATCAGGTCCGACATTCTCGGCGCGAAGCCGTCAAGCCACGAGGCCGCGTCGCCCGGCGTAGCTCCCGGCCAGTCGGGTGCTTCCTCGACGAGCCTGCGCAGTTCGCGAGCCGTGCCGCCTGCGGCGAAGAAGGAGGCGGCGTCCTTCACCGCGTACCCGTTCAGCTCACGCGGCAGCTCAACGAGCTTCACCGGCACGTCGGGCACCACTCGCCGCAAGGATTCGCAGACGGCGATGGCGTGCCCCATTCCCGCACTTGCGTCGTTGTCGGGAATGACCACAACACGCTTCGCGCCTGCGAAGGGGCGCGCGTGATCGTCGCGCCATTTGTCCGCGCCGCCTGCGTTGCATGTCGTTACGAAGCCAGCGGCCCACATAGCGCCGACGTCCTTCTCCCCTTCGACCACGAAGCCGGTGCGCTGTGCCGCGATGCCCGCCAGCAGCTCACGCAGACGGTACAGCGTGACCTTCAACGGGTGCGGCGTGCCGTCCGCTGCGTCTGGCACGCCGGATGAACCGTCCCCCGAGTATTGCAGGAATCCCCTACTCTTGGGCTCCAATCGAACCACGACCCCAACGCGCACGCCGTTCGCGTCGTGATAGGCGTATTCACAGACAGCGCCCCCAATCGGGCGCGGCAGATGCGTGCCGGGTTCGTCGCCTCCCGGATCGGTTGGTGCTTCGCGAAGTTCACTCACGGTGACTGCGGTCAACCCCTGCGACGGCTGCGACGCGGCGCGATCGGGACGGTAAGCGCGAGGGTGCGCCTGCGACGCATCGCGGCCATCGCGTGCGGTGCGCGGTGCGTCGAAGAGGTCAGCTTCGGTGAGCCTCAGAGCCGACAGCACGGCTTCGCGCGTGCACCCAGCCCGGCAGATGATGACCACGCCCTGTACCGTGTCGCCCTGTTTCACGTCGAGGCTTGGCGTTCCGTCGTCGTGCGAAGGACACTGCGCCTTGAACCCGCCGTTCTTCGCTGGGACGATGCGACAGCCGCGCGCCGCGAGGGCGTCCCGCACGCGAGTCAGGGCGTCACCCGACATCGTTCCCTCCTAGCCGCACGCGGCTGGCGTTGCGCTTCCACGAACCAAAGAGACGGCGCGCCGCAGCGGTGCCGCGAGGGATGGCGCGCGGGTCGGCATAGGGGTCGCACATGCCCGCCGCGATCGCGAGCGGCGCGACCATCCACATGGCTTGCATCCACCGCGCGGTGCGCGTAGCGTCATCATCACCATTGTTCTTGTCGGGCTGCATCGCTCAGCCCTCCCCACGCACCCCGGCCACCACCGGGGTGCTGTGCGTTTGGGGGGTGCTCTTCGCGGCTTCACTGTCGATCCACGCGGCGATGGCGTCGGGCGCGTACCGGATGATGCGACTGCCGAGTGAGAGCCAGACCGGCCCACGGCCTTCCAGCCGCCAGTTCTGCAGCGTCTTCGGCTTGAGGCCCAGCAGCGCGGCGGCTTCCTTCGTTCGTAAAAGCATGTGAGGGCGGGGTCGGGGCTCGCGGTGCTGGCGAGCCGGGTAGTCTGCTGATTCAACGAGCAAGCGGGTGCGCGGGCGGAAGTGCCACACGCAGGATGGCCCGCCGATTTCAGCGCCGGGAGCTGCCCTGAGCGCTGTCGCGGGCCTTGCGCTGCCGTGACAGGCCGTGTATAACCCGACCGGGACACGCCACCCGTTCAGCCTGCTACCGCCCTTCCTCTCCACACCCCCGCATTGGAGCCGCCGCGTGTCTCAACCGTCCCGTCACACCGTCCGCGCTGTCGCCATCACGAGTACGAGCGCCAGCAACCACGGCGCGCCTTTTAGCGTGGCGATCAGCGCCACCCGCGACGATCCCTACGTCTCCGTCGCGATCACACGCGAGCGGGGCGACGACGCGCCCAACGCAGCGGTTGCCCTGCCGCCGCTGCGAATCCTGCGAGACGACCTCGCGTCGCTGCGGGATGCGATCGCTGACGCCGTGGACGCGATACACAGCGCGGCGTAGCGGCTCCCGCTGGCGCGTGCCTGCACCCCGGTTCGGCTTCGGCTGGCCGGGGTGTGCTTTTGCCCGCGAACAGGTATCCCGCAGGTATTCGGCGCGACAACTACCGCGCGATCCCCCAAACGAATCAAGCCCCTCAGCGACGGAAGTCGTTGAAGGGCTTGGCTTTCGTTCAATCGGGGCGACAGGATTTGAACCTGCGACCTCCTGCTCCCGAAGCAGGCGCTCTACCGGGCTAAGCTACGCCCCGTTGAAATCGACTCGTGCTGCGCAATCCCTGCCGTCCACTTCCCCAGTGCGCCCAGAAGGACTCGAACCTCCAACCTTCTGATCCGTAGTCAGATGCTCTATCCAATTGAGCTATGGGCGCAAAACCATCCCCTCCTCGTCGCAATACGGCATTGCGACGAGTCCCACATCGTAGCCAGTCGCGGCACGTCTCACAACCGCCACGCCCCTACCACACAACGCAACAGCATGGGTCGTACAAGACTCGAACTTGTGACCTCCACGATGTCAACGTGGCGCTCTAACCAACTGAGCTAACGACCCAACGATGTAGTGACGATGTGCTGACATCGAGCGACACTACAACGACATCATCAAAACAGCTAGACCGCAAGCGGGAAACGGGACTCGAACCCGCGACCCCAACCTTGGCAAGGTTGTGCTCTACCAACTGAGCTATTCCCGCAACATCACACCAACACTGCTATATCTGGACGGAGCTCGCTGCCCGCGAACACTACATGGACGATCGAGAAGCGAACCGGGATGGAGACGAGCGGGATCGAACCGCTGACCTCTTGAATGCCATTCAAGCGCTCTCCCAACTGAGCTACGCCCCCGGGGCGCGACACCCCCGCAGTCGCGCTTCATGAAGCAGCACGGCGGCGAGGGCATCAGGAACCGCGCAGTCTAGTCAGGTGTATGTCTGTCGTCAAGCAGAACGCGCGCGATTTGCACTGGCGAAAAGATCCTGATGGCGTATCTTGTTGGGCTAGTCAGATCGCGCATCAAATTGTGCCGTTTCGTTCAAGTGATGCGACCCTCGGCAAGCGTTGTCGTGTGGGCGCCGCAGCCCCGACTGGCCGTAGGGTCAGTGTCGGATTCCGTTTCCCAGCACTTTAGTTCGTGGACGATGTCGCGTCCCGAGGACCATAGAGATCCATGACTGACGTCAAGCGGAAGCGCCGTCGCGCGGCACCCGCGGGCATCGCGCCCACCGAGCCCGAGCGAGACATCCTCGATCAATACCTCTACGAGGTCAGCACCTACCCGCTCCTCAAGGGTGCCGAGGAAATTGAGCTCGCCAAAAAGATCCGTGCGGGTGACCAGGACGCGCTGCAGGAGCTCGTCAAGCGCAACCTGCGCTTCGTCATCTCCGTGGCCAAGAAGTACCAGAACCGTGGCCTCCCGCTCATCGATCTGATCGGCGAGGGCAACGTAGGGTTGCTCACGGCCGCCCGGAAGTTCGATCCCGATCAGGGCGTGAAGTTCATCTCGTACGCCGTGTGGTGGATTCGTCAGGCCATTCTGTCGTCGCTCGCGCGCCAGGGCCGCACGGTGCGCGTTCCGCTCAACCGCACCGCCGATCTTTCGCGCATCATCAAGGCGTCGGAGATCCTGCGGCAGAAGTTGCGCCGTGAACCGTCTCCGGAAGAGCTGGCGCAAGTCACCGGCCTCTCAGTCGATGTGGTGCAGTCCCTGGCCGCGCTCAACACCGGCGACGTGCGGCTCGACGCGCCCATGGATCCCGACGGCGACCGCTCGCTGATCGAGCGGTTCGTCGCCGACGAAATGCCGGACACTGAGGAAGAGGCGATGAATCGCTTCCTCACGGACGAGATCGAGCAGGCCTTGTCCACGCTGCCCCCGCGCGATGCGAAGGTGCTGCGGCTCTATTTCGGTCTCGAAGGCGGACGCGAACACACCCTCGAGGAGATTGGCAGCATGCTCGGCGTGACTCGCGAGCGTGTCCGGCAGCTTCGGGACCGCGCGCTCAAGCGGTTGCGCGAAGGCGATGTGGGTCGGGCGCTCTCGAGTTTCGCCGCCTGATTCATCGGCGGGACGAGTCGTACACGAATCGGGATGGCGGGTCGCGTTGGTCGCGGCCCGCTTTTTCGTTTGAACACGGCCCCGGACGGTGACGGCTTACTCCGCGACGCTCCGGCCAACATATTCGTGATCTCATGATTCAGCTCAAGGACCTTTACAAGGCGTTTGGCCAGAAACAGGTGCTCCGCGGCTTCTCCCTCACTGTCAACGAGGGCGAAACCATGGTCATCATCGGCTATTCCGGTACCGGAAAGTCGGTGGCGATCAAGCACATCGTCGGACTCCTCGAGCCGGATGCCGGCGAAGTCTGGGTCGATGGTCAGCGTGTTGATCAGCTGTCCCGGGATGCGCTCTACACACTGCGTGGACAGATCGGCTACGTGTTCCAGTTCGCGGCGCTCTTCGACTCCATGACCATCGGCGAGAACGTCGCGATGGGACTCCGAAAGCAGGGCAAGCTGAGCGAATCGGAAATCACCACCCGCGTCGATGAAGCGCTTGCGCTGGTGGACCTGCCCGACGTGCAGCGTCGCATGCCCGCTGAGCTCTCGGGCGGCATGCGAAAGCGCGTCGGCATCGCCAGGGCGATCGCACTGCGTCCGAAGTACATCCTGTACGATGAGCCCACGACGGGACTCGATCCGGTCACATCGGCGACGATCGATGCGCTGATGGTGCGTATGCGCGAGCAGCTCGGCGTGACCGGCATCGTCATCACGCACGACATGCGTAGCGCATACACCGTGGGCACGAAGATCGCGATGCTCTACGAAGGCACGGTGCGCCAGGTCGGGACCGTGCGCGAGATTCAGCAGAGCACCGACCCGTTGGTTCGACAGTTCATCGAAGGGCGCGCGACGCTCGAGGGCACCGCCCCCATGATCGGCATGGCGACTGCGGCAGATGCCGCCGTGGCGGGTTGACCACGCATGCCGCGACCCCTGCGATTCCCGTGAACGATCAACCGGAGCAGCACAAGCACGCCGGGCGCGCCAAACTCGAGACATCCGCCGGTGGCGTGGTCTATCGTGTGCACGACGGTACGCCGCTGTTCCTGCTCATTCGCGACAGCTATCGCAACTGGGGGTTTCCCAAGGGACATCTCGAAGTCAACGAGCAACCGGACGCGGCTGCCATGCGTGAGGTTCGCGAAGAGACAGGCCTGGAGTTCCTCAGCCTCGACGGGGCCATCGAGACGATTGACTGGTTCTTTCGATTTCGTGGGAAACTGGTGCACAAAGTGTGTCATTTCTTTCTCATGCACACCGACAGCGCGCGTACGGTACCCCAGCGTGAGGAAGGCATCACCGCGTGTCGTTGGGCTCCGTTTGATGAAGCGGTCCGGCTCGTGTCGTACGCAAACGCCCGTGATGTCCTCACGCGTGCGCACGCCATGGTGCGCGAAACGGAAACGTCGGAGACGTTGCTCGCGCCGAACGCTGATGTATCCGCGACTCGCGGCGGAGAGCCGTCGGAGGTGAAGCCGACGCAGGCGCCCGCACCTCTGGCGTCCGACTGAGATGCCGGCTCCCGTCCGCGCCGGTGGCAGCGACAGCGGGGCGACACCGCCGCTGCTGTTGCTCGCGCTGCTCAAACGAGAACGTGCGCGCGCGCTCGTTCGCACGGCGTTTCCGCGCCGACGTGCGCACGTGATCACGATCAAATCGGTCGCAGATCTCGAACGGCAGCTCACGAAGCAGCTTGTCGATGCCGTGATCGTGGATGGTGGTGCCGGAGAGGAAGCGCTGCGAGTTATCGCCCGGGCCGAGGAGTTCCCGAGTGTGCCGTTCGTGGTGGTCACGGCCATGTTGCCCGCCGATGCGCCGCTGGTCTCGCGGTGCGCCGAATGCGGCGTGGCCGATGTGCTGGTCGAGGGCGTCGATGACTCGGCCGCTCGAGATCTGATCGTGCGACTCGCGTTCTCCTCTCGCTTTGAACGCGCGCTCAACGTCCCGCCGCCGGCGCTGCGTCTGGAGACGCCGCTGCAGATCGCGGTGTGGCAATCGGTGATCCGCCGAGCCGGACGTCCGATTCGCACCGACCAGCTGGCCCGCGATCTTGGCGTGTCCAGGGAGCACCTGTCCCGAAGCTTTGCCGTGGGTCGAGCTCCGACGCTCAAGCGGGTCATTGATCTGGTGCGCGTCCTCGCGGCGGCGGAGCTGGCAAAGAACGCCGGCTATGACGTGCGGGATGTGGCGGAAGTGCTCGGGTTTGCCTCCTCCAGCCACTTGTCCAGCACGACCCAACGCCTGGTCGGTGCAAAAGCCAGTTCGCTCACGCGCTTGCGCACGATTGATCTGCTCGATCGGTTCCAGCAGCAGTCTTCAGAAAGTCTTGCCCCCCGACCGACCTTGTGATAATTTTCACAAGCTGGTCCCGAAACGATTCCTCCGCATTCCATTACAGCGCATCATGACCACCCAGACCGCCCTTCGCCCCGGCGAAATCAAGGACATTCTCCTTCGCGAGATCGAAGCTGCTGATCTCGCTGACCTGAACGTCGAGGAAGTTGGCTCGGTGCTGGAGGTCAAGGACGGTATCGCTCGTATCTACGGCCTCGACAAGTGCATGGCCGGCGAGATGCTTGAGCTCACGAGCTCCGAGACCAAGGCCGTCATTACGGGCATGGCACTCAACCTCGAAGAAGACAACATCGGCGCCGTGATCCTCGGCGACTATTTGCAGCTCAAGGAAGGCGATGAAGTCCGTCGCACCGGACGCGTGCTGGAAGTGCCGGTCGGACATGCCCTCGTTGGTCGCGTCGTCGATGCGCTCGGGCGGCCCATCGATGGACTGGGTGAGATCGTCACCAGCACGTACCGCAAGGTTGAATCGGAAGCGCCCGGCATCATCGTTCGGCAGCCGGTCAAGGAGCCGCTGCAAACCGGCATCAAGTCGATCGACGCGATGATTCCGATCGGTCGCGGCCAGCGCGAGCTCATCATCGGCGATCGCGGCACCGGCAAAACGGCCGTCGCGATTGACACGATCATCAACCAGAAGGGGCAGGGCGTCATCTGCGTGTACGTCGCCATCGGTCAGAAGGCATCGACCATCGCGTCGGTCGTGCAGAAGCTCAAGGAAGCGGGCGCGATGGAGTACACGATCGTCGTCGCGGCCTCCGCATCCGATCCGGCGCCGATGCTCTTCATCGCGCCGTACTCCGGTGCGTCGATGGCCGAGTACTTCATGTACAACGAAGGCATGCCCACGCTTTGCGTGTATGACGATTTGTCCAAGCAGGCGGCGGCGTATCGCCAGATCTCGCTCGTGTTGCGTCGTCCGCCGGGTCGCGAAGCGTATCCGGGCGACGTGTTCTACTTGCACAGCCGTTTGCTCGAGCGCGCGGCCAAGCTGCGCGAAGACGACGCGGTGTGCGATGGCAAGAACATCCTGAAGCCCGGTGGATCCATGACGGCGCTGCCGATCATCGAAACGCAGGCCGGCGACGTGTCGGCGTACATCCCCACGAACGTGATCTCGATTACCGACGGTCAGATCTTCCTCGAGACCGACCTGTTCAACGCCGGTGTGCGTCCCGCTGTGAACGTCGGTATCTCTGTGTCGCGCGTGGGTGGATCCGCGCAGACCAAGGCCATGAAGGGTGTGGCGGGCCGACTCCGGCTCGACCTGGCGCAGTATCGCGAGCTGGAGGCTTTCGCGGCGTTCGCTTCCGATCTGGACGCAGCGACCAAGCGCCAACTTGATCGCGGCGCGCGTACGGTGGAAATCCTCAAGCAGGGTCAGTACGCACCGCTTGGATTCGAAGAACAGGTGATGGTGATCTATGCGGTGTCCAACGGCCTGCTCGATACGTTGCCGACAACGTCAATTCGCGCCTGGGAGAAGGGCTTCCTGGCGTTCGTGAAGGCGCAGTTCCCGCAGGTCGGCGATGCCATTCGTTCGACCAAGGCGTTGTCCAAGGACAACGAAGCGGACCTGAAGCGCGCGATCGAGCAGTTCGGCAAGTCGTTCGGCAACTAAGCGGTCACCGCGGATGGCAAAGGGCAGAGAGCTCAAGGGACGCATCAAGTCCGTCGAGAACACGCGCAAGATCACGCGCACGATGGAAATGGTGGCCACCTCCAAGATGAAGCGAGCGACGGATCGCGTCGTGGCGGCCCGTCCGTATGCGGTCGCCCTCGGCGAGATGCTTGGGCACGTGTACACGCCAGAACTGGCCGAGCAGTTCCCGCTGTTGCGACGTCCGTCGCAGGTCAAGACGGTCGCGTTGTTGTTGCTCACGGCCAATCGTGGTCTCTGCGGCGCCTTCAACGCCAACCTGATCAAGGAAGCGCGCGCGCGCATGGCCGAGTGGGAAGCGCGCGGCATCGCCGTGGAGATGCACATCGTTGGCAAGAAGGGCATCGGGTACTTCAAGTATCTGGGCAAGAACATCGCCGCGCAGCGAACCGACATCACCGACAAGCCGTCGGCGGCGGATGCCTCGTCGCTGGTTGATGCGTTGATGGCGCGATTCGCTGCGGGCCAGTTGGATGCGGTGTACGTCACTGGTGCCAAGTACAAGTCGGCATTGTCCACGCCGCCGGGAACCGATGCGGTGCTGCCGGTGACGCCGCCGGAAGGAAGCGCTGCGGGGTCGCGCGACTTCCTGCTCGCTCCGTCGTCGGATGCCATCCTCGAAGCGCTTCTGCCCGCCTACGTGCGGAACGCGGTGTATCGGGCGCTCGTGGAAACAGAAGCGGGCTTCCAGAGTGCGCAGCGCACGGCGATGAAGAACGCCACCGACAATGCTACGGATATGTTGCAAGTGCTGAAGCGGACGTACAACACGGCCCGTCAGGCGCAAATCACGCAGGAAATCGCCGAGATCGTCGGCGGTGCGGCCGCTCTGTAGTCCGTCTCACAACATTAATTCCTCAGTCTCATGGCTACTACCGCCGCGCCGGCTTCGGTTGGCAAGATCGTTCAGGTCATTGGTCCGGTTCTCGACGTTGAGTTCGGGACCGGCGAACTGCCCGAGTTGTATAACGCCCTGCGCATCACTGGCGAAACGCCGGGTGGGCAGGCGATCAACGTCGTGGTCGAGGTGCAACAGCACGTCGGTCGCAACCAGGTGCGTGCCGTGGCCATGTCCAGTACGGACGGCATCACGCGCGGCATGGACGTGATCGATACCGGTGCGCCGATTTCTGTGCCCGTGGGTGCACCTGCCCTCGGCCGCATTCTCAACGTGCTCGGCGAGCCGATCGACAACGGCATCGACATTCCGAAGGACGCACTGCGTTGGCCGATTCATCGCAAGCGTCCCGATTTCACGGCGCTCGAGCCCAAGACGGAAGTGTTCGAGACCGGCATCAAGGTCGTTGACCTCGTCGCCCCGTTCGTGAAGGGTGGCAAGATCGGTCTGTTCGGCGGCGCCGGTGTCGGCAAGACGGTCATCATTCAGGAGCTCATCAACAACGTCGCGAAGGGGCACGGTGGTAAGTCCGTGTTCTGTGGCGTGGGCGAGCGCACGCGCGAAGGAAACGACTTGTATCTCGAATTCCAGGAAGCCGGAATTCTCGACAAGGTTGCGTTGATCTACGGTCAGATGAACGAGCCGCCAGGAGCGCGTTTGCGCGTGGCGCTTTCGGGTCTCACGGTCGCGGAGTATTTCCGTGATATGGAGAATGCCGATGTGCTCGTATTCGTCGACAACATCTTCCGCTTCACTCAGGCCGGTTCCGAAGTGTCCGCGCTGCTTGGCCGCATGCCGAGCGCCGTGGGATACCAGCCGACGCTGGCGTCGGAGATGGGCGACCTGCAGGAGCGCATCACGTCCACGCGCAACGGATCCATCACGTCGGTGCAGGCCATCTACGTGCCAGCCGACGACCTGACCGATCCGGCGCCCGCGACGGCATTCGCGCATTTGGACGCCACGGTCGTGCTCAACCGCAAGATCACCGAGCTGGGCATCTATCCTGCAGTGGATCCGCTCGACTCCACGTCGCGCATTCTCGACGCGCAGTACATCGGCGAGCGCCACTACAACGCCGCGACGACGACGCAGCGCATCCTGCAGCGGTACAAGGAGCTGCAGGACATCATCGCGATTCTCGGCATGGACGAGTTGTCGGAAGACGACAAGAAGATCGTCGGTCGTGCACGCCGCCTCCAGCGCTTCATGTCGCAGCCGTTCGCCGTGGCCGAGCAGTTCACGGGCATTCCTGGCAAGTACGTGAAGCTCGAAGAGACGATTTCTTCGTTCGAGCGCATCTGCGCGGGCGAGTTCGACAATCTCCCCGAGCAGGCGTTCTTCATGGCCGGTGGTGTGGATGACGTGGTGACGAACGCGAAGAAGCTTCAGGGTTGATCCGTGAGCGATCAGATGACGGTCTCGGTGATCTCCCCGGAAAAAGTGCTGTTCGATGGATCGGCGCGTGCGGTTGTCGCGCCGGCGTTTGACGGCGAGATGGGGATCCTGCCGATGCATGCACCGTTGATGACGCTGCTGGGCAAGGGCACGCTGCGGTTGGAGACCAACGACGGCGAACGCAAGTTCGTTGTGCAGGGTGGGTTCCTGCAGGTGGTCGACAATCAGGTGCGCGTCGTGACGGAGAGCGCAACGTCGGTGTCGTAACTTCCGCGACCTTCGGGTCGCGAGTTCCCAACGGGGTTCGTCGAGCAGGACGGTGTTCGGCGAGCCGCCGTTGCGGCCGGATAGGCGATGGCACGTGAAGTTTTCTTGGTGTGTCCAGTTTAGTTGACAGTGCAATTGAAATTCGGGGCGAGTGAGTGGTGCGGGGTGCCTTCGGCGCGCAGTAGATTTCGTGTGGCACCGGTGCGCGCGCATCTTGTGAAGGGACTTCCAACGCCCGTGTTGTGTCGAGCGTAGATGCGAGTGAGACGGTTTCGTGCACCGTCCGGAGTTCTCGCCCGCCGATCATTCACGAGTCTCATTTCGTCCGACGCATGCCTACTCGCATCGTACTTCTTGGCGATCACCCGGCTGGTCTCGGTCAACAGATTGACGCCCTGCCTCACGAGCTCGACCTGGAAGTGGTTGGGACGTGGAATGATGTCGCCGCCGCGCGCCGCGCGCTGGCGACACTGACTCCGGACGTGGCGATTGTTGCGTCGTCTATCAGTGCGGGCTCCGGCTTCGACTTCATCTCGCATTTGTGCGCCACGGAGCGTCCCGCTGCCGTGGTGTTTCTTTCGGCGTGCGAAGCGGACGCCGTACGTGCGTTCGAGTTGCAGGCCACGGACTTCATCCCGGTGCCCGTGCAGCAACCCCGACTTGAAGCGGCGATGGTGCGCGCGCGGCATCAGGCGCTGCAGTCGGCGCTCCTGCGAACAGCGGAAGAGTTGCGACGGTTGATTGGTGCCACGACGACCTCACGCGCCGCGTTCCCCGGATCGTTGCCGAGCACTGGGTTTGGCTCTGAAGTGGAATTGATGGTTGGCGTCGCGGATCGCGCGGAGCGCTGGGCACCGCAACCTCGCGACACGACTGAGCCGTGGCGAGCTGAGGCGGGCCCCTTCGTGGGCCGTCGAGACTCCGCTGAGGGAGTGGTGGACGCCCCAACTGGACACGAGACCGTCCCGTGGCGAGCTCGTCCGCTGCCTTTGCCTACACCGGCCGGAAGGGTTGCGGCGAGCGATGGGGTGCTCGACCTGACACAAACCGCCGAGCTGACGACCGCAACCAAGGTCGCTGATCGACCCAAGCGCGTGTTGATCCGCGAGGGCCGTCGGACGCGCTTCGTGCCGCTGCTGGACGTCGATTGGTTCGAGGCAGACGGCAACTACATCTTGGTCCACACCGCGGGTGAGCGGTACCGAACGCGAGGTACCATCGCCGCGATTGAGTTGGGGCTGGACCCGCGCCAGTTCGTCAGGATTCATCGGCGCATGGTGGTGAATATGGATCGCGTGCGGGAAATGTCCCCGCTGCCGGGAGGCGATGGTCTGCTGCTGTTGGGAAGCGGCGCGACGTTACGGCTGTCCCGAACCTACCGGTCGAGGGTGCGTTAGCTCCTGACTCGGTCCGGCGTCACCCAGGCGGTGACGCCACGCGTCCCCGCGCTGTTCTACGCCCGGTGGTGCCCACCGGCGCGAGGGTGGGACTTGGCGAACGAATCGGGTTTGAGCTGACTGGGCGAGATGCAGTGGTCCCGGCCATTCCAGATTGACACGTGCGAGGCGTGGGCTAGCTTGACCCAAGCTCAGAACCGCCGTCCTCCCTGACCAGGGAAGGGCAGCGGTAGTTGTCTGCGTCGTAGCTGCCGTTCTTTGATCATGTGCCCTGTCGATGCCGCCGTCTGTGCAGGTGCGTGAGCATATGTGTGTCTAGGTGCGTGTCTAGGTGCGTGTGTAGGTGCGTGTGTAGGTGCTTGGCCGGACGAGCCGTGCGGTCAGGCCACAGAACTCCTAGCATTTCCCTCCGGAGGATGAAATGAGGTCACTCGGACGTCGTCGCTGGTTTGTCGCGACGCTCCTGGGCGCAGCGTTGTCTGCGCCAATCACCGCCGCTCAGGCCCAATCCGGCAAGCTGACCGGTGTGGTGACCGATAAGGAATCCGGCAAACCAGTGGAAGGCGCGGCCGTGGTGGTGCAGGGAACCACGCTCGGCGCCACCACCAACGCGAGCGGTCGATACTTCATCATCCAGGTGCCGCCCGGCACCTACACCGTGCAGGGGCGACGGCTCGGCTATCAGAGCGTGAGCGCCACCAACGTGGTGATCTCCATCGACGCCACGCGCGAGCAGAATTTTCAGCTCCGCGCCTCGAATCAGACGTTGCAGGCCATCACCGTGCAAGCGGATCAGGCGCCGCTCATCGAGCGCAATCAGATCGGTTCGTCGTCGGTCATTACCGCCGAACAGATTCAGGGCCTTCCGGTCACCAGCATTGCCGGTGTGTTGGCGCTGCAGCAGGGGTTCACCGAGGTTCCCGCCAACACGGGCGTGGTCTCGCTGGCCGAAGAACAACGGAGCACGACGCAGCCCGTGCGGGTGCGCGGCGGTCGCGGTGGCTCGACGCTGTCCATGATAGACGGCATCGCCATCAACAATCCGCTGTTCGGCAGCGACGCGGTGTCGTTGAATGCGCTGGCCGTGCAACAGGTGAATTTCCAGCGCGGCGGAATGGATGCGCAGTACGGCAATGCGCTCTCCGGCGTCATCAACCAGGCGGTGCGCGAGGGTGGATCGGAAGTGTCGGGTTCGCTGGACTTCCAGAACTCCACGTTGCCCGGCACGGTGTTTGGCACCAAGCAGGATGAGCTCAACGGATTGAATCTGCTGCGGGGATATCTCTCTGGACCGGTGCCGGGCACGCGCAGCAAAATTCGCTATGCGGTATCCGGACAGGTGCAAAGCCAAGCGCAGCGGGTGCTCGAGTTTGACAACGACATCTTTACCGTCAACAGCCCCATCACCCGCAACGATGCGCTTCCACCAGGCGCACGCGATCTGAACGGTGGTTGGCAGGCCTACGGCGGCAGTCAGAATTCGCAGGTGGTGGCCAAGATGACGTTCCTACCCTTCGACAAGACCACGCTCAAGCTCAGCGGAATCGGTTCGGAGCGCGCAGTTCGCAACTACGACCGTCGCCTGTACTACAACTTCCGTGGCGATCCATTGGCGCTGGTGAACAATCGCGCCGACTCGCTCAACATTCTCTCGGACGGCGGCAATCGGCTGTCGCGAGACCTGATTCAGCCGTCCGTGAGCGATCGTGGGCAGTTGTACGTGGCGTCGCTGGAGCAGCGATTCGGCCGCAGCAACATCACCTTCCGCGCTGCGCAGACGAACTTTGAGCGCGAGACGTGCCCGTACTTTCTCGGCACCTGCATTCCGGGACCGTTCTTCCGTCCCAATTTTGACCAGAACTTCCTGAGCCCGTCACCCGGTGTGGCCGGCGGCGACCGCATTCCGGATGCCGGTATCGTGGATGGCGTATTCGGCGGGGAGAAGTTCACCACGCGCACCTTCAAGGTGGATGTGCAGTCGCAGGTGACCGATCACAACAACCTGCAGTTCGG
>JANNEV010000221.1:0-14551 GCA_031379145.1 Gemmatimonadaceae bacterium
ATCGCCCGGAAGCGAGGACCACGTGCCGTTCACCTTGTTCGTGCCTGCATCGTAGGAAACGGTAAACTTTCTCAATCCGCAATCGCGAGGATCGCAGACATCGGCGACACCGGTGACCGAGATGTCATCCAGCGCCCAGAACGCACGACCGTGCGTGGCCACCACGAGATCATTGCCCTGGACACGCAGGTCACGCACGCTGGAGCGCGGAAGGTTGAGCTGGAGCGTCTCCCACTTCGACCCCTCGTCAAACGAGACAAACACCCCCGTTTCGGTGGCCGCAAAGAGCAGTCCGCGGCGCACGACATCTTCGCGGATGCTGCGCGCATACGCTCCCATCGGCAGGCCCGCATCGATGCGCGTCCACGTCACCCCGTAGTCCGTTGTCTTGTAGAAGTACGGCTTGAAGTCATCCAGCTGATAGCGCGTGGCCGACATGTACGCGACGGCGGGGTCATAGCGTGACGCTTCGATGCCCGTGATGCGTGTGTGTTTAGCCATCGCCTTGGGTGTCACTTCGGCCCAGGTTTTGCCGCCATCCCTGGTGAGGTGCACGCGGCCGTCATCCGAACCGGTCCAGAGCAATCCCTTGTTCGTCGGCGACTCCGCCAACGAATAGATCGTCGCATACCACTCGGTGCCCGTCATGTCCTTGTGCACCGGACCGCCGCTGGGTCCCATGGTGGCAGTGTCGGCGTAGGTCAGGTCGGGTGAGATCTTGTCCCAGCTGCGGCCCTCATTGGTGGACTTCCACAAGTGCTGCGATGCGGCGTACAGCACCGTGGGATCATGCGGCGACAGCATCACGGGGAACGTCCACTGGAAACGGTTCGGCACATCCTTGACCGCGATACCGTCGTAGTTGTTGAGCCAGACGGCGATGTCGTTGGACTGCTGCGTGCGATTGTCGTGTCGCGACAGCATACCCGTATAGCAGCCGCCGTAGGTGATGGCCGGATTGCGCGGATCGATGGCGATGTGCGCGTTCTCACAACCGGCCACCGGCCACCAATCGCGCGTGCCGATCGCGCCGAAGTCCGAGCGTGATGCGATGGACACCGTGCTGTTGTCCTGCTGCGCCCCGTAAATGCGATACGGCCACTGATTATCCGTGATCACATGGTAGAACTGGGCCGTGGGCTGGTTGTCCATGGAACTCCAGCTCTTGCCGCCATCCAGCGAGACGGTGGCGCCGCCATCGTTGCCATTGATGAGCCGATCGGAGTTCTTCGGGTCAACCCACATGATATGCGTGTCGCCATGAGGCACTCGATTGCGCTGAAAGGTCCGTCCACCATCAATCGACTTCCACACCTGCAGGTTCATGACCCACAGCGTGTTCTCGTTGCTGGGGTCGGCCGTCACGGCCGAGTAGTACCACGGGCGCACCTGGAACTGCTGCTGCCCATTCGTGCGCGTCCACGTGTCGCCGGCGTCATCCGAACGAAAGATGCCGCCGAGCGTGTCCTTCGCTTCAATGGAGGCGAACAGGCGACGCGGGTTGGCCGGTGACACCGCGACACCAATCTTGCCGATCGGCCCCTTGGGAATGCCGGGATTGTTGGTCAACTCCACCCAGGTATCGCCGCCATCCTTCGACTTCCAGAGCCCGCTCCGACCGCCGCCGGCCTCCATGCCCCACGGCGAACGCTGAAACTTCCACATGGACGCATAGATGATGCGCGGATTGGACGGATCGATGGAGATGTCGTTCCCACCGGTGGAGTCGTTGATGAAGAGGATCTTCTTCCACGACTTGCCACCATCCATGGTGCGAAAAACGCCGCGCTCCGGATTGGGGCCAAAGGCATGGCCAATCGCGGACACATATGCGACATCCGGATTCTGCGGATGCACGCGAATGGACGTGATCTGATGCGTATCGGTGAGCCCGAGGTGCTGCCAGCTTTGCCCCGCATCGGTGGAGCGATACATGCCCGTACCGTAAGTAAGGTCCTCGCGAAGCTGTGATTCACCGGTGCCCACGTAGATCACGTTGGGATCGGACGGAGCCACCGTGATGGCACCCACCGACGAGATGTCGCTCTTGCCGTCGGTCAGGTTCTCCCAGCTCATGCCGGCGTTGACGGTCTTCCACACACCGCCATTCACCGCACCCATGTAGAACACGAGCGGTTTGGTGGGATCGCCGGCCACCGCATCCACCCGACCACCCCGGAACGGACCAACGAGGCGCCACCGCAGTGCCTTGAAGTTGCGGTTGGTGGCCGCAGGGTCGGAGTAGGTGAGCGGGTTGTATGCGGGAATCGCCGATGCAGCTGGCGCGCCCGCGGTGCGTGGTGCGCGCTGCGCCGACAACGGCGAAAGCCCGGACACCGTCGCCAGGGCAGCGAGCGGCAGGAAACGTGTGCAGGCGATGGCGCCTGATCGAACAACAAGCTTGACGGATCGCATCAATTCCCCGGGTGGTATGAACGCTCTACGTGCTGTTCCACGTCCTGTCGGTAGAACCACACATCCTTGAACTGACTCTTCGAGTACATCTCGGCCTGATCCACAAAGTGTTTTGAACTCGGATCCCCGCTTACCCCGCCGGCGAGCAGGCTCTTGGCCTTGATTCTCGGACCAAACTCCACGACCGCGATGAAGCTGTTGCCGCTCTCACCATACATGCGCTTCGTGTTGCGGGTCACGGCTCCAAACGACGCCAACGACCCCCACGTGGCCGACGGGAACGCGACCGGAAGACTTGGCTTGCTATCGTCGAAAGGCTGCACGATGTCACCCGTAGTGCGCTGGAACCGGTTGATCTCGCCCCACGGTGTTTTCCAGTTGCCAAAGTCCGCCGTCAACTTCCGGGACGCCCGGTTCAACGCCGCCAGGCGCTCCTGCACTGTCGACTGCGTGGCGATGTACTCGTCCACCGGCATTCCCTTCGCCCGCGCCAGTCCGCCGGAGCGCGACATGATGTCCATGGCCCAGTAGATCGCCAGCGATGTGGGAACGGAGTTCACCGAGTAGCGCTGATCCCACCCGCGCAACACGCCAATCTGCTCGGCGAGCATGACCTTGAGCGTGTCGCCCTCTGCCGCGCCATCGTACGCGCGAATCAGCGCCGGCAGGATCGCATCGAAGCCGGTGAGATACGAATCGTTGGCCGCGGCGATCAATCCATCAATGGTGAAGTCCTTCTTGTTCTGCAGCACTCGCACCGCGTGCGGCCCGCGCGCATTCTCACCCTGCGCCGACATGTACTTCGGATAGTCCTGCCGACGCGGGCTGCTGGTGCCGGCGGCAGCCCACGGCCAGTTGTTCGTGTTGAAGAGCCACCCGCTGTTCGGATTGAACAGTGTGATGGTTTCCTTGACGTCGTGCAGCCCCTGCCACTCGGTACGCGGATCACTCCCGTCCACCGGCTTGGTGAAGTCGATGGTCGTATCGCGCTTGGGGAGGAAGTTGCCGTGGAAGTACGCGATGTTGCCATCGCCATCCGCGTAAATGGTGTTGTTGGACGAGTTCGTGCGGATCTCCATGGCCTTGTAGAACTCGGCATAGCTACGCGCCTTGGTTCGCAGGTACGACTGCGTCAGCGCCTTGAGTGGCTCATTCATCATCTTCACGGCAATCCACTTGCCGTCGGTGGCGCGAATGATCGGGCCATGATGACTGAAGTAGGCCGTGACCATTCGGGTGGCCATGGTCGCGCCGCTCCTGTATGGCAGCGCGATCTGCCTGGCGATGAACGGTCGCTCACCACTGCCATACTTGTAGAAGTACTTGCCACCTCGCTCTATGACCGTCTCCGCGTACTCATCGATGATGTCGCCGCCACCCGTGGTGTGCATCCAGCCGAGTCGATCGTTGAAGCCCTGGTAGACGAAGAACTGCCCCCACGTGACCGCGCCGTAGACATTCAGTCCCTCCTCACTCACCACGTTCACCTCCGGCCGGAAGTAGAACGAGGTGTGCGGATTGAGCAGCATCAGCGAGTGTCCGCCCACAGTGTTCTTTGGCGCGATCGCGATGCCGTTTGAGCCCTGTGGTTCCGGCTCCAACCCGTTGTCATCACGTGGGGCCGGGGGCAACGCCTTTTTGCCGTAGAACTCTTCGATACCACGCAGTTGTACCGTGGCGATATCGCCGCCAATGCTCCCTTCGCTGAACGTCAACGCCATCCACGGCTCAAAGCGCGTGAGCAACTTTGGCTTCACACTCGGGTGCGTGGCCAGATAGAAGTTCAACCCGTCTGCGTACGCGTTCATGAGTTGCTTGAGCCAAACGGGACTGGTGGCGTACTGCGCCTTCATCACGGCGGGGTCAATGAAGAGCTTCATGCGCAGGTCGCGCCAGATTTCAGCTTCCCCTTCGACTTCCGCCAAACGACCACTCGCATTGATGTAGTTCATCTCAATGCGATGGAAATCGTCTTCGGCTTGCGCAAACAACAGCCCGAACACGGCGTCGGCGTCCGACTTTCCGTACACGTGTGGCACGCCCCACGTATCGCGGATGATGGTGACCCGGGCGGCCTGCGCTTTCCATCGCGCAAGCTCGGCGGCCCCCTGCGAATGCGTGACGGACAGCGGCATCAGCAGGGCACAGGCTGACGTGATGACAGCGAAAAGTGAGCGTCTCATGCGGGCGGGATGTGGCAGGGCGGTCAACGAAGGCACATTGAAAAACACCTGGTGGAAGATGCGACGATGCCACGCGTCCGCAATGCGACGATGCCTGGCGTGAGCAAGACGGCGATCGCCGCGAGCTGGACGCACGCAGGCCTTGCCGCGCGCGCTCGCCGTTTCGGTGCTAGCGTTGAGGTTCGCGGTGCAGGGCTCTTTTTCCCGAGAGGCGAGATGCGGATTCTGGTAGTGGGAGCGGGCGGCGTCGGCGGCTATTTCGGCGGTCGTCTACTGGCCGCCGGCCGTGATGTGACGTTCCTCGTTCGGCCGGCACGGGCTGAGCGGCTGGCGAACGCTGGGCTGCAGATTCGGAGCCCCTACGGGGACGTTTCCATCGCCACGGTACCCACCGTGCTCGACCAGGCCATTGCCGGACCTTACGACCTGGTGCTCCTGAGCTGCAAGGCGTATGACCTGGACAGTGCCATGAGCGCCGTCGCGCCAGCCGTCGGGCCGGACACCATCATCCTTCCCTTGCTCAATGGGTTGCGTCATCTGGACCAGCTCGACGCGCGATTTGGCGCCGCGCAGGTGCTCGGCGGCGAATGCAAGATCTCCGCAGTCCTCGACGAGAACGGGTGCGTTTTGCACCTGAATCGCGTCCATCAGATCACCTTCGGCGAGCGCAGCGGCGTCCGCAGTGACCGCTCCGTGGCCATCGAGGCCGCGATCTCCCAGAGTGACTTCGACGTCAACCGCAGCGACACCGTCCTGCAGGAGATGTGGGAGAAGTGGGTACTCATCGCCACGGGCGCGGGCGCCACCTGCCTCATGCGATCCACCATCGGCGACATCGTGTCGGCGGGAGGCACCGGGATGATTGAGGCGCTGCTCGACGAATGCGCGACTATTGCGGACGAAAACGGCCATCGCCCGAGCGAGAAGTCCCGTCAGTGGATCCACAGCATTTTCACGACACCCGGCTCCAGCCTGACCGCATCGATGTTTCGGGATATCGAGGCCAACGGGCGCATTGAGGGAGACCAGATCATCAGCGATCTGATCGCTCGCGGCACGCAGAACGCTGGGGCCTACCCGTTGCTGCGCACGGTTCAGACGCACTTGCGGTCGTACGAAGCGAGACGCGCGCGCGAAACTGCTCTCGCCACGTAAGCAGGGTCCGGCTCGGCCTGTCCGGAGACGGCGCGACAGTGCGGCACCGTGTTTCACCTCTGGTTCGGCGCGTCACGCGTACGGCCCCGGCGGGGGCCGGCCGACGGTCCCCATATGCCCGTACACGCAAGTAAATCGCTGGCGTGCCGATACTCGCCAGACATGGCCACCCTCGAATGATGCCCACAACCAGCCCGCCGTCGCCGACGGACGTGATACACGTGCGCGACGGCGCGGATGCGGAGCCGTTGTCGCCGGTGAAGGTGCGTCTCGCGCGCATTCTCGACGGCCGCGACTTCCCGGCCCTGTCACAGCAGATCATCGAAACGATCTCCGCGCTCGATGACGACGCCAGCTCGCTGCAGCGGCTCACAAACGTTGTGCTCCGCGAATACAGCCTGACGCTGAGTGTGGTCCGCACTGCCAACAGCGCTCACTACCGTCGTGCGGATCGACAGATCCAGAGCGCCACGCGCGCCATGATGCTGCTGGGCGCGCGGACGGTGCGCCAGCTCGCCAGCAGCCTGCTGCTCTTCGAGAACTACGCGCGCCGGTCGGCGGGGCTCAAGGAGTTGATGCTGCTCTCGCTGCTGACGGCCAACCACGCCCGTGAAATCGCCATCAAGCTTGGCCGAGTGGACCCGGAAGAGGCACATCTGTGCGGGATGTTTCGCAACCTTGGTGAAGTGCTGATCGCGTGTCATTTCCCTGACGACTACGCGCGCATTCATGGCCTCGTGCGGCAGCGAAAAATCAGCGAAGGAAGCGCCGCCTTTGAGGTACTCGGCTTTCGCTTTGAGGAGCTGGGCGAAGAACTGTGTCAGTACTGGGGCATGCCCGACGCCGTCCGGGAGGGCATTCGCGCCAGGTCCAGCGCGTTCACGTCGGAGTCCAGCACCATCACGTCGTTCGCCGACGATCTCACCAACGCCATCTATCGCCGTGACCCAGCGCGAGGCGACGCACGGAGCGACTTGAATGAGGTCATCACTCGGTACGCGTCCCGCTTGAAATTGACGCGCACGCAGGTGCGCGAGGTGGTTGAGGCTGCGCTTGAGGAGACCCGCGAACTCTTCGTGAACGCCAAGGTCTCGGTGGATGGCCTGCGCATGCGGCAACTCTCCGAGGCCGCCTGCTCAGCACTTGGCGTGCAGGAATTGGGCGGCGGAGAGTGGGATCACGTCCTCACCGACGGCACCCACGCCGCACTGGTCGCGCTGCGCGCCGAGCTCACGCTCGAAGTCGAGAGCAAGATCGATCCCGCGTCGGAATGCGATCTGGGACAGCTCCTGTTGTTGGCAATCGAGGGTGCACTCCGTGGCGCGCCGTTCGACCGTGTGGTGGCGTGCGTGCTCAGCCCCGACCGTGCGCGTCTGCGTGCGCGGTCCGGCCTGGGCAACGGCGTCGAGTCACTGCTCGCACAGCTCGATGTCCCCATGACGCCGAGTGGCGGCGCGGTGGCCGCCGCGCTGCTGCAGCGCAAGGTGCTGTATCTGCCCAGCGACCGCGCCATGAACGCGGTCGAGTTGCAGTTTGCGTCGTCGCGGGGCATCGGTCAATTCGGCGTCTTCCCAATCATCGTATCGGGGCAGATCGTAGGCTGTCTGTACGCCGATTGCTCCGCGCGGGAGCCGCTGCCCGATCGTGACACGCTGCAGTACGTCACATCGCTCACCTCGTTGGTGGTCCGGGCCATCGAAGCGCGTCGTCAGGCGTCGGCCACGCCGCCGCAGAGCAGCAAGCCCGTGACGGCGTCCATGACACCGGAAATCAAAGGCGCGTTGGTGTTACGCCTGCTGCAGGGCGAATCCGTGGGATCAGTGTCGGCGGCGAGCGGTGTTGCCGTGGCGCAGCTGGAGGTCTGGCGCGGCGAGTTCCTGGCGGGCGCTCTGTCGAGACTGAGTGGGGCCTGAGCGCGGGGCGTTGGCATAGCGCAATGCGCATTCAGCGCGACTGCACAGTCTTCACGCCTGTCGACAGCCGTTGGATACTCAGAATGCCCAGCAGTGGACCGATGGCGAGCGCGAACGGGTCGAACCTGGAGGCGTAGCGCGATACGGCTTTGAAGAAGGCTGTGGGGATTGACATTCCGTTTTGGTTGCGCAACCGTTGCCGGTGCCACTGTCGATGCCTCGCAGCGAATACCATTCCTCTGGAGATGACACCAATGCGCAAAGTGCCCGTTCGTCGTGCAGCCCTCGCTGTGGTCATGCTGTCAACGGTTGTCACCTCCGGTTGCTTCGGGAGCTTTCCCCTCACCAGGAAGATGTACGGCTGGAACAAGGGCGTTTCGTCGGACAAGTGGGTTCGCGAGTTGGTCTTCGTAGCCACGGCCTTGCTGGTGCCCGTGTATGGCGTGGCTGGCCTGATCGACGTCGTCATCCTGAACTCGCAGGAGTTCTGGACGGGCAAAAGCAGCGTGGCGTCAGTGCCAGAGACGAAGGTGAAGACGTTGACGCGCGGCAACGTCACCATCACGCAGACGATGACGCAAGTCGCGTCGGGCCGCACGATGGTGCTCGAAGAGAAGGTCGACGGCCAATTCAAGAGCCGCACCACGTTGCATCAGGCGACGGGCGCTTTGGTTGTGACGTCGGAGACCGTGTTCGCCGATGGTCGCAAGGAGTCGAAGACACTCACTGTGGACGAAGCCGGTGCGATGACGATCTCGAGCTCGAGCGGCGTGCGGCGTTCGGTGACGGAGGCGGAGATTGCGGCGGCGACGGCGCGGTTGAACGCAGGCACCGTGGCGACGGACGTGCGCTAACCGCCAGACCTGCGGCAGTCTTATCGATGTGCCAGCTCTCGCGCCGGCCCCCTCACGGGGGCCGGCGCGGTTCTTTCCGTCTGGCGCCGGCGCGCGATGAGGGGCAAGCAGGCGCTTTCGCTCATGCGTCATCTGGCCGAAGTGGAGATAATGGCAGTGGCGGGCGGCATACTTCAAGAGCCGACAATCAGCGCGACTGCACAGTCTTCACGCCGGTCGACAGCCGTCGGATACTCAGGATGCCCAGCACTGGACCGATGGCGAGCACGGGAAACACCCACTGCCAGCCGATCCACTGTACCAAAGGCGGAATGAGCTGAATCGTGATAGTGGTCAACAGGAAGCCGATGGACACCTGCAGCGTCAGCGCCGTACCCACCGCGTGCGCTGGCACGCTTTCGGTGACCAACACACTGAACTGCGCGCTGTCGGCAATCACGAAGAACCCCCACACAAGCGCAAGCGGCGCCAGCAGCCACCACGACTGCCCCCACACCATGCCGATGGCCAGTGCACACGCACCGCTGGCCGCCATCGCCACGGACACGAGTCGCGTGCGCCCAATGCGATCCGCCACGAGCCCGCCCCACACGCATCCGATGCCGCCCACTGCAATCACGCCAAAGCCGATGAGCGCGGCGATGCGCGGACTCGCCGGCGTGCCCGTGCGCGCCGCGTGCACTGCATCGCTGGCTGCAAGAAATGCCGGGATCCAGGTCCAGAACGAATACAACTCGGCCATGTGCCCGAGATAGCCGCCCGTGGCCAAGCGCCAGTTGCGCTCGCGCACGACCTCGCCAACGCGTGCCCACGCGAACGGCCGCGACGGGAATTCAAATGGACCATCGCGATACGCCAGGTACACCAACATGGCCGCCGTCACGGCGCTGGCCGACGACGCCCACGTCACCATGGAGACGGTCACGCCCGGCCACGCCTGTGCGAGGTACGGGGTGGCTTTGCCAATCGTGAGCGCACCGACAATGGTGCCCACGGCGAGTCCGCGTCGCGAACGGAACCACGTGGAGGCCATCTTCATGGCCGGTGGATAGACCCCTGCCAGACAGCACCCGGCCGCGAATCGCGAGAGCAGCGCGACCGCGTATGACTCTGTGATTGCCAGCGGCAGGTTCATCACAGCGCCGAACACGGCGGCGGTCGCAAAGAGCCGTCGAGCCGGCACCACATCGGCCAGATTCAGCAACGCGCTGAGCGCGGTTCCGCACACGAAGCCCAACTGCACCGCCGTCGTCAGCCATCCCACCTGTGTCGACGACAGCGACCACGCGCGGGCGAGCGTCGGGCCAACCGCGCTTCCAGTGAACCAGAGCGCCATTCCGAGCAGCTCAGCGCAAGCCAGCAGCGCCAGCATGCGCCAGCGAGCGGGGTCGCCGTCGGGCTCGGCGGCGGACGGCGCGGCTGGAGAAGTCGCGAGGAGTGAGGCTGACATGGGCCGCGCGGAAGCTAACCTGAGCGCGGCCCATCGTTCAGCTTAGCGTGGAAACGCGCCGATGTGCCACCACCAGAATTCACGTTGAAAGCGAGTGCACCGCCCACCATCGCGAGCACGCACCCAGGCAACACGCGTCGGCTACTTCGCGTCCCCGATCCGAACGTACAGCGCGCGTCCTACAACCGGCCACCAGTACGAAGAGCCCTTCACCGCGATCACTCCGGCCCCAACGATTGTCACCTCGGCATCATGACCGTATAGCGAGGCAGGTAGCGCGTAAAGCAAGAGTCCGTCGGCAGAATGCAAATACCTGCCGCTGACGACCTCGTTCCCCTGGTCGAACACCGCATCGAAGACACCGTCGCGTAACATGAGCACGCCACTGATGGTCTGCGGCGGAACGAACGTTCCGGTGACGGGCAGGTTCTGGATTCGAACCAATCGGTACCAGCCGTCGAGCGTGGCGCCCGAAACAACCGTGACGGCTTCGACGCTCAACGTACTGGTGACTCCAGACTCCTCACGGGCAATGAGTCGATTCCATCCCTCCTTTGCGCTGATCAACCACGGCCCCGCATCAACGGTGCCCTGCGCGTCGGTGGTATCAGTGAGGCGTTCGATCGCTCCACCTCCTTCCGCCACAAACGACACAGTGACGCCCGCCACCGGCCGACGAGCGGCATCCAGGGCGGTGAAGGATTTCCCCATGTGCAGCGGTCGGCCCGTCGCCCACACGGAGCCGGCGTACGCTTCATTCGCCCGCAGCTCGACCACGCGTCGCGATTCGGGCGACGTGGGCACCGCGCGTGGAGCGGACAGAGCGGGACCATCACCGCATGCAGAGGCGAGAACCGCCAGGGCTGACAACACCAGCCTCCGCGTGGACCAGATCGTTCTTGTCCGGGACCGCTGTGTTGTGCGAAGGTCTTCGAGAATGTGGTTCGCGGACATTGGGTTGTTCTCCTCCGTCTGGAGACGGCGGCCAATCGCGACCGCCCGGTGGTGCTTGTGCCGCAACCCAATCATGCTTGCCGGGCATCTGCAAACTGTCTGCTGGCCAGGTTCGGCTTACCATGTTCTGCGACCATGACACGCGCACCGCTCAGTCCGGTCACGTTCACGGCGGCCGGAAGACGATCTGAAGATGGCGGCCTGCCATACTGCTGCGAACCACAGGCAACCAGGGCACGAACCCATGTGCACACGACACGCAGCGAATTTCTTCCTGGGCATCGGACTGTTGGCCGCCATCAACTGCGATCAGAGCGCACCCACGCGCGTGAACAATGCGACGCTGACCCGAGTGTCCACGTCGGGGAACGGTGAAGCGGTCGGCGTCGAAAGTACTCTCTCCGAACCGCTCCGCGTGCAACTGCAGGAATCAGATCGGCCACAGGCTGGGGTGGTCGTTGACTGGTCCACGTCTTCGGGTTCCGTGAACCCGGCGAGATCAACCACCGATCAGAACGGCGTGGCGGAAGCGCGATGGGTCGTTGGCAGCGCACTCGGGGTTGCCCGCGCGCGGGCCACCGCGCGATCGGGAGACAGGCCCACGATCGACTTCAGCGTCGTCGTGAGCGGCGCCCCAACGCTCGTGGCGGAGCCGCACAGTAACAATCAGGCGGGACAGGTCGCCGAGCCGTTGCCAGTGCCGCTGAGCGTACGAGTGAGCGAGGGCGGAATCGCTCGTGCGGGTGTGGTAGTGCGTTGGCGCGCCACATCGGGGGCGATTCCCAGCTCGAGCGTCACCGATTCGTCGGGAGTGGCGCGCGCCGTTTGGACTATGCCGAACAACGTCGGTACGCCGCTGGCCTACGCGAGTGTGTTGGCGTTCGACAAATCGACGGTCACGTTTCGTGCAGTCGCCAAGGCGGGCGCACCAGCGTACATCATTCAGGTGGACGATCTGGATTTCGTGGTTGTTGAGCGTTGGCCAGCGGCCTCTGCATTGTCGGTGGGCGTGCGGGACCGATTTTTCAATCCGGTCATCGGTCAAGAAATCGACTGGAGCACGCCAAGCGGCGTCATCCGGCTCGATCCGGCGCGCACGGTGACGAACATCGCTGGCATCAGCTCCGTCGTGTTACAGACGTCCAGCGCTGCGGGTTACGACACCGTTGTCGTTTCTGCGGGATTGCTACGCAAGCCCATTCTCGTGGTGTATGGCGGAGGAGAGTATCAAGTTGCATTGAGCACAGTTGGCCAGCGCCTGGGGTTCATCAGTCGGCGGAACGGCAGTTATCCCGCCATTGATACCCTGCCAGTCGGATCGGTGATGATCTGGCAGCTCGACCCATTCGACTATGACGAACACGAGGTGGTCGCCGAAGGCCTTCCCGCGTTCGTCGGAGGCGGAAATTTCCCCTATGCGAATCCGAGCCGGGTACGCGCATACTTCTCGATCCCTGGGACGTATCGTTATCGCGACTCGTATACCGGGGCGGCGGGGCTGGTGGTGGTGCGGTAGGCATTTCGCCCCCCGAGCGCCTACTCGTACGCCAGCGCCGCGCGAGTGGTAATGCGTGTGGCCCGCCACGCCGGCCAAGCGCAGGATCTCCTTTCTCCCTCGCCCGACGTACCGAGCACGGATCCAAGCCAACGCGCGGCGAAGGATCTCGACCGATGCATGCCGTTCCAAGCAGCCAAGCAAGCTCGAGCACGCAGGAAGAACAACACCGCGCCAAACTCGTATTGCGCGGTCTCGCGAAATGACATAATGTCATCGGTATGTCCCCCCGAAAAAGAACCGAAAATATCTCCGGCTCCGAGCTTCGCCAACTGCGGCAGTCACTCGGCCTCACGCAGAAGAAACTGGCCGAAATCGCCGACTATTCGGTGCAGGAAATCGGGCGTTGGGAGCGCGGCGAAATCCGCATTCGGGAGTCTGTTCGACAGTACCTGCTCACGCTGCGCGTGCCTCGCGGAAGTCACCAACGAGCGAATTTCACCTTCATCGACTTGTTTGCCGGGATCGGCGGCTTCCGAAAGGGATTCGAGGCTGCAGGAGGGCGCTGCGTGTTCACGTCCGAGTGGAATACGTTTTCGCAGACAACCTACACCGCGAATTTCGGCGACCACCAAGTGTTCGGCGACATCACGCTCGATGCAAACAAGCAGCAAATCCCCGACCATGATGTGCTGCTTGCCGGATTCCCGTGTCAGCCCTTCAGCATCGCGGGGGTGAGCAAGAAAAACTCGTTGGGGCGCAAGCACGGCTTCGAATGCGAGACACAGGGCACGCTTTTCTTTGACATCGAGGAGATCATTGCCGAGCGACGCCCGAAGGCGTTCGTGCTCGAGAACGTCAAGAACCTCGCTTCGCACGACGGCGGACGGACGTTCGACGTCATCAAACGCACGCTTACCGACAAACTCGGCTATCGTCTCAGCTGGAAGATTCTCGATGCGCGCGCCTTCGTTCCGCAGCATCGCGAGCGCGTCTTCATCGTCGGCACGCGTGGAGATCTTGGCGAACCGTTCGACTGGTCCGAGGTTGAGCTGCCACCACCGGAGCGCGCGCCCAAGCTGTCGAGCATTCTGCACCCCGAGAACGGGACGGAGGACCCCGAGCCCCGGTTTCTCGACGCATCCGGGGAGGTCCTGTCGAAGTACGTGCTGACGGATAACCTTTGGACGTATCTGAAGGGCTACGCTGCAAAGCACCAAGCCGCCGGCAACGGCTTCGGATTTGGCCTTGTCGGGCCGGACGATATCTCTCGCACGCTCTCGGCACGATACTACAAAGATGGGTCAGAGATCCTGGTTCGACGCGCCAAGGGAAATCCACGCCGCTTGACTCCGCGCGAATGTGCACGACTGATGGGCTTTGATCGCCCCGGGCAGCCTCCGTTCAAGATCGTGGTTTCGGACACGCAGGCCTACAAGCAGTTCGGCAACTCGGTGTCAGTCCCGGTGGTCGAAGTGATCGCCAATGCGCTCGTTCCGCGACTCACGGCAGCCGCACCGTCTCGCGGGTTGCGCATCGAGTCAATGGCCTGACCTGATGACCGATATCGTTGATCGTGAGGCGCGCAGTCACATGATGTCGGGCATCAAAGGGCGCGACACGAAACCGGAAGTGCAGGTTCGGTCACTGCTGCACCGATCAGGGTTTCGTTTCCGCTTGCACGGCCAACGACTGCCAGGGCGTCCGGATGTCGTGCTCACCCGGTGGCAGGCCGTCATTTTTGTCCATGGATGTTTCTGGCATCGACACAGCGGCTGCAAGTTCAGCTATGAACCCAAGAGCAACGTCGGATTCTGGCGTTCCAAGTTCGAGGCGAACGTGACTCGTGACAGACGCGTAGCTCGAAAGCTTCGCGTCGACGGGTGGCGCGTATTCGTCATATGGACCTGCGCGGTGTCACCCGCTCGAATCGCGCGCCTTGGCCGCGCCATTCGCGGAGAAGACCGATGATCAACGCCTCGCCGGCGCTGCACTCGTGGATGCAGCACGCGTCCGGCAGCGAGTGGACGTGGTACCTGAAGTACGTCTCGGCGAACGATACTTACGCCAAGTCGAACGTTCATCAAGGCGGCCCCTACCTCAGCAAAGAGCTGCTGAGGGCAGCGTTTCCG
>JANNEV010000603.1:0-19864 GCA_031379145.1 Gemmatimonadaceae bacterium
ACCACGGCCACGGCGAACGCCACGATTCCCCAGATGCGAGGGGACCGCGACGGCGCACGGAGCCATGGTGTGGCCACTGCCAACACGACGAGTGGTGCGATCCAGGTGAGCGTCGTCGCGGTGACAATGCGAACCAGTCGTGCGAACTGCGTCGTGCTGGTCACGAACGGACCAAGCACCAACAACACCAAGGTCAGCATGACGATGCGTACCGGCACACTCGCACTCATGCCGGCACGTGTGGAACGCCTCACGACGACGGCCAGCCCCGCTGTCACGGCGAGCAGGAGGACTCCGCCCCATCGTCCCAGGTGAGCAAGACCCTCGAGCGTGGAGGCGAGCAAGATCGATACGCGGGCAAACGGGTTCCCCGTTTGAGTGGTCGACTCCGTGAGCAGTGACGCGAACGCCGGCGCGTAGTCCTGCGGCCTTGTGAGCAGCACCCAGAGCGTCAGTGCCAGGCGGGCGACGATCACGTACACCAACGCCAGGCACGCCACGAGCAGCAAGCCTCGCGCAATGCGCCACCCAGTCTGTGAGACGGACGCGGTGTACGAGGTTGCGCCGACAACCGGTACGGGGTCGTCGGGCATCATGCTCCACGCCGCCGCTGCGCCGAGCGCGACCCAGAGTCCGGCAAACATCATCAACTGCGGTACGATACCGAGGCCGTCGGTAATGCCTGACACGAACAGCGCGGAGACGAACATCTCGGCCTCGCCGCCGGCCAACAACTTGACCACCTCTTCGGCGCCCGACACGTACACCTCAAACACGGCCAGCAGGACAATCAATCCAAGCACGCGTCCAGGTTCCACGACTGCGCCCGTATTGTGTCCTTCCGCGCGCTCTCGCACCGACTCGATGGCAAAGCTCGTCACTGATGCTGCGAGAAGGCCGAGCAGAAATGTCACCGGGGACGCAGCGCGCGACTGCGTTTGTTCGCGCACCAGGACGAACGCCGCGAAGCCCATGGCCACGCCGAAAGCGCCCATGAGTGTCGGGAAGAAGCGGTTCATCAACGCCCTACTGGGTGCGAACCAGCAGGAATTCCACCGCGTTCGGGACGACTCCACCCAACGATGTTCCGGTCACCGTGGCCAGCGACGCTCCCGGCACACGAAAGTGAAGGTACGCTGCCCCGCCACCGTTCAACGCGATGGCGATGGGTGCATTGAGCAGGGCGTACGTTTTGAGCGGGAAGAGATCGTCGTTGAGCGGCGGCAAGACCGATTGAAAGCTCCAGCTCGGATTCGTGTACACGGGAGCCACTCGAAGGTCGATGTCGTCGATGAACTGCGCGACCGCCCAGTCACGGGCGATGCTGGTGATGGGTCCGAGTACCGTGTTGAAGTTCGTTTGGCCCGATGTTCGCGTACTCACGAGCGCGCGCCACACGTCGGAGTCAGTTCCGCCCTTGCGATCGACAGCGTAACGGAGCAACTGCCACGTCGCACCGCGCGTTTCCAGCAGGTCGTTGATGGCAAACGGCGAGTTGGACTCCGGAGCCTCGAGATAGGTAGAGAGGCGGAGCATGTTTTGTGCGAGGTACGTGTTCGCCGCGTCCAGCTGCGCTTGCGATGACGTGAGCACGTCGAGTCCGATGTTCATGCGCGGTGTGTTGCCGGAGACCCGATAGTAGAGCAATTCCTCCGCGATGTGGCTCAGCCCTTCATTGAGCCACACTTCCTCGAGCGAGGGCGCGTTGGTGACATAAATGCGGCGCCCCGCATTGATCAGATGCTGGAACTCGTGTACCAGCGTGGAGGACACGCTCCGCGCCACTCCCGACTTTGATGCGTAGTTGCCGTTGATGGACCGCGTGGGGTCTGGCACGGGCATGTAGAACAGTTCGCCTTCGTTGCTGGCCACGCAGCCATTGACCGGATCGGTGCTGAACAGATCGCGCGCGGTAAAGTACCCCCTGACCACGACACCGGGTGGTGCCGGCGTGGCGTTCACTGCCGGCGTGAAGAGAATTGCGACGCGCTTATTGGAATCGATATCCGTTGGCGCCCCGAAATTGAGCGTGTCCAGCGCGTAGCCGAGCGTATCGAATGCGATACCGAATGCCTGCAGCTCGGCATCGGAGAATCCACCGGTTGGCGACAACGTATCAATGAACACCAACGTGTTGGGCAACACGGCGGCTACGCGCACAGCGCGCAGCTGCTTGGGCGAGGAACAGAGGTTGCCGGACGCGTTGACGTTCAGTTCAAACAGGTCACCAACGTTAGGATTGGCCGGAATATTTGTCAGTCTCGCCTGCGCTCTGCTCGATTGGGTGCTGCCCGATTGCGCATTGCGGGAGCGCGTGCGGCCAGCGCCCGCCTGCATACGCGCGAGGGCGAACGACCGCGGCAGGTCGCGCAGCTCGCGCTGCCGCAGCGCAATTTCGCTCCACCCATCCGACGGAACTCCGCTGGTTAGCCGCCGCATCGCGCCCGCCGCCGTCAACCGCGTCGCCGCAGACATGGCCGGCGGCGCGATACTCGGCACAGTGCCTTGTGCCGACAGCGTCAGTAACGATGTAGACGCGGCGACCGTCGACGCATTGAAGGGAATGAGCACGTACTCCGATGCAAACGCAGCGAAACCGAGACAGAGTGACGCTTTCTGCGCAGCGGAGAGCGGCACGACCTGGCCGACGCTGAGTTGCAGCGCACTACCAGCGGTGCACGCGGTCGCGGTGTTGCTGGCCGTCGCGGTGAAGGTCACCGACGGAATCCCGGCGCTGGAGGCGGTTACCACGTTCGGTCCGACGGCCGGACCTGCCGTCCATTGCGCAACACGTGCCGCACCGGTGGCATCCGAGACCGACACGGAATCGCTGAGCGATCCGCCTCCTGCTGTCACACGAAAGAGCACGCGAGTGCCGGCAACCGGGTTGCCGAAGCGATCGACCGTACGCACGGCGGGCGCCGACGATACTGTACCATTCGGCGACACACTCTGAGAGTCTGGCGTCAACCGCACCATGGACGTGACGGCGCCGACCGTTGCGGTCGCGGTGAATGTGGCAAACACAATCGCGGCCCCAGTTGCGGGATTCACCGCGCGTGCCTCCACCCGCTGACTGTCTGCCGCCACGGTACCGAGCGTCCAGCGTTCCGCGGCGCGTCCCTGTGCATCGGTAATGGCGGCTCCGGCGAAGACTGTGCCGTTCCCGGAAACGATGCGGAAGTTCACCACTTGGCCCGCGATGACGGCGCCCGCGGCATCGAGCACGCGCACCGTCAACGCCGCCGGCAGCTCCGTCCCTACCGGGCCGGACTGCACATCCCCGCCGGTGACCTGCATGCGCGCGGGAAAACGAATTGCCGGCGCGACAGGCGCACTGGGCCCCCTGCCTTCACAGCTGATCAGACCAATCGCGAGCAATCCGACGAGCGATGCGACGCGCCGTCCCCTGAAGAGTCCGCTGAGCAGCCTGCTGAGCAGTCCGCTGAACCGTCCACCACGCATGCCTCGCACGAGCGCCGTAGTCATTTCGGAAGGCGGGAGACGGGAATTCCGGGATGTCAGTCATATAGCTGACGGCCGGTCGAATATGCCGACGGCGCTCACGCCGGCAAGTGGCGCCACTCCGTTTCTGCGTGACGGAAGCCACAGCGGCAGGGTCGATTCCTGCCCCGCACGTTGACTACGCGGAATGTCTGGTAACCTCCAGCGCCGTGACACCACAGGTCTCGTGGGTCACGACGCGGAGTCAACGCCGCTGCGTCCCGGTGGTATCGGTGAGCGCTTGCAGGAACGTGACGAGGTCCTGCCGTTCGCTGGTCGATAGCTGCAATCCATTACGCGGAAGGGTCTGGTTTGCGAGTGACGCTCCAATGCCAGCGCCGCCGCCTCGATTGTAGAAGTCGATGACCGATTCCAGGGTGCGATATGCGCCGTTGTGCATGTACGGCGCGGTCAATGCCACATTGCGTAGCGATGGTGTGCGAAAGGCATGTCGATGCGGTTCCGCACGCGAAATGCGGAAACGCCCGGGATCGGAATCGATGTGGGCCCCCGTGGTGTCGGCGCGAACGGGAACGCCGATGACCTCGACATCCGACTTCTGGAACATGGGTGGAACGGTTCCGTTGGTCAGCGGCAGGAAGTGACAGGTGGCGCAACGACCCTTGCCCACGAAGACGTTGAAGCCGCGACGCGCACTCGGAGTCCACGCCGAAGAGTCGCCGCGCAACGCACGATCCACCGGCGCATTCAGGCGCGTGAGGCTGCGCATGTACGCCGCCAGCGCGCCACGGATGTGGGCGCCAGTGATGAGCGAATCATGCGGCGCCGCACTTACGGAGAAGGCGTCGCGGAAGTGGGCGGACATGACCGTATCCCGACGCAGGACCGCGACCACGTCAGGCAGCTTCGCGTGCATCTCATCGACGTTCTCGATCACCGCCGTCACTTGGTCTTCGAGATACGTCGTGCGCAGATCCGAGAAGGACCCGACCTGCAAACCGATGTTGATCACACTCGGAGTGTTGCGCGGCAACGGCTGGCCGCTCCGTCCGCGACTCTTGGGCAGTCCGTCGGTGAATGCACGCTCCGGTATGTGACAGGAGCTGCACGCTCGTGCGCCGTCTCCCGACAGCCGGACATCGTGAAACAATCGTCGCCCCAACTCCACCCGCGCGGCCGGCTCCGCGACAAGATCAATGGGGGCGAAGGCGCGCGGATCGAAGGCGTTGGTGTCAAACAGCGTGGATGCCTGCATCGCGAAGCCGCGACGTTCGGTCGGTACGCCGATTCCGAGGGCGACTCTATGATCATGTACGGCAACTGCGATCGGATTGAAATGCTGCACAATGAACGCATAGCTGTCGAAGTCCGGCTGGGCGCGTGTCTCGCGCAACGCGCGCTGCGCGTGGCGCAGCAGCGAATCGAGTGTGCGCCCGGTTTCAGTTGCGGCGCGATACGGGCGCAACGTCCGCTCGATTCCCTCGAGAGCGGCGAACGCCTCAGACAGCGAGTGGCCGGCCACCGGGGAATCAAAACCCGTGATGCCGAGCGACACGATGCGCGCAATCTCCAGCTTGACGGCGTCGAAGATCCGATCATCGGTCGTGACCTGAACTGCCATCATGGTCTTTACCCGCGTCACCAACTGCCGAAGCACCGTGAGCTCTTCACAGAGCGTCTCTTGTTGCGCCATCGGGTCATCAGCGAACAGCAGCTCCTCGACCACCTGAAATCCGGTGGGTGCCGCTACCGCTTCGGGCCCTTCCGCTTCGTCCACTTCCGGCAGGGCTGGTCCGTTGAGGGCATGCGTGGTCGTTGGCGCATAGTACTCCAGCCCGACTTCTGCCTGCTTGAACGCTCGGCGTGCGTCAGCAAACGCTGCGCGTGCCTGTGCGACGACGTGCGGCGTGCCCAGTTGGTGTGCCAGCGAGTCGAGCGTGGCGACACGCCACCCCAAGGTGTCGAGACTGGCGCGCCACGCTGCCACAGACTGTGCGGCGCGGTGATCGCTCAGTCGCGAGGCCAGGTTTGCGCGCTGATCCTGCGGGCTACCGGTCACCCGACATCCGGTGCCTGCCACAATCGCTGCAATTGCGATAGCGGCGATTGCGCAGGTCGTCCTGCGAGCGCGCGGCGCACGGCTCCACGGCACCGCGCTCTCCTTGCTGCCGGCCCGCTGCGCCTCCACGGGCCGGCCGTTCGAATGAAGTGACACGGTCTTACCTCGGCAAGCCCTTCACAATCACTAGCATGCTGGCCTGGTCTTCCGTTGCACGCAGCGCACCGCCATCCACGCCGCGGTACTTGGGGGCGCGCCATGAGTGGGGCTGTAGGGCGATCACGAACGTATTTTCCTGGCCCAGCTCCGTGGATACGTCGAGCATGGCTCCATACTCCCAACCGGCTTTGCCCGCCGGGCGTCCGCCGACCGCATTGTACAGCGCCGCATCGGCGGCCGTGCGACGGTGGTCGAGCTCAAGCACCGCGCGCAGTTCACGTGTGGCAATGTTGTACTGGTAGATGTACCCATCATGCGTCTCATCACCGTACCCGTTGTCGTCTTCCTGGATGTACACGAAGTTGGTACCGACGAAAACGTTGTCCGGGTTCTGGAACAGTCGCGCGGGCCCGTTGCGATCGTCGCCATCGGCGATGACCTCAAGGGTGCCCTGCAATGGGTTGCTGGCATCGAGCTTGAGGCGATACGCGCGACCGTACTTGGTGCGGCTGTAGTCGGCGTTCACGCCGGTGTTGTTCTGACCGGTCGCGATGAAGTAGATCTCGCGGCCGTTCTCGGCAGAACCCTTCCGATAGTCGACATCTTCCACGCGCGAAAATCGAATCGAGTTCGCGGTCACGGCTGCAAGGTTCACCTGCCGGCCCGTGAGCGTCTTCTGGTTCTGGATCTGGCGGAATTGCACCGGGTAACTCTGCCCGACGATCATATCGCGCTCACGGGTGTTGTTGTCTGCGCGCGCCAGCACGTACAAGTTGCCGTTCTCCAGGTCGCCAACCGTGTTGGACAGATACATCGCAACCTGTCCGCCTTCGGCACCCGAGTCGTCATCGCCGATGAGGATGACCGTACGATTGGCGTACGTGTTCTTCGGCAACGGCACGGCGTTTTCGGCGTTCCACCGCCCCAGCGCCGTCAGGTACTGTGGCGTGTTGGCTGCGCCAACCGGATTCACGCCGAGGATCTGCGATTCTTCACCGCTCTCGCCCGCCGTCAGGAACACCGGTCCGAAACCATGGATTTCCGGGGTCGCCAACGTCGCCGAGCACAAGCGATAGCGTCCTGCATCAGAGTTCACGACATAGTCAGCCGAGATCGGCTTGAGCGCGGCATCAAACCGGATACGAGAGACGGCGAAGTTGTCCTCGTGGTTCACCAGCGCCGAGAAACTGCCATCGGTGTTGCGGGAGAAACTTGCACCATCCGCCGAGCCGCCAAAGACGAAGTTGGGTGAACCGGCGAGCCGGTCGTCGCTGCTGATCAGGCTGAAGATCTCCACGCCGGGAACGAGCGACTTGAGGAGCGCCGGCGTCACGGACTGATTTGCAAGGGCGACGGGCGCGATCTTCTGCGCGCCGGTGCCAGCGTCGTCACTGCAGGCGGCGAGGGAACCCACAAGCAATGCGACACCCGACGTCGCGAGTACGCGCGCAGCGAGAGTGCCGGTGTGTTTCGTTCGAGATGACATAATGGGAGGACCTATCGAAGACCGTGAGCGGGGCCGGAACGCCGAACGTCGAGACTTTCCGGAGCGACGCAGGAGGCTCGGTCTGCTCGACGACATTTTCGACACGGCGCTGTCACGCTTATGTATCCAGACTGTCGCAACTTGCATGGGCACGTTCAGTCCAGACTGGACCTGATGAATACTTCACCCTCTTGTGCGTCATTGCCGCGTCTTCTCATCTGTCCATTCGATTCTTCGAACATGACCGAACCTGAACAGCCGAGTCGTCGCACGTTTCTTGGGTTGGGACTCGCGGTCGTGACTGTACCGCTTCTCATCGCGTGCGAATCATCTGGTGACGGCGCGCCAGCAGATGGACCGATCACGGCTCCGCTGCCCGCACCACTGCCGGACGCCTTCGTGATTGATGGACCTGATGTCGTCGTGACGGTCGCCCGCGTGCCGGCGTTGGCCGTGCTGGACGCAGCTGCGGTACTGCTCGCCGCGCGTGTAATCGTGGTGCGCACCGGAGCCGCCGCCTTCTCAGCGTTCTCCGTGGAGTGCCCGCATGCCGGCTGCGCGGTTTCCATCGTAAACGGCGCGCGACTGATCTGTCCGTGTCACGCGTCTGCGTTTGACCTGCGCGGCCAGCGACTGGAGGGGCCGGCGCCGACTGGTCTGACGGCGCTCAGCACGGTGTACGATCCGATGACCAATCTGCTGCGCGTTCGGCGAACGGTATAGTCGCGTGAACGCACGGCGGCAGCCGTCGTCTACGTCCCGCGAGGCTTCGCGCGCCGTGTGGCTTGCGCCGAGAGCGGATCCTCGGGCCACGGATGACGTGGGTAACGGCCGCGCAGTTCCTTGCGAACGTCGAAGTATGACGATTGCCAGAAGCCGGCGAGATCGCGGGTCACTTGCACGGGTCGTTGCGCTGGCGACAGCAGATGCATGGTGACAGGCACGCGTCCGTTGAGGAGCAACGGCGTGGAGGTCCATCCGAAGACCTCCTGCAACTTCACCGCCAACACGGGCGCGTTCGGGTCTGCGTAGTCCAAACTCACTCGCGAGCCGCTCGGTACATCCAGATGGGTCGGTGCCAGCGCATCGAGCCTCTGCCGACCATCCCACGTCAGCATATTGAGCAACACATCGACCCATGGAACGCGCGCGAGCTCGGTGAACTTGCGCATGCCGCTGAGAAATGGGCCGAGCCAGACCGAGACCTGTTCCATGAGCGCACTATCCGACACGTCTGGCCACGACGCGTCGTGGGCGTGTAGGAATGCGAGCCGTTCGCGTACTCGGAGCGCTGGCTCACTCCACGGCAGTGCAGCGATTCCCTCGCGCGAAATTCCGTGCAGCATCGCATCCAGCACCGCCATTGGATCCGCCTCGCGAAGCGGTGCCTCTTCGAGTGCAATGGCACCGAGCATCGTACGGCGCTGCGCGCGGACGGTGCGCGTCGCGGGGTGCCACTCAACGATTTCTTCCCGCACCAGCTGTGCACCGAATGTCGCTACAATCTCGGCGCGTGTGATGGGTGCAGCGCGAACAATGCGATACTCGGGCGGCGCACCGTCCAGCTCCGCGACTGCGAGGAACTCCTCGTCGCGCAGCGCGTCGTGCCGTGGGAGCATGGCGCCCGTGCCGCTTCGCAGCAGGAATCGCGAGTCGCTACCCGGTCGTCGTTGCGCGATGCGATCCGGAAACGCCAGCGCGAGGAGGGCCCCGGTATCGGCGCTGGTGAGCGGGCCGCCATGCTGACGAGGCGACGGTCGGCCGATTCGTTTGGCGAGGTCGGCGGCGAGGGCGCGCACGCGCATGGTTGCGTCGCGATCGAGTCGTGCATCGGACAGTAGCAGATCGCCATCTGCGTCGTGTTCGCCTCCACGCTGTACCGCCTCCACCCGCAGACGCAGATCGCACGGCGCCGATCCAAACCCGCTGAGCGGACCGGACGCGCCGCGGCCCCCTGCCGCACGCGGACCATCGCTACGCAGAATGTCTCGCTCTTCGAGCAGGGCCGCGATTTCTGCACCCAGACGTGTTGCACCAGCATCGTGCGCGCCGAGCAGCAAATGCGCGAGTCGTGGTTGCACCGGGAGGGCCACCATCCGCTTGCCGTGCGCGGTAATCTGACCAGTGAGATCACCTGTGCTCAACGCCCCAAGTTCGGCCAGGAGTTCACGTGCCTTCTGGAACGGGCCAGCTGGCGGTACGTCCAACCATCGCAACGCTGTGGCTCGTGCGATTCCTGCGTCTGCCAGTTCGAGCGCCAGTGGCGCAAGATCGGCGTCGAGTATTTCCGCCCGCGTACTGGGGACCATGCCGTGTTGCTCGTGCACGTCCCACAACCGATAGCAGCGCCCCGGCGCAACGCGACCTGCCCGCCCTCGGCGCTGATCCGCCGATGCGCGGCTCACTCGTACCGTCTCCAGTCGGGTCAGACCGACACGGGCATCGAAGCGCGGAAGCCGAGACAGACCAGCGTCTACCACCGCTCGAACGCCTTCGATCGTCAGACTGGTTTCGGCCACGCTGGTTGCGAGTACGATCTTGCGCGTGCCAATCGGCGCCGGCGCAATCGCTGCCGTTTGTGCGGCCAGTGGCATGGAGCCGTGCAGTTGGTGCACGACGGCACTGGCGCGACCGATCACGACATCATCGGTGAGTCGCGCTGCCACGCGGCGTTGCTCGCCGGCACCAGGCAGGAACACCAGCACATCGCCGTCACCATCCGAAATCGCCTCGCGCACCACGCGCGCCACCGCCAGTTCCAGCTTCTCATCACCGCGCGACGGTCGATGGAATGTCTCCACCGGAAACGCCCGACCTGCACTGCGAATCACCGGCACCGGGTTCGGCCCGGTGGTGAGCAACTGCGCCACGCTGGTGCCGTCAAGCGTGGCTGACATCACGAGAATGCGGAGTTCCTCGCGGAGGTGCGCCTGGGATTCCAACACCAGCGCGAGACCAAGATCAGCCTGCAGCGAGCGCTCATGAAATTCGTCGAACAGTACGAGGCCGTACGGCTCGAGCGAGGCGTCGGCCGACAGCATTCTGGTGAGCACGCCATCCGTCACTACTTCAATACGCGTCTTCCCGGAGATGCGCGATTCCCCGCGTACCCGATAGCCGACGGTCTGCCCCACGGGTTCCCCGAGCGTGGCTGCCATGAAGTGCGCGGCCGTTCTTGCTGCCAGCCGTCGAGGCTCCAGCATGATGATGCGACGTTCTCCCAACCACTCCTCGCTGAGCGCCGCCAGCGGAACCCGTGTCGTCTTGCCGGCACCGGGCGGTGCCTCCAGCACTACGTTCGTGTGTGTTTGCAACGCCCGCAGCAGGGCGGGCAGTGCCTCGTCGATTGGCAGCGATGTGGGAAAACGCACGGCGGAGACGGACACGGAGTTCGTTCCGACTAGCGTTTGCGGCGCGCCGGCGGATCGAGCTGCTGCACCAACCATTGCTGCGCGCGATCCATCACCTCATCCTGTCGATTTCGCAACCCGCGCACCGTCGGTCGAATTTCGATAGCGGGCGTGATGCCCACACGCTGAACCTGCCCCCCGTCCGCCCGCCGAATCTCCACGAGGGAGACTCCCACCGCGAGTGACCCTGGCAGTTCGAGCATCACGGTGGGCGACGGCGCACCGGCGCTGGTGCTGCCAATCAATGTCACGCTTGCGGCGCTCTCCACAGCCAGCGTCAAACGCTCCATGGCGCCGTCGGTTCGTTCATCGATCAGTACTACGATACGCCCACGATAGTGCCCCGCCGTATCCACCGTGGTCCAGACCGGTACCTGCGTTCGCTCATCCGGGCAACGCAGCGCCGCGTCCCGCAATGAAGACGCCATCGGTGCCAGCGCCACACACGGCGCACTCTGATGTCGATGCACTTCCCGCCACTGCATGAACGAGGGCTGCGTGGCCAAACGGGCAATCAGGCGTGCTGACAACTGGTCCAGTTGCATCGCCGTGCGTGTCGAGGCTCCGGCCCGCGCATCCAGCACCAGTGCACGGCTGCTGTACATCGCGGTCAAAACGCTATCCAACGCTCGGTCGCTCCATCGTTCCAGATCGATGTAGGCGATGCCGCCGTCGAGCATGCGCGCGGCGGCGGCATCAGCTCGCTGCGCGATCGGCAGGGCGGAGACGTACGTGGCCCGTCGCGGCAGCTCAAGACTGCGCTCCCGGTTGGTCGCGTCACGGAGCTTGAAGAGGGCCGCGCCCTCAGGCCCACGCGTGATCACGCGCATCTGTTCACGCGATCGGGTCCATTCATTTGACACGGGTCCGATGCGTCGATGTTCACTGAGCCAGGCTGACAGCGGAAATCCGTCCGCCGCCAACACCTCGGTCCCGACCGACAGGCCCGACGCGTTTGTCGCCGAGTCGCGTACGAGGTCTGTGATGATCGCGCGCCCTTCGACCATGCGTACGCGAAATGGAGCCACACTTGTGCCCAGCCAGGTCTGGAACGATGGCCCCACCAGCACACCAGCGGCGTCATCCATCGTGCTGGCCAAGTCGCCAATCGCGGCGGCGTATTGCTGTTCATTGCGCGCGGCTTCGAGCCTGGGGATCACCCGGAGCAACGTCGCATCGAGGTCATCGTCGTAGAGATCACGATGCACATGTCGCGCGCGCATCGCGCTCCAGAGGCGGAACCCCGCCAGCAGGCGCGCACCCATGGAGGGGTAGTTCTGGCTATCCATGGTGACCGGGAGGATCGCCGGAGGCACTTGAGCGGGCATGGCGCGTTTGGCGCGCGGAGCCTTTCCGGTGCGCACGACGTGCAGGGCGGCACGCAAGGCGGGAGCAGAATCTGCAGCCGAGCTACGCGCACCGCTTTCAGCGCTCGCCGGCGGCGGCACGAGAGTATCGGCCACGATGCCGACGGAACCATCAGTGTGGAGTAGTTCGCCGGTGCGTACGCGTACGGTGAGGCCAGGTGCGAATGCCAGCCGCACCGACGATACCAAAGATGCTTCATCGGGCTGCCTCACCACCGCAGCGGGCAACGCCGGCGATGATTCGAATACCAGCGTCGCGCGACCGGCGGAAACCAAGGCCATGATTGCACGGGGAAGTGCCGAGCCGCGATTCACCACCACGGCCACCCGTCGAACGCTGTTGCTCACTCCAGCAATGGTCGCCGCATCGGCGAGCAGCCACGCGTCCTTTCCTTCAGCAAATGCGCGACCGGCCGCATGATGCTCTGCGTTTCCAATGCGACGCACCCGCTCCGTTGGCACCGGGATGGTTCCCACAGTCAGGCGCTCCATCAACGTGGTGCGCTCGACAAAGTCGTTCAGTCGCGCGTTGGCCGAGGTCGTTGACGGCGCCGTCCTCACCTCACGCAGGTCAAGCACGACACGAGCGGGATCTGGACGCAACGCCTCCAGCACGGCGGTGGAATCGGCGGCATCGAGTGATGCATCTACTGACAGTTTCACCAGCAACACCCCGTCGGCCGTCTGCTCGATCTGGATCGCGGAACCGGCACGCGGCGCGACACGCGGCGCGACACGCGCCGAATCGCGCTCGAGACGCGTGAGTGGGTCGTGCAGCACGCTCAGCAATGCTGCGATCTCGGATTCAAGACGTGTCTGGTCCGTTGCACCACGGATCGCGGGTATGGCACGTACCAGTGCGGAGTCCCAGTTCACGCCGCGTGCAGCAACGCCCGGATGGAAGTGTGCGACGGTGTGCCACAGGGTCGCCAAGGCAACCAGTCGCTGCACCCCGGCGGAATCGGAGGCCACCGGCTCCGGTTCCACTAACGCTGGTGGTAGCGTGGCGGTGGGTGCTGGCGCTGGCGGCGCGGTGACCGGCGGGGTGCTGGCCGGCCGCGTGCTGACCGGCCTCGTGCTGACCGGCCTTGTGCTGGCCGGCGGCGCGGCGGTGGCCGGCACGGAGCCGTCTGGTGTCACCTTGAAGAAGCCGCTGCAGCCCGCGGCCAGGACGAGCACAATGAGCACACACGACGCCGTAAACGGGCGTATCTCCATGCGGACGCGACGGGGCGTTGAGTTCGGCACCATATTGCACAACTTACCACACCCGACGATGACTGAACGTCTCTACTATTCCGATTCGTACCTGACGTCCTTTTCGGCGGCGGTCACCGCCATCGACGCTGACGGGCGACGCGTCTACCTGGACCGCACCGCGTTCTATCCCACCTCCGGCGGTCAGCCGAATGATCTGGGGACGCTGAACGGCATCTCGGTTGTGGATGTCATCGACGAGGACGATCGCATTGCCCATGTCCTTGCCTCGCCGCTGGGTGTGGCATCGAGCGACGCCGTGCAGGGCACGGTGGATATCGACCGGCGTTTCGATCACATGCAGCAGCACACCGGTCAGCACCTGCTATCTGCACTCTTCGCCGATCGCTACGGCTGGCCCACGGTCAGCGTGCATTTTGGTGACGAGTCCTCGACGGTCGATATTGCGGGAATCGGACTCGATGTGGACCTGCTGCAACGGGTTGAAGCGCAGGCGAACGCCCTGATTGTGGCCAATCGCGACGTGACGGTTTCGTTCGAAGACTCGGCCGCCGCCGGCAGCCTGCGCAAGACAAGCGATCGCACGGGCATGCTCCGCGTCGTCACGATTGCGGACCTCGATCGCAGCGCGTGCGGAGGTACGCATGTTCGTCGAACCGGCGAGATCGGCGGCATGTTGCTGCGTCGCGGCGAGAGAACCAAGGGCAATACCCGTGTGGAGTTCCTCTGCGGCATGCGCGCCGTGACACGCGCGCGCACCGACGCGTTGCTGCTTGCGCAGGCGGCGCGAGTGTTCTCCGCCTCGCCCGAAGAACTGCCATCGCTGGTCGAGCGACAGCAGCAGCGCGTGGTCGAGTTGGATCGTGAGCACCGGAAACTGGCTGCTGCCGTGGCGGCCTTCGAGGCGCGCGAGCGTTGGAGCGCCACACCGCCAGACGTGGATGGCATGCGACGTATTCATCTCGCACACACCGGAACGGCCGTTCGCGAAATGGAACCGCTGGCGCTCGCTCTCACCGCGCTCGGGCGGTGCCTGGTGTTGATTTCGGTCGAGTCGCCCGCTGGCGTGCTGCTGGCCACTTCCGCTGACAGCGGCGTTGATGCAGGACAGACGTTACGCGCCGCGCTCACCGCCGCGGGCGGAAAGGGCGGTGGCTCACCTCGCGTTGCGCAGGGCGGCCTGCCCAACACGCACGCGCTACTCTCGCTTACCCTTGCGCTCGGGTTCTCTCCATGAATAGCTCCATCACCATTGCTCGTCCAAGCCCCGCCGAACATGCGCCGTACGCCATCACCTACGTGGATGCCACCGCGCGAGCGCTGAGAACTCAAGGCAACGATGATCTGGTGGCGCTGCTGGCGAGTCAGATTCCCGTACTACGCGAACTGCTCGCGCACACGACCGACGCGGCGGCGCAGCAAACCTACGCGCCAGGCAAGTGGACGCTGGCGGAGTCGTTGCTGCACGTGGCCGACACGGAGCGTGTGTTCTCCTACCGCTTGCTCACGATCGCACGCGGGGACCAGACTCCGCTGCCGGGTTTCGACCAGGACGCGTGGGTCCCGAACAGTCGAGCAGCCGCCCGTTCGCTGTCCGACCTGCTCGCTGAGGTGCACGCTGTTCGGAACGCCACCCTGGCGTTGGTCCAATCGCTCGACGCCGCCGCGATCGCCTCCCTCGGCACCTCCAGTGGCGTGCCCGTATCGGTACGCGCCCTGACCTGGCTCATTGCCGGACACTTTGCGCACCACTTGGACATCACACGCGACCGATATCTGGCCCCATCGGCGATGTCCTGACCGGTTGTGGCTGACGCCTTCCGAATGGCACGCTAACTTTCAAGTTCTCGAGCGCCCCGGAGTTGCGGGCCGCGCCGGCCCCCGACTGACGCCCCCGGAGTCTCCGTGTCTGTGACTACTTCTTCTGAACCCGTCGACGCATCATTGCTCGCCGCTACGACGACGATGCGACTTGCCATTGATACGGTCCGTACCCTCTCGATGGACGCCGTACAGGCGGCCGAGTCAGGCCACCCGGGCACACCAATGGCGCTGGCCCCGCTCGCCTACGCGCTGTACACGCGCCACATGCGGCATGATCCCGAGGCGCCGAACTGGTTCGATCGCGATCGCTTCGTGCTGTCGGTGGGGCACGCGTCGATGCTGCTCTACAGCGCGCTGCATCTGTCGGGATACGCCTTGCCGCTTGAGCAGATCAAGCTGTTTCGTCAATGGAAAAGCCTGACGCCTGGGCACCCGGAGGTGCATCACACGCCTGGCGTAGAGACCACCACGGGACCCTTGGGGCAGGGGCTCGCCAACGCCGTCGGGTTCGCGGTTGCCGAAGCGCACCTGGCTGCCGAGTTCAATCGCCCCGATCATGACATCGTGCACCACTACACGTACTTCATAGCGGGCGACGGCTGCCTCATGGAGGGTATCTCCCACGAGGCGGCGTCGTACGCTGGGCACAACAAGCTCGGTCGCCTGATCGGGTTCTTCGATGACAATCGGATCACCATCGACGGCAGCACGGCGCTCAGCTGCAGCGATGACGCAGCCGCACGGTTTGCCGCCTACGGCTGGCAAGTGCTCCACATCGCCGACGTCAACGACATTGCCGCCATCGATGCGGCCATTGCGGAGGCCAAGGCGGATACCGCTCGCCCCACACTGATCATCACGCGCACACACATTGGTTTCGGTTCTCCCAATCGTCAGGACACCGCCAAGGCGCACGGCGAACCGCTCGGCAAGGACGAGATTGCGCTCACCAAGGCGGCGTACGGCTGGAACTATCCGGACGCCTTTCATGTCCCCGAAGAGGCACGCGCTCACTGGCAGTCGGCGGTCGCACATCGTGCCGCCGCGCACGCCGATTGGAAGGCGCGCTGGACGGCGTACGCAACGGCACACGCGGATGCCGCGACGGAACTGCAGCGGCGTCTTGATGGCACCCTGCGTGCCGAGCTCGGTAACGCGTTCCCGACGTTTGACGCGGCGAGCGGCAACGTGGCCACGCGTGCGGCATCGGGCACCGTCATCAACGCGATCGCGCCACACGTCCCGGAGCTCGTCGGTGGCTCGGCCGATCTCACCGGATCGAACCTGACCAACGTGAAGGGCGCGCCGTACTTCGCGCCCACCGTCCCGGAGGGCCGCAACTTCCATTTCGGCATTCGTGAGCACGCCATGGGCGCCATCATGAATGGCATGGGATTGCACGGTGGAATCATTCCGTACGGCGGGACGTTCCTGGTGTTCTCCGACTACATGCGCCCGGCCATTCGGCTTGCGGCACTCATGGGGACCCGCGCGATCTACGTGTTCACGCACGATTCCATCGGACTCGGCGAAGACGGCCCCACGCATCAGCCGGTCGAACATCTGACCGCGTTGCGCTGCATCCCCAACCTTGTCGTGCTGCGTCCGGGTGATGCCGATGAGGTCGCGGAGGCGTGGCGAGTGGCATTGCACCACACCACCGGCCCGGTGGCCATCGTGCTGACTCGGCAGAAGCTCGCGTATTTCAATGAACGTCCGCGCGTTCAGGCTGGCCTGAAGTGCGGTGCATATGTGCTGGCCGATGCGCTTGGTGGGCGACCGGATGTCGTACTGATGGCTACCGGTTCGGAGGTGGAGATTGCGCTCGCCGCGCGGGGTCAGCTTGCAGTGCAGGGTGTGGCCGCGCGCGTGGTCAGCTGTCCGTCGCTTGAGCTGTTTGCGCTGCAGAGCCCGGAGTATCGCGATCTTGTGCTGCCGCCGGACATTCGTCGCGTGGCGATCGAGGCGGCACACCCGATGTCCTGGTATCGCTGGGTTGGCGCACACGGCGCGGTGGTGGGCATAGAAACGTTCGGGGCCAGCGCACCCTATCAGACGCTGTATCGCGAGTTCGGCATTACCGCCGACCATCTGATCGGCGTTGTGCAAACGGTGCTCGCCGCATGATCGGCCGCCCGCGAACCTTGCAGCGACTGCTGATCGCGCTCGCAAGCACAAGCGCGTTCGTGCTCGCGGCGTGTGGTCCCAGTCTTGACACCCTGACCAACGTTGCCATGGAGAGCTGCATCACTGCACGCAATCCGATCTTTGTGAGTGGCCGCGGTGCCAATGCACTCGACACGCCGCTATCACCGGAAGCGGAACGTTTGGCGATGAAACTGCGCTACAGCCGAGGTGTCAGTATTTTCTCGCAGATCGCCGAGGAGGCTCCGAATCAGGTTACTCTGGTGTGCGCACTGGATATGTTGTCGCACAATGGCGACGTCGATGCGCGCTTGTTCATCGAGCGCTACCTGAAGCATCCCTCCCCCGATGTGGCCACGAACGCGCGGCTGCTGCTTGACCGGCCGATTCCCAAAGGACTCTGAGGCGACAGTATGGCGAACGGATCTCCGGGTCTTGGTGGAATTGCCGCGCGCACCTTCGCGGCACTTGTGCTGGTGTTCGCCACGTACAACCCGGAAGGCGCGTCCTTCTACCACTGGGCGATCGCGCCGTTGCTCGGCCACGCGCCCTCAGGCGGGTCGGCGCCGCTCAAGTTTCTGGTCGGCGTGGGACTGCTCACCGCGTGGGTGGTGTTTCTGAATGCGACGCGTCGCTCAATCGGAATTGCTGGCTCCGTTCTGGTGCTCGCTATCGCAGGCGGCTTGGTCTGGCTTTTGTTGGACACGGGAATGGTCAGCGCCAAGTCGGCACGTGGCATCACCTACGTGGTTGAGGTATGCACGGCGGTCTTGCTCGCGGTTGGCATGTCCTGGTCTCACGTGTCTCGTTCGCTCAGCGGGCAGATCGACACGGACGCGGTGGATTGAGGATCGCTCTCTCCGCGGTCGCGCTCGTTCTCGCCGCCGTCCACGCGTCGGCTGCAGCGCAGGGCGCGCCGACTGTCGTCGTGGCGCGCCGAGCGGTCGCCACGGACTCGCAGCCCATACCTCCGCACGCCTATCGCACCTCGCGTCGACTCACGCTCGATGCCGTGTTCTCCGAGCCGGAGTGGGCACTCGCCGATTCCATCACGGATTTCACGCAACGTGATCCACAGGAAGGGCGACCCGCCTCGGAACGCACCGTGGTGCGGATGCTCGCCACTCCGCAGGGACTCGCGATAGGCTGGTGGTGCTATGATCGCGAGCCAGACAAGATCGTCCGCTCGCAGCTGCGACGCGACGCCGGTCTCAACTCCGACGACTTCGTCGCCGTGGCGATCGACGGCCTCTATGACAAGCGCAGCGGTTTTTACTTCCGTACCAACGCCAATGGTGCACTCTGGGACGGTGAGCACCTCACGTTCGAATCCGGCAACGACAATTGGGATGGCGTGTGGGATGCCCGCGCTCGCCTCACGGCCGATGGCTACTTCGTGGAGATGCTGATTCCGTGGGCCACGTTGCGCTATCGCAGCGATGGCAGGCAGTGGGGCATGAACTTTCGGCGGTATATCCGCCGCAAGAACGAAGAACAGCTGTGGCGCGCGTGGAAGCGCACCGAGGGCTTCCGCTTTCTCGAGCGTGAAGGGAGCGTCGGTGGATTCGACAGTCTGCCCGATCGTGCGCGCGTGGAGTTGCGCCCGTACGCGCTGAGCGAGAGCCGATTGGCCGATCGCGTGTACCTCGCCGACGGTCGCGATTCGTCAACCTCACGGGCCGCCACCTTCGGGCACGTCGGGCTCGACGTCAAGATTCCGATCACCCGCACGCTGACCAGCGATATCACGCTCAACCCCGATTTCGCGCAAGCCGAGGTCGATCGGCAGATCGTGAACCTCACACGATTCCCGCTCTTCTTCCCGGAGCAGCGACTCTTCTTTACGGAAGGCGCGGGCATCTTTGACTTCGGCCGCGTGCAGCAGACGCAACTGTTCTACTCACGGCGCATCGGGCTCAGTCGCAACGGCACGCCAATTCATATTCCCTTTGGTGTGCGCATGCAGGGCCGCGCTGGAAGCAATCAGCTTGGATTTCTGGCGGCGCGCACTGGCGACGGGGAGAACGCCAACAATCTGGTTGCCCGGGTCAAACACGACGTACTCGGACGTGGATTCGTCGGCGCCATGACCACCGTGAACGACCGGGCCAACGGTACCACGAACGTCGCCGGCGGTGTGGATTTCAACTTGCCATATGTCGTTGGCGACGGGCAGAATCTGGTACTGTTGGGAAACGCGGCGTGGAATCAGGATAGTGCCGGTGGACCGATCGGTGGACACTATCGCCTGATCGCGGACTATCCCAACGACAACGCCGACATCGTCGTTCGCTTCGATCGCATTGATCGTGCGTATGCGCCGTCGCTGGGGTTCGTGCAACAGCGTGGCGTGAATCGACTGGGCGGGGGCACCAGCATTACCCCCCGCCCTCGCAAGGGCCCCATCCGTCGCATCGAGTTTGATCTGCTGTCGTATAACGTGGTCTGGGATCTGGACTGGCGGTTGAGCAATGCCTCGTTCGAAGTAAAGCCCCTCGGCCTGCAGTTCCAGTCCGGCGACAGTTTCGAAGTGAACGTGCAGCGCGTGTTCGATGCGCCCGATGAGGAGTTCGAGATCTTCCCCGGAGCAACCCTCGCGGCTGGCGGCTATTGGTGGCATCGCGCCGAAGTGCAGTATAGCGGCAGCGAAGCACGGGCCATCCGCTACAACGCCGAGGTCAGCACGGGCCAGTTCTACGACGGACGGTCCACCGAGATGACCGTGGGTGCG
>JANNEV010000259.1:0-3036 GCA_031379145.1 Gemmatimonadaceae bacterium
TCGCGGGACAATTCCGCCGCCGTCAGTGCTCCGGTGTTCTCGGCACGCGGCGTGTCGTAGTGCGACGCCTGCAGTTCCACTCGAGTGCCCGCGATCGTGGCAAAGGCCCGAGAGAACAGGCTTGTCGCGTCCAGTCGAGCCCATGTCCGCGGACCGTCGCCGTTGGTGCGCGTAAACGAGGCCAGCCAGCCACCGTCGCGCAACACTCCGACCGACGGGGGCAGCGAGCCTGAGGCCAGCGCGGAGATGCGCCGCACCCCACCGCCGCCCCAGATGCGCGTGTCCAGTGTCCCGTTGCCTGGCTCCGGATCGCGCGACCGGAAATCCACCACGCCGCCCGCCGCGTTTCCATACAGGGCTGCGGCCGTGCCCCGGACCAGCTGAATGCTGCCCACACTCTCGAGATCGAGCCAGTCGATTGGGGTCTGCCCGTCCGGAAGCGTCAGCGGAATCCCATCTCGCAGGACGCGCACACCGCGCACGCCGAACGCCGAACGCGCTCCGAAACCGCGAATGGCCAGTCGCGGATCCTGCGACGGATTGCCGCGATCCTGTACCTGCACACCGGGGACACCGAAGAGCAGCTCCCCGACGGAGGCGCGGCGTTGCGCCGGCCGCGTCGACTCGGGCGTGAGTCGCGTCACCGAGAAGGGGACCTCCAGTGCGCTGCGCGCCGCGTCTCGCGTGACGGTGACCTGGACCGGTGCAAGGGTGGCGAGCGAGTCGCGCGTTGTGACCTGGGCGCTGAGCGGGGCGCTGAGACCGACGATCGCGGCGGCAACGAGCGTCGAGCCGCGCTGGCGGGTGGAGCAAAGAGGCTGAGGTATGGGCACGCTGCGAGTTACCAGCGCGACGAGCGTCTCGCTAGTACTACTAGGGCCTCGCGGACCGACACACCGCCTGACGCTCGCGACCGCTCTCGTCAAACAGCTCTCCGGTCCGATCGCAGACCAGACCAACCACCGTGTCCCGTACGGACAGGAACCAGTGGGAGGCGTCGGCGCTGGATCGCGTCACGCGCTGCCGGGCCGGGATTCGCGCGCCGGCGGCGACCAATTCGGGCCACGTGGCAAAGCGTGCGTTGGCGAGCCGGAAGCTCTGCTGCTGCTGGTGAACCTTCTGGAATGTGCCGGCGATCGCCGACTTGGCGGAGTCGTTGCGGACGCTCACCGTCATGCCAACCACGGCCAAGATGCAGAGCAAGCCGAGCGTCACGACAATCACGGACATCACCACGCGCTGATCCGCTTCCGACGAGGCCACGGTACGCGGCAAAAGCGCGGTCGCCGGCGTGGGCACCCGGAGTTTGCCGATGCGGGTAGCCAGCAGCGCCGCGTGCGCGCGCTCGGCGGCGCGGGCGCGCTTGGCGGCAAGGCCGGCGGGGCTTAGGTCAGGAACGGTGGACATGATGGACTCTGGAAGCATCGACGATCCACCGACTGTATCGCATCAGGTACTGAGGCGCGCCGGCGGCTTGGCCCACCGGCGCGAGCATTCTCGTTGGCCACCGTCTGAGCTAGTTTCCCTTCATGTATCTGCGGCAGTTTTACGACCCGTCTCTCGCGCAAGCGAGCTACCTCATCGGTTGTCAGGCGACCGGCGACGCTATCGTCGTTGACCCGACGCGGGATGTGCAGCCGTACCTGAGCGCCGCCGCCAGCGAGGGGCTGCGGATCACGCACGTGACGGAAACCCACATTCACGCGGACTTCGTCTCCGGATCCCGCGAACTTGCTGCGGCCAGCGGGGCCACAATGTACCTGTCCGCCGAGGGGGGCCCTGAGTGGCAGTACGCGTTCGCGGTGGAGGACGGCGCACGGCTCTTGCGCGACGGCGATCGGATTCACGTGGGCAATGTGCTGCTCGAGGTCATGCATACCCCGGGCCATACGATTGACGGCATGTCGCTCGTAGTCACCGACAAGCGCCGCGGCGCTGAGCCGTGGTTTGTCCTGACCGGGGATACGCTGTTCGTCGGCGCGGTCGGCAGACCGGACCTCGCGGGGCGGGAGCGTGAAATGGCCGGAATTCTCTTCGATACGTTGCGTTATCGGATTCTGACTCTGCCCGACACACTGGAAATCTTTCCCGGCCATCAGGCCGGGAGTGTTTGTGGCGCCGGGTTGTCCGGCAAGCCGTCCTCGACTCTGGGTTTCGAAAAGCGCTGGAATCCGGCCCTGGCCATCGACGACCGAGAAAAATTCATCGAGTACGTGGTGCGCGAGATTCCGGTTCGTCCCGCCAACATGGACCAGATTGTCGCGGCCAATTCGGCCGGCTGACGATCACCCGACGAAAGCACCATGTCACACGTCGGCGAACGCCTGCACGGCATTCGCCATAACCTCGGTCAGTTCGGTCATCAGCTTGTCCAGGTACTGCTGGTCGGGCTCACCATCGGCATGATGCGTACGGTTGTGCCGGCTCTCGCGGAGAGCGAGTTCGGCGTGCCGCGCAATTCCTTCATGCTGCTGAGTGCTGTTGTGGTCGCGTTCGGTTTCGTGAAAGGCGTGATGAATTTCGTAGCCGGCCGGCTCTCGGAGCGCATCGGGCGCAAGCGGGTGCTGCTGCTCGGCTGGCTCGTGGCGTTACCGATTCCGCCGATGCTGCTGTGGGGGCCAAGCTGGAATTGGATCGTGGCGGCGACGGTTCTGCTCGGCGTCAACCAGGGGCTCACCTGGTCCATGACCCAGACTTCGAAGCTTGATATCACCCGGCCTGAACAGCGGGGACTCACCATCGGTCTGAACGAATTCTCCGGCTACGTCGGAGTGGCAAGCGCGGGGATCATTACCGGTTATCTTGCCAGTGAATTCGGCGCCCGCAATGGAGTCGCCGTCTTCGGGCTGACAGTCATTACGCGAGCGTGAGCACAGTGGCCAGCACAATGACCGTCAGCCCGAAGACGGCGACTCCATTGCGCGCACCGAATTCACTGGCAAGATAACCGGTAATGATCCCCGCGCTTGCCACTCCGACGTAGCCGGAGAATTCGTTCAGACCGATGGTGAGTCCCCGCTGTTCAGGCCGGGTGAT
>JANNEV010000261.1:0-2350 GCA_031379145.1 Gemmatimonadaceae bacterium
CGCCACTGCGACCCGCTCGGCTCGATGTGTGCCACGCGGCGATTCAACCGCACCGTGAGATCCTGCGCAAGGTGAGCACCTATGGCACTCATCGCTGGAACACCGACCCATCGATCAACCGCCTCCCTGGCGGGCGACCATTCGCCTCGCTCATGCACGGCCACCGAGCCGTCCCATCGCGCGACCACCCCTCGATCGCTCCAGCTGCTGACCATTGGACGCAACCGATCATCGCGAATCGTGAAGTATTGTGCCCCATGGTCGAACTGCCACGTGCCGTCCCGTCTCGTTGCACAGCGGCCCCCAAGACCACGCGACTTCTCGAACACCACGACGTCCACGTTGTGATCCGCGAGGGTACGCGCGCACATCAAGCCGGCGAGCCCCGCGCCGATGACCGCCACACGCCGGGGCGCAGCATACGCGGGTCGCTCCACATGACGCACGAACGCAGGCACGTTGATGCGTGCGGCCTGCTGTGCCGTGGCGCGACCTCGCACAGCGCCAAGCACAGGGTTGGGCGGCGAAAAGGGGCGGTCGAACTGTCCGAGACACCACAGCAGCCCTCCGTATGAGGCCGGATCACGCCCGTCGAGCGCATAGCGATGGTTGAGATCAACAGATAAAGCCAGCGCCTCCTCCGCGTTGGCCGTCCATTCTGCGAACGCTTTCCCCCACGTCATGCGCACATTGTTGTGCAGTTCGCCATGCACCAGCAGCGACCGCTGCATCGCATTCCAGAACATGCTCTCGGTGCGCCCTCTCGAAAGGCGTTCCCAGTCGTACCGCTCACGCGCGTCCGTTTCGTGCGCGGCCAGTGTCTGCCGTGCCCACGCGGGAATGGCGGCGATGGTCGCGTGATCGGCGCGATGATAGCAGAATGTGTATGCCAGTTCGCGCCAGATGAGCAGTTCATCAAGCCACTTCTCTGGTCCCGCACCACGCAGCGCGGCCGCCTCGCGTGCCAGGCGAAAGGGGGACACCATGCCGTAGTGCAGGTACGCCGACATGCGACTCACACCGTCGCCACGCGCGGGGTCATTGCGCACGCGATCGTAACGCGCAAGACGACCGGACGCCACGAAGCCGTGCCAACGCTCATAACCCGCCAATGATCCACCGCGAGTCTCGGCCACGGGGCCAACGCCGTGATCGATGCGGCATTCGGCGACGAGTTCGGCGAAGCTCGCCAGACGCAGATCTACTGACACAAACGGCAGTTCCGGAACATGACGTTCCCCCACATAGGGTACATCGTTCCACGGGGAAGTTACCCGTTCACGCCGTGCCTCGGCCGTAGCGCTCTTGTATTCGAACGCACGATCGAAGGCCCGTGCCGTCATGGGCATTGGGACGATGCACGCCGTGTCCACCTCCCAGACCGGGGTACGTGTGGCCTGGCGAAGCGCTGCGGTCCACGCGTCGAGAGGCGCAACCGGCATGAGCTCGGTGACGACCGCCACCGCACGCGCGGCCAGCGCTTCCAAGTGTGGTCCCCGATGCTCCTCGCGTTCAAGATGAAAAGCCGTCCCTACTCCGCGTGCGCTGAGCTCGGCGGCGAAGTCTCGAGCGCCTTCGAGGATGAACAGATGATGGCGATCGCTGGCGTACGGATACCGCTCGGACAGTGCCTGGTAAACGAACACGGGGACGCCATACGCCTCCCCGAGCAGCACCGCCGTATCAAGCGCCGGGTTTTCGTGCGCGCGAAGTGCCGTTCTGGCCCAATACAGCACGTATCGTCCGGCAGCGGCTGGCGGTGCAGATGGCGCGCCGAGGCGAATGCGTTCCAACAAGTGCGACGGCAGCTGAGGCCCGAGGTCGTTCACGTGGCGCAGAATGGAGTGATAGTGAAGACAAACGTGACTCCATTGCTCGGAGCGCACGCGATTGAGTTGCAACAGACCAACGAGTGCTCGACAAGCAAGTTCCGTACGGCTGCATGCGATCGACCGCGGAGTCACTCCTGACGTCCTAGCCTGCATCCAACAGACGAGCGCAGGCGAAGTCTCTCAAGACAGGAACTCGCACGCTTCCCCGAACCCGAACGCCCATGTATTGCTCCGTCCGTCTGACCGCGCTGGTGTGCACCATCCTGATCGCGTCGCTTGCTGCCTGCAGGACTCTCACCAGCACCACGCGCATCGAGCCAGGTCAGGCGTTCCGGCTTGGAGGAGGCCAGACCGGTGCGTTCACGGTGCGTGGAAGGAACGCGGGGCCGGTGTCGATCACGGTCTTTGTGGAACGATTCGGATCGCGAGACAGCCTGCTGACCGTCGCGCCGAACGAACTCATAGACTCTCGGTTCCCCGCAAACTCAGCCGCCGTGTTCCGCAACAGCTCGGCAAGC
>JANNEV010000279.1:0-2708 GCA_031379145.1 Gemmatimonadaceae bacterium
CGCCGCCGCGACGATGCCGCGACTCGCAAGCACCTTGTCGCGGACCGCGGGCCAGTTCGTGAGTCGCAGTCCATCACCGTACGGCAGCACCTGCACATCCGCGCTGCCGACCAAAATCTTGTCCCGAAGGTCTCGCTGCAATCCGGTCATGACGCCCATGATCACGATGAGCGCACTCACACCGACGAGCACCCCGCCAATCGCGATGACGCTGATCAGCGACAGCAGGCGCGAGCCGCGCCTGCTTCTGAGGTATCGCCACGCGATGGAGCACTCGAGCCGGGAGAGCACGCTCACTCTGGACGCATCGTCGGAAACAGGATCACGTCGCGAATGTTGGCGGTGTTCGTGAGGTACATGAACAGGCGGTCCATTCCGATGCCGACACCGCCGGTTGGGGGCATGCCGTACTCCATCGCGCGCAAATAGTCCTCATCGACCCCGGACGCCTCATCGTCCCCGGCGTCGCGCAGCTTTGCTTGCGCCTCAAAACGCTCCCGTTGATCAATGGGGTCGTTGAGTTCGGAGAACGCATTGGCCAGCTCCTTGCCGCGCGCGAAGAGTTCGAAACGCTCAGTCAGTCCTGGTTGACCACGCTTCGGCTTCGCCAAAGGCGACAGCTCGATCGGATAATCCACCACGAACGTCGGCGCGTCGATGCGCGACTCGACAAGCTCCTGGAACATCTCGTCGAGCACTTTGGGACGGCTGAGGGTGGACACCTTCGCGACGCCGATCCGCGTAGCAACCTCCCGCAACGCAGCGTCGTCGATCGTCAGGACGTCGACCCCGGCAGCCTGAGACAGCGAAGGTACCCACTCGATTCTCGGGAACGGTGTCACGAGCGCCGGAACCTTCTCTCCGATCACGGGATCGCCACGCACCGCGTCCGCCACCGTCACCAGCAGCGACTCCACTCGCGCCATCATGACCGCGTAGTCGGCGAACGCCTCATAGAACTCCAACATCGTGAACTCGGGATTGTGCGTGCGATCAATGCCCTCGTTCCGGAAGTCGTGCCCAATTTCGTACACACGCTCGAATCCACCAACGATCAGCCGCTTCAGATAGAGCTCGTCCGCAATGCGGAGGTAGAGCGGCATGTCCAGCGCGTTGTGGTGCGTGGTGAACGGGCGCGCTGACGCGCCTCCATAGAGCGGTTGCAACACCGGAGTCTCGACTTCGAGATACCCCAATCCGTCGAGATGTTGCCGCACTGTTCGCGTGACGAGCGAACGCGCACGAAACAAGGCGCGAACCTCTGGATGCACGGCAAGATCAACATAGCGCTGTCTCGCGCGAAGCTCCGTGTCCGCAAAGCCGGAGTACCGGACCGTCTTCCCATCGATGACCGCCTCTTTGCCGAACGGCAAAGGACGCAACGACTTCGACAACAACGTGCTGGTCACGACTCGGACCGTCGCCTCACCGGACCGCGTCCGCATGGTCGTCCCGGACACGCCGACCCAGTCGCCCAGGTCATACTCAGCGAGCACCGCCCAAGCCGCCTCTCCGATCTCGTCCCGGCGGAAGTACAGCTGAATACGACCATCCATGTCCGCCACATGCGCGAACGCGGTCTTGCCCTGGCTTCTCCAGGAGATGAGTCGTCCAGCCACCGAGACTGAAGGGCCTTCGTCCGCGTCTCCAAGCGCGGCCACCGCATCGCGGGCGGAGTGCGTGCGGTCGAACGAGTACGCAAACGGCTCGACGCCGCTGGCACGAAGGCGATCGAGCTTCTCCCGCCTGGCCCTCATCAGGAAATTCAGATCATCGCTCATCCCGCGTTCCCCTCGGCGGCAGCCGAACTTTCCATCTTCAAGTACGCCTGAATGAACGGATCGATCGCACCATCCATGACCTTCTGCACATCAGGAATCTTGAGTTCCGTCCGATGATCATTCACCATCGTGTACGGCTGAAAGACATAGCTACGGATCTGACTGCCGAATGACACGTCCTGCTTGTTCGCATCAAACGCGGCCTTGACCGCGGCCAGCTTGTCGGCTTCCAGCTGATACAGTTTGTTCTTCAGCTGCTTCATCGCCGTTGCCTTGTTCTTGAACTGCGATCGCTCAGCCTGCGAAGCGCAGACGATGCCGGACGGGAGATGCGTGATGCGCACCGCAGACGACGTCTTGTTCACGTGTTGTCCGCCAGCGCCGGAGGCTCGATAGACGTCGATGCGCAGATCCTCTTCACGGATCTCGATGTTGATTTCCTCGTTCACGACCGGATACACGAACACCGACGCAAAGCTCGTGTGTCGTCGCGCCTGCGCATCAAACGGCGAGATGCGGACCAAACGATGCACACCGGACTCAGGGCGCAGGAAACCGTAGGCAAAATGGCCCTTGATCTCGAGTACCGCTCCCTTGATACCGGCTTCTTCGCCTTCGCTCAGGTCGAGGATCTCGACAGCGAAGCCCTTTCGTTCGGCCCACCGCGTGTACATGCGATAGATCATCTGGGCCCAATCCTGGGCCTCCGTACCGCCCGCGCCGGCTGAGATCTCCAGCTGCGCATCGCGAAAATCATCACGTCCGCGCAGCAAGGTCCGGAGTTCGAAGGCGTCCAACTCCTCGGCGATGCGTTCAACCTCCGCATCAAGCTCCGACGCCATCGATTCGTCGGTGTCAAGTGACAGCATCTCATCCAACTCGCGGGCCGATCGGGTACGCAAAGAGGCCAATCTGATCCGCCGGCTC
>JANNEV010000287.1:0-5869 GCA_031379145.1 Gemmatimonadaceae bacterium
GACCGCCGCGGCGGCGGCATCCCTCTCGCTCGCGAAAAGAGTGAGATCGCGCGCGATCGGCTTGAGTCCGACGTTGCGGCTGGCACAGCGGAATCCACGCGGAAACACCGGCGTGACGTGAAACTCTGGAAAGGGCGTCTCGGGCATCGGCGAAAGTTGAGGAATCGATCAGGCTCGCGCCAGCGTGCGTTAGACTTCGAGCATCCTCGTCGACTCGTGCCTTCCTTCATCGTGCTCGCCATGCTGCGTCAACCTGCTCGGTGCCGCCCGCCGTACCGTGTGCTGGCTCTGTTGTCTCTTCTGGCTGCGGCGAGCGCCACGGCCGTCGTGCACGCGCAACAGGTCATGCTGCCCATCCAGGTGTCGCCAGTGCGTCCCCGCTCGGTGGGTGACACATCCATCTTCGCGCCGCTCGCTCTTCCTGCCGCCAACGAACTGCGCGCCGGGAGCGGCGCTCCCGGGGCTCGGTACTGGCAGAATCGCGCAGACTACGCGCTGGCCGCCACTCTCGATACGGCCGCACAAATCGTCCGCGGCGAGATGACCCTTCAGTATACAAACCACTCGCCGGATACTCTCCGCTTCATGTGGTTGCAGGTGGAGCAGAACGCGTTCCGCAGCAAGTCGCTCAATTCGTTGATTTTCCCGGAGGATTCGCGGTTCGGCGCGCGTGGTTTTGAAGGAGGGTACACGTTCACTCGTCTGGATCAGACGTTCGCAGCGGCGGCCGGTAAGCCCGCCCGGCGCGCACCGCTCAAGCGGCGCGTGAACGAGACCATGATGAAAGTGGACTTCGCCGAGCCGCTCGCATCCGGTAAGACAGCCACGATCGAAGTGGCGTGGTCGTTCCCGGTACCGGAGCACGGGGCCGATCGCATGGGACGCGACGGAGCGCTCTACGAGATTGCGCAGTGGTTTCCGCGCGCCGCCGTCTACGATGATGTCCGCGGATGGAACATCGAACCGTATCTCGGACAGGGAGAGTTCTACCTCGATTATGGCGACTACACGCTGTCGTTGACCGTTCCAGCCGGCTATATCGTCGCCGCCACCGGGGCGCTGCAGAACGCCAAGGATGTACTCACGCCAGCGCAGCTGCGGCGACATGCCGCGGCCGCCACGTCAGACACCGTTGTTCGACTGATCACGGCCAACGACTTGAAGAGTGGAACGGCGCGCCTGCGACGCACCGGAACGACGACATGGAAATTCGCCGCCAGAAACGTCCGCGATGCGGTGTGGGCCGCATCGCCCGACTTTCAGTGGGACGCCTCGAGCTGGAAAGGCATCATGGCCTATGCGTACTATCGCCCTGCGGCGGCGGTGAACTGGCATGACGCGGCAGATCAGGCGCGCCTGTCGATCATCGAGTACTCCGAACGCTGGTTCATGTATCCGTGGCCCCAGATTTCCGCAGTGGAAGGGCCGATCAGCGGAATGGAGTACCCCATGATCGCCATGGAGAACAAGAGCGAAGACGTGTACGACCTGTTCAACGTCATCACCCACGAGATCGGGCACATGTGGTTTCCGATGATTGTGGGTAGCAACGAACGCGCATACATGTGGCAAGATGAAGGATTCAACACGTTCATCAACACCTTCGCCGAAGGACGCCGCTATCCCGAGAAGGGCGACCAGATGGCCAGAGCGGCAGAAGAGCGTCGGCTGGTCGAGGGTTACATGGAGAGCGGCATCGACAAGCCGGTCAACATCACGCCGGACCGCATCGATCCCCGCCTGCTCGGCGAAGCGGCCTACGTGAAGCCGAGTGTCGGCTTGCAGCTGCTCAGGCAAGAGATTCTCGGTGCCGAGGCGTTTGATGACGCCTTTCGCACCTACATCGCGCGGTGGGCGTATCGGCATCCGACGCCCGCGGACTTCTTTCGCACCATGGAGGATGCGGCCGGTCGCCGACTCGACTGGTTCTGGCGCCAGTGGTTTGTCGAGAACGCCCGGTTCGATCAGAGCGTCGATTCCGTGGTCGTGCGAAAGCGTGGCGACAGCACCGTTGTCAGCGTTCGCTACGGTAATCTGGAACGTGGCGTGCTTCCCATTCGGGCGCACTTCACGTTTTCCGACGGAACGTCGACGGACTATGTGTACCCGGCCGAGGTGTGGAGCACGAACAGCCGGAGCTACCTCCGGGAATACCGCTTTGGCGCCAAGGAACTGGTTCGCATCGAGTTAGACGTGGACCAACGCCTGATCGACGTCGATCGCAGCAATAATCGGTGGGAGGTCGCACGCGTCGTTCCGTAGCGCGTGGACGGCGGAACTGGCGGTTTTCTGTCTTGCCACCACGGGGGATGGATATACTTTAGAACGCAGAAGGCGCGCAAATGCGCGCTGGCACCGTTCTGTTCTGCTGGGAATCCCAATGTCGCCGATGTCGGTGACGCGGCTCTTCTGAGGCCGGACCAATGCCTATGTCCTACCCGATTGTGCGTGCGTGTGCGTTGGCGGGTGCCGAGGGCGGAATATGCCCATAGACGCTGTGGCCCTGGGCGTGCGCTCCATCTCAGCCGCAGCGGAGCTGCAGATGCTCCGCGCCGGACTTGATTGCATCCATGAGGCCGTCGTCGTCACGCGCATTGGTGACCGTGAAACGCTGAATCCGGAATGCATCGCCTTTTCCAATGCGGAGTTCGAGTTGCTGACCGGCTGGACGCGTGCAGATGCCATCGGCCGGCCGCTTTCCGATTTCGCAGCGCTGCAGACCGCGCTGGGCCTGCTGCCGCGAGTGACCGAGCCACAAAGTTTCGCCGCGCCGAGACGGATTGAGCTCCTGCATCCCTCGAGAGACGGCAGCCTATTCTGGGCAGAAATGGAGGTCTCCTGCGTCCTTGATGAGAAGGGATCTGCGACGCATCGGGTGATCATCCTACGCGACGTGTCCGGTCGCCGGGCGCTTGAAGAACAGCTCTTCCAAGCGCAGAAGGTAGAGGCGGTCGGGCGCCTGGCGGGCGGAGTGGCGCACGACTTCAACAACGTGCTGACGGCCATCGGCGGCTTCAGTGAGCTCCTGCTGGACGAGCTTGCCCCCGGAACCAGCGCTCACGGCGAGGTCCTGCAGATCAAGGCCGCCTCTGACCGGGCAGCAGCGCTCACACGTCAGTTGCTGGTGTTCAGTCGTAAGCAGCCCGTCCGGCCACAGCATCTGGATACGAATGCGCTGGTCGCGGATATGGAGCGGTTCATTCGTCGCGTCATCAGCGCCAGTGTCGGCATTCGCGTGGCGTTGCAGGACGCAATTCCATCGGTGTACATGGATCCGCTCCAGTTTGAGCAGGTGCTGCTGAATCTTGTGATCAACGCCAGTGAGGCAATGGCCGACGGCGGCGCGCTGAGCATCGAGAGCCGGTCCGTGGTACTGGGGGAGACATACGACGGGCACAGCCAGGGCGTCAGGCCGGGGCCGTATGTCTGCCTCGTGGTGTCGGACACCGGTGCCGGGATGGACGAACTCACGCGAGAGCGCATGTTTGAGCCCTTCTTCACCACCAAGAGTGGCGGTACTGGACTTGGTCTGAGCACCGTCCACGAAATCGTGCGACAATCGGGCGGCCATGTCTGGGTGTATACCGAGGTCGGCGTCGGTAGCACGTTCAAGGTGTATCTGCCCGCCTCTTCTCATGCGCCGGTCGCGCTGCAGGCCGAAGGCGATACGCACGTGTCGGGAGGGCACGAGACCGTGCTGGTCGTGGAAGATGAAACGGCCGTACGCGAAGTCGTGCAGGCGATGTTGGAACGTCGAGGATATCTGGTGCTCCTCGCTGAAGACGCTGATCAGGCCGTTCGGCTTTCGCAGCAGCACGAGGGTGAAATACACTTGCTGCTCACCGATGTGGTCCTGCCGCTTTCCACTGGGCAAAAGGTGGCCGAGCAGCTCCAGCGCGCGCGCCCATCCCTGCAAGTGCTCTTCATGTCCGGCTACACCAACGAGGCCATCTCGGCACACGGGGAAATCGACCCGGGTGACCTGCTGGTGGAGAAACCGTTCTCCGAACTCACGTTGGCGCGACGCGTTCGTGAAATGCTCGATCGCAAAGAGCGTGATCGCGAAGAACGGCAGATCGCCAGAGAGGCTCGAGCTCGCTGAAGTCTGTTCGAACGCGCAAGGTCGATCCCACGAATGCGGCGCGCGGACTGGACAACACCCGCATTGGACGCATAACTAGCAGGGACCACGCGCCCGGCGTGTTCGTGCCCACTCGCACCCCTCTGTCCTTGCCGTCGCAACCCTCGCTGCGCCCGTTTGATGTTGCCGTCGCGCTTCGTTTGCTGCTCTCCCCAGAGGAGCGGTACGAGCCGCTCGCGGAAGCGCTCGTGACTAGTACGAGCGCGGTGCATCGTTCCGTTGCACGCCTGCAACTGGCCGGTTTGTGCAAGGCCGACAGCCGAACCATCGCGCGGCCAGCCCTCCGCGAGTTCCTTCTTCACGGTGTGCGCTACGCCTTTCCAGCGGTGCATGGGCCGGACCGCTCAGGTGTGCTGACGGCGTGGGCCGCTCCGGCTGTTGGCGCTCTGTTCACTGACGGAGTCGACCTGCGACCGCTGGTGTGGCCGATCGAAACGGGACTGGCGCACGGAGAGTCCCTGGTGCCGCTCTTCTCCGGAGTCCCCGCCGTCGCCGCGCGCGACCCACAGATGTACGAGTTGTTGGCGTGTGTTGATGCCATTCGGGCGGGCGGATCACGCGAGCGACGCGTAGTCGGCGATGTGCTTGGTGAGCGCGTGCTCTGGGCGCCTCAAGGCGCCTGACTCCACCTACTGAAGCGCCGTGACCGGACTATCGCTGTACGGGTAGCCCGGCGGCCGTCCACTGCGCAAATCCGCCCACCATGTTTTGCACGTCACGACGCCCCAGGCGATGCAGCAGGCTGGCGGCAATCGCCGAACGCGCTCCTCCCTGACACTGCACCACCAATGGCCCCGCCGGCAGGTCGGCCAGCGCATCACGGAGCCACCCCACCGGAACGTTGGGAACACCCGGCAAATGGCCAGCCGCCCATTCGCTGTGCCCGCGAACGTCGACCGCGCGCGCCGCGCCGCTCGTCAGTGCGGAGGCGAGCGCTTCGGGGTGGACCTGCTCGATAAACGCGGTTGACTGTCCGGACGCTCGCCAGGCATCGATGGCGGCCGACGAGTCGATCCAGCCGATGACCCGGTCGAGCCCGATCATGGCAAGCTCGCGCGCAGCGAATTTCGCGAGGTCCGACTGCGCGGATTCAGCCGCATTCGGCAAGAGGAACACGACATCGGCATCGTATGGCACGATCCAACCGGCCCAAGTCGAAAAGCTGCGTGACATCGGCAGAGAAATCGATTGGGGTACATGCTCCGCTGCAAACTCCGACGCATTCCGCAAGTCGAGCGCCCACGCGCCACGGGCAGTCAACTCCAGAATGTCATGCGCCGGCAGCCGTAGAGGCGCCGGCAGGCCACCGAGGAGCGCGGGACCATCGCGGTTCATCCGCTTCATCTGGGCGAAATACGTCGGCGGTTCAGGCTGTCCGCTCAGCACTCCCGCGACGAACGCCTCCTCGTCGGTTTCGGCAACGCCCCAATTCGAACGTTTCTCGTAACCGACCGTGCTGGATGGAATCGCGCCCAGCGCCTTCCCGCAGGCAGAGCCGGCGCCGTGACCGGGCCACACCTGCAAATGGTCGGGCAGCGCACGAAAGCGTTGCAGCGAATGGAAGAGCGTTCGGGCGCTGGTCTCCATCGTGTTGGCGATCTTCGCCGCCTTCTCCAGTAGATCCGGACGCCCAACGTCGCCCACGAACACGAAGTCGCCGGAGAGAATGCCCATCGGTCCAGCGCCACGAGGAGAATCGGTCACGACGAACGACAGGTGCTCCGGCGT
>JANNEV010000366.1:0-5181 GCA_031379145.1 Gemmatimonadaceae bacterium
AGTTCTCGCCCACCAGCATGCCCTCGTACACCGAGTCGCCTGGGTTGACGAACAGGGTGGAACGGTCCTGCAGGCTGAACAGCGCGAAGGCAATGATCGTCCCGGACTCCATGGACACCAGCACACCGCGCGAACGTCCAGACAGTCCGCCCGCCCAAGGCCCGTACTCAAGGAACCGGTGGTGCATGATGCCCGTGCCCCGGGTATCGGTCATGAACTCGCTGCGATATCCGAACAGGCCACGCGCGGGAACCTTGTAGAGCAGACGCACCAGCCCCTGCCCCGGGTTCTTCATCTCGACCATTTCAGCCTTGCGAGGGCCGAGCTTCTCGATCACCGCGCCGAGGTAGTCTTCGGGCACGTCGATGGCGAGCTCTTCGTACGGCTCGAGGCGTTCGCCATTCGCATCGCGCTTCATGATCACGCGCGGACGCGACACCTGAAACTCGAATCCCTCTCGGCGCATCGTCTCCATCAGGATCGACAGATGCAGCTCACCGCGCCCGGACACACTCCACGCGTCCGTGCTCTCGCCGTCTGACACCTTGAGGGCAACGTTGCGTTCGAGCTCCTTGTACAGGCGCTCACGGATCTGGCGGGACGTGACGAACTTGCCTTCCTTGCCGGCAAACGGTGAGTTGTTGACGAGGAAGTCGACGCTGATGGTCGGCTCTTCGACGCTGATACCTTCCAGCGCCTCCTGGTGATCGACGTCGGTGAGGGTGGCGCCGATTTCCACGTCCTCGAAGCCGGCCAGCAAGACAATTTCACCGGCCGTAGCCTCCTGCACTTCGACCCGCTCGAGCCCTTCGATGGCGAAGAGCTTGGACACACGCCCGCGCTGCGGCGGCTTGTCGCTGTTGAACGGCACGTGGGCAATGGAATCGCCAACATGCACGGTACCGCGCCCAATGCACCCGATCGCCATACGACCGAGATACGGGGAGTAGTCGATGGTGGAGACGAGCATCTGGAACGGACCGTTCATTTCTGCCGGCGGAGGTGGCACGGTCTGAATGATCGTCTCGTAAAGCGGTACGAGATCCACGGCCGGCACATCCATGTCCATGGTGGACGTGCCTTCCTTGGCGCTGGCGTACACGACCGGTGCGTTGAGCTGCTCCTCGGTGGCTTCCAGTTCGATGAAGAGTGACAGCACTTCATCGTGCACGCGCAACGGATCGGCGCCGGGCCGATCGATCTTGTTGATGACGATGATGGGCGTGCGGCCAAGCGCGAGCGCCTTTCGCAGCACGAAGCGCGTCTGTGGCATCGGGCCATCGAACGCATCGACCACGAGCAGCACTCCATCGACCATGCGCAGAATGCGCTCGACCTCACCACCGAAATCCGCGTGTCCCGGCGTGTCGATGATGTTGATCTTCGCGTCCTTCCAGCGAATGGATGTGTTCTTCGCCAGGATCGTGATGCCGCGCTCTTTTTCGAGCGGGTTCGAATCCATGACGCGTTCTTCGACGACCTGGTTGTCGCGGAAGGCGCCGGCCTGGCGCAGCATTTTGTCGACGAGAGTGGTTTTCCCGTGGTCGACGTGGGCGATGATGGCGATGTTGCGAATCTGCATAGCCTGAAAAGATAACTAGGGCACCAACACCGCCAACCGCGCTGCGAGAATCATGGCCTGAATCAGGCTCTCCGGTGACGCCAGGTTCTTTCCGGCGATATCGAGGGCGGTCCCGTGGTCGGGCGAGGTGCGAGGGAACGGCAGCCCGAGCGTGACGTTCACTGCCGAACCGAACGATGCGACCTTGATGGCCGTCATTCCCACATCGTGATACGGCACGATCACGGCGTCGAACTCACCCCGCATGGCACGAACGAACACAGTGTCCGCCGGGAACGGCCCGGCAATGCCCGCCGAACGTGCCGCCGGCGTCAACAGTCGATCGTCCTCGTCTCCGAACCGACCGTGGTCACCCGCGTGAGGATTCATGGCGCAGAGCGCCAGACGCGGTTCCGCGATACCGAAGCCACGCCGCAGTCCAATTCGGGTAGCGGCGACCGCCTGCAGGATGGCCTCTTCGGTGACCGCCTGCGGTACATCTCGGAGCGCGATGTGCGTCGTGACGAGGACCACACGCAGACGATCGGAGGCGAGCATCATCGTGGTGGGCACGCCAGCCAACGCGCCCAGCATTTCGGTGTGGCCGGGATAGTCGTAGCCCCCAGCGTACAACGCCGCCTTGTCCAGCGGTGCGGTGACCATCGCGTTGGCCTCACCACGCAGCGCGAGCAGCGCTGCCCGCTCCACCGCCAAGCCGGCCAAGGTGCCGGCCCGCGCCGCGTCCGCTACGGGATCTCCGGTTGGCGACCAAACCCCGATCACCTCGTCGGCGGGAACCTCCGTTCCACTGGGTCCCACAACCAACCACTGCACCGTCAACCGCTGCACGCGAGGGTCTGCGAGTGCCTTGCGCACGATCTCCGGTCCGATGCCGCGCGGATCGCCGAGAGTGATGGCAATGCGCGCGTTCGACGCCGACGCGGACTGCAGGGCGGTGTTCACGACACTCAGGGCACCACGCCAATCTGCTTCGAGGGATCGTAGCGCATCGACACGTAGTTCTGCTTCTTCAGCGAATCGATGAGCCGACGATAGCTGCGCTCTTCGGAGAGCTGCGCGCGAATCTTGTCCCGCACCTCATCGAGCGTGAACTCGCCCGCGTCGTCGAGAAAAGTGATTTGCGCCACCACGAACTTGTCCTTCCCGGCCGATACGTCCGCAATCGCGAAGGCATCAACGATCTCGCCCATCTTCTTGCCTTCGATGGCATTGCGATACGCTTCGGGCAACTCGCTGCGCGGGAACTCCGGAATGGTTTTCTCCTCGCCGCCCGCGATATCGTGGAACTTGACGGACAGCGAGTCGAACGATCCACCCGCCCGCCACGCCGCTGCCACCGAATCGGCCAGCGCATGCGCCCGGACCTCGTCGGCCGAATCGAGTGTGGGCCGAATCAGGATGTGACGCGCCTTCACTTCCGCGGGCTGCACGCGGTCCACTCGAATAATGTGAAAGCCGAATGCCGTCTCGATCACCGGGCTGACGACCCCTGGATTGAGCGCGAACATGATGCGATCGAATTCCGGGACCATCTTCCCACGGCGATTCCAGCCGAGATCGCCGCCCAGGTCTTTTGAACCAGGGTCCATCGATTCCTTCTTGGCCGTGGTCTCAAAATCGTTGGGGTGCAGATCGAGATCGGCAGCGATGGAGTCGATCTTGGCACGAGCACGCGACTTGGAGGCGTCGGACGGACGCGTGGCGATCACAATCTGCCGAAGCCCGACCCGCGCCTCCTTCCGAGGCAACTTGTCCTTGTTGGTGGCATAGGCCTCGTTGACTTCAGCCTCGCTCACGTTGACTGCGGTCATCTTGCCGTCACGCTTGAGCTTCTGCACCACGTCGCGCTGCAGGTTGTCCCGCTTCATGAGGTCGCCCTGCATCTTGCGCCACTCCTCAAGGGTACCAAAGCCAGCGTCCTTGAGCGCGGCACGGAATTCAGCATCGGTCTTGAATTGCCCCCGAATCTTCTTCTCGTTGTCATCGAGTCCGCGCTGCATCTCGGCGTCGTTGACCTCGACCTTCTCCGCCTTGGCCTTTTGCACGAGGAGCTCCGCTTCCACCAGACTCTCCATCGAACTTTTCTCGAGTTCAATCTGCTCAGCGGCCGACGTCACCTTGGCACCCGCCGCCCGCCGACGATTCACCTCGGCCTGGACTTCGGTGACCAGAATGACCTGATCACCCACCACGGCCGCCACGCCGTCGATGGGGAGGCCCTTGAGCGAATCTGGCGGCGCCGACTTCTCGACGGCGGGCTTGACCGGGGGAGCGACTTGGGCCGACAGCACGGACCCGATGGGCGCCAACAAGAGAGCGGCGCTAAACGACAGAAGCGGGACGCGATTGTTCAGCATAAGCGGACACAGGCCGGAAACGGGAAGCGGAGGGCCGCCGGTTGGCAGCCCTCCGCAGATACCATGCAACGAAGGGAAAAGTTACGGCTTGGCTGCAGGCGGCGCAGGCGGACCAGCGGCCGGTGCCGGCATGGCGCTCGGAGCGCCAGGCGCCGGTGGGGCCTTCGCCTTGACGCTGTCAGCCGTCGCCCGAACGGCCTTCGCGCGCTCGATCACCTTGTCCAATCCAGCATCGTTGACCGAATACTCGTACTTGGACTGCAGCGCGCGGGCGACCGGATACGGCACGTCCACAAACTGCACTTCGCTCTTGATCAGCTTATCGAAGAACGCCTCGATTCGGAACGCCGCGATCTTCTCCTTGTCACCACCGGCCGGCGCCTTGGCACTGTCCGCGAGCTTGGTGGGATCCACACCCAGCGTCGCCCAGCTCTGGGAAACCGAGTTCTTGAAGTTGAGATACAGGTTGGAGAGCTCTGCCGTGTCGATCACGGCCTTCGCGCTATCCGCCTGATGGAGCACCAGCTCGTTGCGCACGATCTGCTTGACGAACTTCTCCACCAGCGTATCGGGCGCTGCGCCGAGCTGCTCGCGAATCTGTGACTGCGGCGGGTAGGCAGACAGCCAATCGGCGAACTCGGACGCCTTCAGCTCGCCACCCTTGTACGTGGCCAGCTTTTCACTGTCCTTGGCGTGGCCGAGCGGATCGCGCGCGATGGCCTTGGCCTTGATGGCCACGTTGGCGACGACTGCCACTGCGTTGACCTGCTCAACCTTCGCGAGGTAGGTGCTCTCGGCAATGGCAACGTTCCGCTGCTTGGCGATCGGCGCGAACTTTTCAGCCACATCGGCAAACGGCGAACGGTAGATGATGTGGTACCCGAATGAGGTCGTGCAAACCTTTGAGATGTCGCCCGGCTTGATCTCGGTGACGCACTTTTCGAACTCGGGCACCATCATGCCCTTGCCGAACAGGCCGAGATCCCCGCCGCGCTCTGCGGCGCCTGGCTCATCGCTCTTGGCGGCGAGCTTGGCGAAGTTTGCAGGTGTCGCTTCGGCGCGAATCGCTTCGGCTTTCTTCAGCGCGGACGCCTTCTGCTCAGGCGAGGCGTTGGCCTCGACCTTGATCAGGATGTGCCGAGCCGCAAACGCTTCGCCGCTGTTATAGCGGGTCTCGTCGGGGCCTGGGGATTGATCGGCCCAACCCTTGGAGACCTGATCGTAGAACTTCTTGACACGGAT
>JANNEV010000416.1:0-7620 GCA_031379145.1 Gemmatimonadaceae bacterium
TGCCTATTGAGCCGACAGGCAACGCGACTGGCGTATTGAAGCTTGAAGGGTGATGTTTGCGACGCACCTAACAGTGAGGACTCCAATGGCTTGCCGGTCGAATCGCTGTGTCGTCGTGAGGGATCGAGATCAACGACCGACTCCATACCGCTGCTGCCCAGCAAAAGCGGAGCGGCTGGCATGAGCCAGGCCAGTGCGGATGTCGACTTTCTCGCCGGTGCCCGGCAGCCCGTTGTAATCGTGCCGATCGAGCGACAACTCGGTTGGCCGGCGCTGATGCTGTTCGGCTTGAGTTACGGTCTGCTGGCGCTCATCAGTCTTGAGCTGTCCGTCAAGAGTATTCAGGTGGCCGTCCTGTGGTTGCCCAGTGGGTTGCTGGTGGGACTGCTTGCGACGCAGCCCGTCAGAAGCTGGTGGCGTGTGCTGCTGGTCATGCTGCCGTGTCACGTGCTGCCAAACCTGATGAGGGACCGATCGTTTGGGCTGGCGTTGCTGTACGCGACTGTCAACTTTGCGGAGGCGCTCACGGCGGCAGCGCTACTACGTCGGTTCGGAGGGGTCCCCGTCGGGTTCGGTCACGTGCGGGATGTGCTCGCCCGGCTCGTGCCCGCAGGAGCCCTTGGCGCGATCGTCGGTGCTGTACTGCTCGCGTTGTTGAGTCCAGAAGGACTTCGTGCCACGTCGACTGAAAATGCGATAGTGTGGTTCGCGGCGGTGATGCTTGGCGTCCTCGTGGTCGCGCCCATCGTGGTCCCGTTGCTGAATCGATCGGCACGATCATTCAACCCTCACGTGGCCGGCGTGATCGAAAGCGTCGCGCTGCTGCTGGTGCTTGGGCTGGGTGCGTTGCTGGTGTTTGCGCGAACGGGCGGAACAAGCACCGTTCCACTGCTCTTCGTGCCGTTCCCGGTGTTGATCTGGTCCGCATTGCGTGCGCCGATTGGCGTGACGGCGCTGGCGACGTTGCTGCTGACGGCGGTCGCTGGCTGGTTTACGGTGCGAGGCGAGGGGCCGCTGCTCCAGGTAGCACCGGACCTCGTCGCGCGCGTACTCTGGCTGCAGGGATACGTGCTGGTGGCGGCCTTGATGTCGTTGCTCATCAGCGCCTGTGTCGAGGATCGGAGACTTGCGATGCAGGCGCTCGCGGAGCGAGAGGCGCAGTACGCGCTGATCACGCACCATGCGTCCGATTCCATTGCGTTGAGCGAGGCCGGCGGCGGGTTCATTTTCGTGTCTCCCGCGGTCAAGCATCTCTACGGCTATACGGTGGACGAGCTGGTCGGACGCAATCCGTACGACTTGATGCATCCCGACGATCGACCTGTGGCCGAGTCGGCGATGGCGGGTCTGCGTTCCACTGGTCTGCCAACGATGTTTCGTTGCCGGTGGCGTCGGCGAGACGGCACCTGGGTGTGGCTGGAATCCAGCATCGCGCTCGTGGACGGACCGGAGCCACTACGCGAGCGAGCGACCGTGAGCGTGACGCGAAACGTCACGCAACAGCGAGCGCTGGAGCATGAATTGTCTCGTGTACACCGTCTCGACAGCATCGGACGTATGGCCGCCGGACTTGCGCACGATTTCAACAACGTGCTGGCGGTGATGGCCGGCAGTGCACAGGTGGCGCTCTCGGACATGACCGACGATAGTCAATATTTCGCCGACTTCACGCTGATCAACGAGACAGCCAAACGCGGGCGCCAGATCACTCGGCAGTTGATGAATATCGGACGCGAGAGTGTACCCATGCTCACCCGCAGTGATGGGGCGGACATCGTGCGACAGGCGCTTCCCGCGATGCAGGCGGTGCTCGGTACTGCCATCGACGTGGAGGCGGAGTTTACGGCAACGGAGAGGATGGTTCGCGTGGACGAAGGGCAGTTGAACCAGGTATTGCTGAACCTGGCGGCCAATGCGCGAGATGCGATGCCGAACGGCGGCGTGCTGCGCGTGATGGTGGCGAACGCCGCATTCGCCGAAACGGATGAAGCGCGACCGTTGGCCCTCGCAGTCGGGCGGTACCTCACGATCGCGGTGAGTGATTCCGGCCCCGGCGTTCCCGAGTCGCTCCGCGAGGAGATCTTCGAACCGTTCATGACCAGCAAGACCGCGGAGTTCGGAACTGGGCTGGGATTAGCATCAGCCGTGGCAGTTGCAGCACAGCATGGTGGCCACATCTGGTGCGAGAGTGTGAATGGCGGGGGCGCATGTTTCGTGCTCGCCCTTCCGCTCTATACTGCGGATCCGGATGACGTCTTCCCCAGCGCGCGCGAGGCGCCGCACCCCCAGGCGACTCCGGCGATGCCCGTGGGCTGATCGCCGCACTGGCACGCTACGCCAAGGCCGTGTGACCAGCAGAAGGCGGGTCGAATGTTCGCCACGGCGTTGGAGACAGTGCTGACCGAAGGAGCTGCATGAATTGCGACGTCCGAGCCAACCGTCCGCGCCGAGCTCCTATGAACGCGACGACATCGGCGGACGGGAGTCGATGGTCGCCAAGGATCGGCACCAGGTCGCCACGACGCAGATCGTCCGCGATGGACCACTCCGAGCGCACCACGATGCCGTGACCGGCCAGCGCCCATTCGCGCACCACGTCGCCATCGTTGCTGGCGAGTACCGGGGCAATCCGCACCTGCGAGATCACGGCAGACGCGTCGACGAAACGCCACAGCGTGACGTCTTCGTCATTCTCACGGAGCGCAATGCAGCGGTGGCTGACCAGCGCCTTCGGGGAATCCGGCGCGCCTGCCCGTGCGACGTATGCAGGCGACGCACACAGCACACGCGCATTCGGTGCGAGCACGCGCGCGGTCGCGCGTCTTTGCGCCGGGCTCTCACCAACATGCACCGCGATATCCCAATCACTGGCCAAGACGCCGCCAGGGCGATCGGAGAGTACCAGGTCGATCGTCACCGCGGGATGGGCCGCGGCGAACGCCGCCGCGACAGGCGCCACGTAGCGACGGCCAAAACCCAGCGGCGCCAGCACCCGCAAGTGCCCCACCACTTCACCTCGGCGCGACGCGAACAACTCTGTCAACTCACCCACCTGGTCGACAATGGCGCGGCCGCGCGCAAGGAGCAATTCACCCTCCTCGGTGAGGGCAAGACGTCCGCCCGTTCGCACCACCAGCAGCACGCCGATGCGACGTTCAAGATCCTGCAGGCGCTGCGTCACGGCGGACGGCGTGACGTCGATGGTGCGCGCGGCAGCAGCCAGCGAGCGCGATCGCGCCACGGTCCCGAAGAACTCGAAATCGGCCAGTGTCAGCATTAAGTCACAGCTAACTGTCGCATTCATCAACTTGTGCTGAAACTATGCACATCGCAATGCGTCGGGTGCAGGAGACCTACCCAGCTGTCGAACTCCCGTCTGCGGTGACCCTAATGAATGTCTGGCCATCGAAATCTGTCGCTGCCGCCCTCGCGCTCTGCTGCACGTTGTCCGGCCGCATCTCGGCACAGGGGAGCGCGTTCCCGGTGAACGCAGCACTGGATAGCCTGATCGCGCAGCAGATGGAGGACGCGGGCATCATGGGGATGAGCGCGGCCGTGCTCGTGAATCGGGAAGTAGTGTGGATGAAGGGTTATGGCTTTGCCGACTGGCAGCGCACTCGGCCTTTCACACCCAACACCATCATGAACGCCGGTTCCATCGCCAAGCCATTCACCGGCGTGTCCATGATGCGCGCCGTGCACGAGGGCAAGCTGTCGCTGGATGCGGACATCAATACCTACCTGCCGTTTCGCGTGGTCAATCCGCACCACCCGAACGAGAAAATCACTCTTCGTCAACTCGCGACGCACAGCTCCAGCATCACTGATCGCTGGGATGTATACCGCCGTACGTACATCTATGGCGGCGATTCGCCTGTGCCACTCGGCCAGTTCCTGACGCAGTACTTTGCTGTCGGCGGGAAGGACTACTCTCGCGACAATTTCCTCGATGCAAAGCCGGGCGCGAGCCGAGATTATTCCAACATCGGCGCTGCGCTGGCGGGCTTCATTGTGGAGCGTGCGGTTGGTCAATCGCTGCAGGTGTACACGCGCCGGCACATTTTCACTCCATTGGGCATGACCCGAACGGGATGGCGCCTGTCCGAGGTGGACCTGGCCAATCATTCCACGCTGTTCGTGTCGCAGAATGGCCAGACCATTCCCATTCCGCTGTACGGCCTTACGACGTATCCGGATGGCGGCGTTCGCACCTCTGTGAGCGATCTTTCGCGCTTCTTCATCGCGATGCTGAACAACGGCGTGTATCAGGGCGTTCGCATCCTCGACGAGTCGATGGCTGCGGAAATGCAACGCTTTCAGTTCAGCGATGGCAATCGGCCTGAGAATTTCCCAGCGGCGGACGGCAACTCCGGGCTCTTCTGGCGAACCAAATTCAATGGAACGCGCGTGGGTCATGGCGGAAACGACCCTGGTGTGCAGACCGAAATGCTGTCCAACCTCTCCCGCGATATCGGCGTAGTAATGTTTCTCAACACGTCGCTGGCCGGCACCGATCAACGCGCATCGGGCGTGATCTTCGATGCGCTGTGGAAGTACGCGGAAGCGCTGAAGGCAAACGCGAAGTGAGCATGACGTTCAGCGCGCTCAAGGCGCGCTATCTCGACGACACCGTGCTGGGTGGTCACGGTGCGGTGCCCGCGTTGACTCGCAGCCTCGAGTACATCGGCTGGCGATCGGTGCGGGATCCGTCGCCCGAAGAGCTGGCCGGTTATCTGGTGGAGCTGTTCGACGCGTGCGTGCATGGCGATCGCGATGTGGCGGCGCTCACACGCGGCGTTGCCGCGCTGTTGCGTGACGCTGGCCCGTTGCTCGACGGCGGGCTCCCGCCCGTGGAGGCCTACCTGCCTGCCGCCGAGGACATCCTGCGTCTCTACGTCGAGAATCGGGTTCGCCCGTCTTCGCCGCCGCCGCTGCTGTAGCTGCGACCTTTGTCAGCTGCTGACAGGGGCGTGGTAGTCATTTCGCCCCTCAGTTCACTCAGGAGGAATTCGATGCTCGAAATCTCCGGTGTCACCATGCGGTATCCCAATGGCGTGGAGGCGATGCGCGGCATTGACCTGACCGTCGGACGCGGGCTGTTCGGACTCCTTGGCCCCAACGGCGCCGGAAAGTCCACGCTCATGCGTACGATCGCCACCTTGCAGGCGCCCGATCAGGGTCGCATCGCGTTCGACGGCCAGTCCGTCTTTGACGATGTATCAGCGCATCGACGACGGTTAGGATACTTGCCGCAGGACTTCGGCGTGTATCCTGGAATTTCGGCGCTGGAGCTGCTCGATCATCTGGCGCTGCTCAAGGGCCTCACCGATCGAGTCACGCGACGCGCGCAGATCGATGCGCTGCTGGCGCAGATGAATCTCTGGGAGCACCGCAAGCGCGCCGTGAGCGGGTTCTCCGGTGGAATGCGGCAGCGGTTCGGTATTGCGCAGGCGCTCCTGGGCGATCCGCGGTTGGTGATCGTGGATGAGCCCACGGCCGGACTCGATCCGGCCGAGCGCAGTCGTTTCTACAACCTGCTCAGCGAGATCGGCGAAGGCATCGTTGTCATTTTGTCCACGCACATCGTGGAGGATGTTCGTCAACTGTGTTCCAGACTGGCGGTCATCGCGGCCGGTCGCGTGGTGGCCCAGGGCGCGCCGGATGATCTCGTGCACGCGCTCGCGGGACGGGTGTGGAACCGAACCGTGGCCAAGGGCGAGGCACGCGAAGTTGACGCCTCGCATCGCCTGCTGTCCACACAATTGCATGCCGGCGCCACGCGACTGCGCGTCCTCGCCGACTCGCATCCTGGAAACGGATACACGCTCGCGGCTGCCGAGCTGGATGATGTGTACTTTCAGGCGCTGAACGCCTGATGCCGTCGCCGATGCTGTTCCAGATGGTGCAGTTCGAGTGGCGCTGGCAGGTGCGTCGGGTCACGTTCGCCACTGTTGCGTTGGTGCTGATCGGCTTTGCGCTGATCATGATCCGTCAGGGCTACGGGCCTGGCGCGGTAAACATCAACTCTCCGCACGCGGTCATGCAGTCCAGCGGGCTGCTTACGCTCTGCTGCGTCTTTCTCGTGACGGTGCTCTGCGTCAATGGCGTGCTGCGTGACGACGAGTATCAGATGCACGAGCTCGTGCTTTCGAAACCGATCGGCCGGTTCCGATTGATGAGCAGCCGATTGCTGGGGGTCATCAGCAGTGCGCTGCTCGTGGTGGTGCTCATCCTGCTGGTGCAGCTCGCGGCGCCGTACCTCATTGCTGCGGAGCCGGAACGCGTGGGCCCGTTGCGCGTGGCGCCATATCTCTGGACGCTCTGCAGCATGTTCATTCCGAACGTGCTGCTGATTACGGCCATTCTGTACGCCATGGCGGCGTTCACGCGCAGTACGGTGGCCACGTACGTGGGTGGGGTCCTGATCTTCGTGCTGTATATGGTCACCGCGCTGCTCGTCGACTCGCCGCTCATGGCTGGCGCAGCACCGGTCACTCCGGAGGCGCTGGCCCGAGCGGCCGTACTCGATCCATTCGGCCTCTCGGCGTTCTTCGAGACCACGCGCTACTGGACGCCCGCCGAACGCAACAGCACACTGCTGCCTTTGCGGGGTCGGTTTCTGCTGAATCGTGTGCTGTGGTTGAGTGTTACGGCGCTGATGCTCGGGCTCACGTACCGATTCGCGCCGCTGGCTGCGGCGCGCGGAGACAGGGCACAGCGTCGATGGTGGTGGCACCGTCAAGCGCCGACCGCGGCCGCTCCGCGCGAGACGTATGCGCCCGTGACGCCAACCGCGGCCGGCGTCCGGATATTCTGGCACGCGCTGCTAAGCGGCATCCGCGTGGAGTCGAGACTGTTGTTCGGCGCCTGGGTGGTACAGGCGCTCATCGTGCTCTGGATCTTCCTGGTGGGCATGGAGGTCATGTCCGCACTGCGCGGAGGCGAGTACGGAACACGCGTGCTCGCCACCAGCGCCCTGCTGACGAGTCGTTTGAGTGAGCCGCTGATGCTGCTGGGCAATGTGTGCGTGGTCTATTTCACCACGGAGGTGGTGTGGCGAGAGCGCATCGTGGGCTTCGATGCCCTGATCGATGCGACGCCTGCAACGAACGCCGCGTTCTATCTCGCCAAGTTGGTCGCCCTGTGTGCGATCCCGTTCATCTTCACGGTCACGGGGTTGCTACTGCTCCTGGGCATCCAACTAGCGCGACACGAACAGCCGGTTGTACCCATCGTGTACGTCGCGCAGTTGTGGCTGCTCGCGCTTCCGCTGATGCTGCGTACCGTTGCGGTGTTCGCGCTGCAGCTGGTCAGCGCCAACCGGTTCATCGGCCTGGCGGCGGGCCTGGTCTTCATGGTGATCGTCGTTGGCGGCGTGGTGCCGGCGCTCGATCACCCGCTCCTGGCTGTCGGAGACACTCCGAGAGTGCCCTGGTCGGATCTGGACGGCTTCGGCCCGGTGCTGCCGTCGTTTGTGGCCATAGCCGGCTACTGGATCTGCTGGTCGGTGTTGATCGCCATGGTGAGCTGGGGCATGTGGCGTCGTGGGTTCGATCGCGGTGTGTGGTCTCGGGTGCGCGGTGTGGGCGTCGCGTGGGGCGCGCGCGGGCGCTTGGCGGC
>JANNEV010000467.1:0-25774 GCA_031379145.1 Gemmatimonadaceae bacterium
CGACGTCGACGACCTCCCGGTCCGAGAACTTCACCGGCCGACCGGGTTCGGTGACCTCGAGCAACTCATGGACGCCGGCGCGCGTCTGTGTGAGCAGGGTGCACATGGAGCGCCACGCATCACGTTCGAGTACCAACTGGCGACGGGATGACATGTCATCGGTCAGTCGCTCTCGGAGCTTGGCAAGTCGCTGCACCAGCGACCCGTTGCCATTGACCGCAGTTCCGGGGCCGAGTACCGCGAGGGCGGCCTGCAGCTCCCGGTCAAGTTCGTGGGATCGTCGCGCCTGCTCATCGCGCGCGAGACGGGTTTCATCGAGTGTGGTCAGCGCCTCGCGCAGCGCTCGCAGCTCGACCGCAATACGCCGCACACCGCGCGTGTCGCCTTCCGACACGAGCCATCGAAGCAGTGCCACGAAGCCACGCTCGAGCGTCATGTCGGTCGGCGTGGGAGTTGCTGCACGCTCATGCCGATCCGATGACGCTGACATCGCGTTCGTACCCGCGCTCTGCTCCGCCATCAGTTCCACAGTCTCGACGTTCTCCATCTAGGGTTCGCACTCCGTCGCGCGATCGGAACCCGCAATCCGTGCTGCGCGCGGGCGAGCCTTCGCGCGGTGCCGCGCGGCCTTGGCGCGATTGCCGCAGGTGCCCATGTCGCACCATCGACGAAGTCCATTCTTGGTGGTGTCGAGAAACACGCGGAAGCAACGCACATCGGCACAGCGGCGCACACGATCCAGTTCTTCGGCGGCCAGCGAGTCCGCCGCGGCTTCGACGATGGGAATCATGAGGCCGGCGAACGCGTCGCCGGTCGGCACAAACGACCGCGTGTATCCGCCGTCCGGATGTCGCTCCAGCCGCCGAGTCCCCGCGCTGCGGCCCAACACCCGATTGATCTCCGCCACGGCGTCGTCTCGCACGCGCTCCAACGCATCGCCGCGCTCGGCAAGCACACGGAGTGCCGCCCGAACGCGTCGCGCGTCGACCAGCGTGGCGGCAGCGGCGGCAGGCTGCAGCAACGCGCGTCTTCGGATGCCGTCCGTGCGTTCATCGTCGAGTGCACATGCCGAATTCAACCAGGAGACCAGCGCGTCGAAGTCTCGCAGCACGTCGCCGCCAGGCGACTGCGCCGCAGCGTCCGTGTTGACGAATTCGAGCCAGACGCGTGAACGGGTCGGTGCCGGATGAGGACCGGGAGACCGATCGCCGGAAACGGGGGCGCGCGAGAGGGCAGAAGATACCGGCATCGCAGAAGGCTAGGTTACTTGCCTACGTGCCTCCGAGCAAGACGGTGCGCACTGTCACATTTTCGACCCTCCCAGTCAGACCACGCATGCGCTTGCCACGGGAGCTGGTTGTCGGCTCGCTGAACCCGGTAAAGATCGCCGCCGTGCGGGCGGTCGCCGAGCGCCTACGCGCCGACGCGAGGGTGGTTGGTGTCGCGGCCGCGAGCGGCGTACCCGATCAGCCGATCGGAGACGAGGAGACCCGTCGTGGCGCAGAAGCGCGTGCGCTCGTGGCGCTGGATCTCACCGACGCTGACCTTGCGGTGGGACTGGAGGGAGGTGTGGTGATCGAGGCCGATGGTACGATGCGTACCTGCGCGTGGGCGATCGCGGTCGGGCGTGACGGGACGCGCGGAATCGGCGGGTCGCTGTCTATGCCACTGCCGCCCGCAGTCGCCGATCGCATCGAATCGGGGGAGGAACTGGGGCACGCTATGGATGCGGTCGCGCGGGCGGTCGGGACCAAGCACGGCCTTGGCGCCGTCGGCATCCTGACCGGTGGATTGATCGATCGACAGCGCGCGTACGAGCAGCTGGTGACGTACGCGTTGGTCCCGTGGATTGCCAGCGACTACTTCGCGGATGCGTCCGGGCGGTAGAGCAGCACGGGTCGGTCTGAGTGACGCACTACTTCGTCGGCTACGCTGCCCAGGATCATCCGCATGAGTCCGCTTCGCCCGTGCGTGGCCATGGCGATGGCGCCTGCGCCGATGCGTGTGGCCTCTTCGATGATGCTTCGACCAACGACGAGCTCGGTTACCGCCTTCATTGTGCTACCCGGAGGGCAGTCCACCAGCATCCGCTCCAGATACTGCTCTCGACTCCGGACTTCGGTCTCCATCGCGCCAGGATCGGCAAGGAGCTCTGTTCCGATGGGTGCCATGGGCATCGCCATAGGCACCGTGACTCCGAAGAGGGCCACCGGCACGCCCAATGTGCTGGCCAACGTGATCGCGTGTGGAAGTGCGCGCTCCGCCAATGGGGATCCGTCGAGGGTGACCAGGAGCGGTCCGCTTGGTACGGCGGGTGCCTGATCGCCACTCCCCGTGACGAGCAGGACCGGCGCGTTTGCATGCGCCAGGTACGCGCCAGCCACGCTACCCAATCGGACGCGGGCAAACCCACCGCGACCGTGGGTGCTCATGACGGTCAGATCTGCGCCCACGGCGACGGCGTATTCCCGGAGCGCCTCGACGGTTGTGCCCTCGAGCAGGCGAGTTGTCACGCGGACTCCACTGGCCGCGATTCCGGCCCCAGCTTCATCCAGGATATGCTGGTCTTCCGCCTGCCGTTCGGCAATCAGTTGGGCGTCGTACACCGGCAGGGCGACTTCCCCGGCCGCGAACGGAATGAAGCTGCTGGGATCGTTGACGAGTACCAAGTGCAGCATGGCACCGCTCTGCCGCGCGAGCGCGGTCGCCAACGGCAGCGCTCGCACGCTGAACGCCGATCCGTCGATGGGTACGAGAATGTCTCTGTACATGAGAGCCAGCATAGATGCGCCAGCAGGCGTGCGCCAGCGGGGAAACCCTGACCCGTGCTGTCGGACGTAGCTTTAGGCTTCGCCTCCTTCCGAGGAGTCCGGCTCAGTCCGTCCTCCTCCTGTTTGTCACGATTATCCGTTCTGCCATGTCTCAAGGGCAACCGTTCGTTGTGCATGACCGCGTTCGATGGGCCGACGTGGATCATGTGCGAATCATGCGCTTCAGCGCGTTCACGCGACTGGTTGAAGTGGCTGAGCAGGAGCTGATGCGGGCGGCCGGGATGCCGTATGGCGACATCTTTGACGCGCCGACCCTCTGGATGCCGCGCCGCCATCTCGCCATTGAGTACTTCGCGCCCGCTCGCCTCGACGATGCGGTGTCGCTGGTGACGTTTGTCTCACGGCTCGGTGACACCTCGGCCACCATCAACGTCGACGTGCGGTCCATGGGGCGACATACGCTGATCGCTGCGGCGGCGATGGTCGTGGTGTGTGTCTCGGTAGACACGTTTCGCAAACAAGCGCTGCCGGCAGCATTCCGCGACGCCCTCGCGCCGTTTCACTGTAGTGTGGACGCGGCGCGTGCCGGTGCGCCGGAATCGCGCTAGATTTGCCCCATGTCAGACAACGTCATCACCCCCAATGCCGCGCCAGGGTCAACGAGCGCGACGTACGTTCGCAAGGGCTTCGGGCTCAAGGCAGAGGTGCAGCATACGCTGGCCGCTGACTATACGGGTCAGCTCGTCGACCTGCTCCGTGCGCGCGACTACACGCTGACGGTCGGAGACACCACGCTCCGTCTGGCGAAGGAGTTCGGCTTCTGCTACGGGGTGGAGCGGGCGGTGGACTACGCGTACCAGACGCGGATCAAGTTCCCGGAACGGCGCATCTTTCTGGCGGGTGAGATTATTCACAACCCGCATGTGAATGCCAAACTGCGCGAAATGGGTGTGGTTTTCCTCGCCGCCAGCGGGAAGGGTTTCGACTATGCACAGGTGCGCGCCGAGGATGTGGTGATTCTGCCGGCGTTCGGCGTCACGATACAGGACTTTCAGACGCTGCGGGATCTCGGCTGCGTGGTCGTGGACACGACCTGCGGATCGGTGCTGAACGTGTGGAAGCGAGTGGAAGTGTATGCCCGCGACGGCTTCACCTCGCTGATCCACGGCAAGTACTATCACGAGGAGACACGCGCCACGGCTTCTCAGGTGGAGAAGTATGCCGGCGGGCACTATCTCGTGGTACGGGATATGGCCGAAGCGGCGCTGGTGACGGACTACATCGAGGCCAGGGCCGGAAGGCCCACGGCACAGACGGCGCTCACGCGCGAAGCGTTCCTGGAACGCTTCGCACGGGCGGCTTCTGATCACTTCGATCCCGACGTGCATCTCGATCGCATTGGCGTGGCCAATCAAACCACCATGCTTGCGCGTGAGTCGCTGGCCATTGGTGCCGCAGTCGGTGACGCGATGGTTCGTGCATACGGAGCAGACCATCGCGCCACGCACTTCCGGACGTTCGACACGATCTGCAGCGCCACCCAGGATCGACAGGACGCCGTGGTCGAGTTGTTGCGTGAGCCGCTCGATCTCATGGTCGTGGTCGGGGGCTACAACTCCAGCAATACCATTTCTCTGGCCGCGCTGTGCGCCGAGCACGTGCTGACGTATCACATTGCCGATCCGGACGAGATCGACGTGGCGGCGAATGCCGTTCGGTATCGGCGAATCGGCGCGCACCATCACGAGGAGTCAAAATCCGACTGGGTGCCACAACACGGCCCGCTGCGCATTGGAATCACCGCCGGCGCCAGCACGCCGAACAACAAGATCGGTGAGGCGGTGGCGCGCGTCTTCGCGATTCGCGGCATCGATCCCGCGTCGATCGTCTGAGCTGGGTTCCGCGATCGATGCGTGGGACTGGGCACCGAAGCGGCTGGCAACGCGCCGACTCTGTGGTGGTGCGTGTGGTGGCCCTGTCTCTCTTGGCTCTCTCCCTGTCAGGCTGCGCGCGCCCAGGTGGCGGAACAGTTGTCGTCGCTCCATCGCGCGTGCCTGAAGGCGCCGCGGTTGTGCGGATGCTGCTTGTGAACGACGTCTACGTGTCCGACACGCTGCGCGATGGATCGGGCGGCCTCGCGCGCGTGGCGTACCTGCGTGACTCGATGGAACGCGCGACCGGGCAACCGGTCCTGTTCATGCTGGCCGGCGATGTGCTGTCTCCGAGTGTGTTGGGCAAGTGGTATGGTGGCGCCCAGATGGTCGACGCATTCAACGCCGCGCGCTTGGACTATGCCACGCTCGGCAATCACGAGTTTGACGGGAGCCGTGCGAATTTGCTGTCCCGTGTTGGCGAGTCGCGATTTCGATGGCTGTCCGGAAACTGCGGCGAGGCCACCGGTCCCGCGTTTGCTGGCGTTCGGGGTTGGGACACGGTGCGAGTGGCTGGCGTCCGGGTGGGCATTCTCGGCACCACCATCGTGCGCGACTATCCGTCCTATGTGCGGTGCCGCGACGCCGACGTGAACACAACGGCGCTGGTGGACACCTTGCAGCGGGCGGGGGCCGAGCTGATCGTGGCGCTCACGCACCGGAACCTGACCGACGACGTGCGCACACTCGCGGTGGAGCCCCGAGTTACGGCGATTCTCGGGGGGCATGATCACAATGGACGTCGCGCTGAGCGGGCGGGACGGCTGCTCGTCAAGGCAGTGTCCAATTCGCGCACGGCGATTCTGGTGACCTTTACGCGCAGCCCTGAGGGGTGGAACGTCCGCGATTCCGTGTTTCGTATCGGCGCTGGCATGCGCGAGGAACCGAAGACGGCGTCGGTCGTGGCCGCGTGGCGGGACACGCTGTTTCGGCGCATCGGACCGGATGCGGTCCTCGGGATTGCCTCGGAGCCAATCAATGCCGTCGACTCCATCTCCAAGCGAGAGAGCCCGTTCGGCAACATGATTGCCGACGCCATTCGCATCGGAGCGCGGGCGGACGTCGGAATGATCAACTCCGGAGCCTTGCGCTTCGACGACGTGATGGACGCGGGCCCGATCACGCGGCACATGATCGAGGGGATCTTCCTGTTTGCCGATGAGACACGCGTCGTCACGTTTCCCGTCAGCGGCGCACGACTGCGTGTGCTGCTTGAGCACGGTGTCGCGCAGGGCAGTCTCGGCGAAGGTCCCTATCCGCAGGTGAGTGGGGTGCGCTTCGCTTTCGATGCGCGCTTGCCCAGTGATGCGCGGCTGGTGGGCGAGCTACGCCGCGATGACGGACGAGTTATCGCGCCAGGGGACACGCTGCAGCTCGCTCTGGTGACGTATCCAGCCTGCCGTGGGGGCGATGGCTACCGCGTGCCGGAAGCGGCAACGGTGTGCAAGGCGCTCGAGTCGAATCCTGTCACAGCCCCTCGGGCTGCCGATCTTGTTCTGGCGCATTTGAAATCCATGAGGGGGCGTATCGAACCGCCGCTGATTGGGCGCGTGACCCGCCACGATCGCTGACCGCTGTTTCCCTTTCACTCATCGGAGTGCAGCCTTGACCACTCATGATTCGTTCGTTCCCCCGCACGAGGACGCACTGGCGCGGCTGAGATTGGACGGCAGAGTCGCCATCGTCACTGGAGGCACGCGCGGCATCGGTCTGGCGATTGCCACCACCTTTGCTCGAGCGGGCGCGAAGGTAGTGGTGTCGAGTCGTCGCTCCGAGCATGTCGACGCCGTGTGCCGTGCGCTGGCCGAAGAAGGGCACACGGTGGTTGGGGTGCCAGCGCACATGGGAAAGGCGGCCGATGCGCATGCGTTGGTCGCCCACACGTTGGAGCATTTCGACGGCGTGGACATCATCGTCAACAACGCGGCGACGAATCCGGTATTCGGTCCATTGCAGCAGGCAACCGATGATGCATTCGACAAGATCTTCGGCGTGAACGTCAAAGGGCCGCTCGAACTCTGTCGAGCCGCCCATTCGGTCATGGCCGAGCGTGGCGGAGGCGCAATCGTCAACATCTCAAGTATCGGCGGCGTTTCGCCGGAGGCTGGCCTCGGACTCTACAGTGTGAGCAAGGCGGCGCTCATTTCCCTCACCAAGGTGATGGCTCAGGAATGGGGCGCGGACGGCATTCGTGCCAACGTGATCTGCCCCGGGCTGATCAAGACGAAGTTCAGTCAAGCCCTCTGGAAGGACGACCATATCGCGCAACAGGTGTTGGGCCATCAGCCGATTCGACGTATCGGCGTGCCAGAGGACGTGTCCGGACTCGCGCTGTTCCTGGCGTCAGACGCTGCGGCCTACTGCACGGGTGGTGTGTACATGGCTGACGGAGGCTACCTCACGTGAAGACCGATACCAGGCATGCGAGCGTCAGCGCGATCGATCTTGAGGCGCTGCTGGCGACGGCGCGCACCTTTGTGCGCGAGGAACTGGTTCCGCTTGAGCCGGTGTTGATGCACGGTTCGTGGGCGAGTATCGAACCCACGCTGGCGCGCCTGCGGGTTCGCGCGCGAGCACTCGGGCTCTGGTCGCCGTTCCTGCCGGAATCGCTCGGCGGGCTCGACCTTCCGTTGGACGCCTATGCGCGTTTGTCCGAGGTGTTGGGCTGGACGCCGTATGGGCCCTACGTCTGCAATTGCCAGGCACCCGACGTGGGTAACATGGAATTGCTCTTGCAGTTCGGCACCGACGCGCAGCAGGCGCAGTTTCTGGCACCCCTGGCTCGTGGCGAGATACGCAGCTGCTTCGCGATGACGGAACCCGAGCATGCGGGCTCCAATCCCGTGTGGATGTCGACGCGTGCAGTCCGTGAGGGAGACGAGTTCGTCATCACAGGGCACAAGTGGTTCACGTCCAGCGCTGACGGCGCCGGATTCGCGGTGGTTATGGCGGTGACGGATCCCGACGCGGCTGCACCGCACGCCCGGGCGAGCCAGATTCTCGTGCCGTTGCCTGCGGCCGGTTATACGCTGGTGCGCAACATCTCCGTAATGGGCGAGGCCGGCGGCGGCTGGAGCAGCCACGCCGAGGTCCGCTTCGATGGCGTGCGCGTGCCTGCGTCGAATCTGCTCGGTCCACAGGGCGCCGGCTTTGCCTTGGCGCAGGAGCGACTCGGGCCAGGGCGCATCCATCACTGTATGCGATGGATCGGGATCTGCGAACGGGCGTTTGACCTGATGTGTCGCAGGGCCGCGTCGCGTGAGCTTGCGCCTGGCGAACCATTGGCTGGCAAACAGGCTGTGCAGTTCTGGATCGCCGAGTCGCGCATAGAGATTCACGCCGCGCGCTTGATGGTGCTGGACGCCGCGTCCAGGATTGCGCGCGAAGGACAACAGGCTGCGCGCGAGGAGATTGGCTATATCAAGGTCTTCGTTGCCAACGTGCTGCAACGTGTACTGGATCGTGCGATCCAGGCGCATGGTGCACTCGGCATGACGGACGACACGCCGCTCGCGTGGTGGTATCGGCACGAGCGCGCTGCCCGCATCTACGACGGTGCGGACGAAGTGCACAAGACGGTGATCGCTCGGCGTGCACTCAAGCCGTATCTGGCGTCGCGCGGATGAGTGGCGGCGCCGACCGCGTGGCGGCAGAGGACACGGTCGAAGTACGCGACGGCGAGGTGATTGATACGCACGTGCTAGGGGCGTGGCTGGCGACTCGTGTTCCTGCAATCGCTCGTGCCGACGCCACGATTTCCGTGCGACAGTACCCCGGGGGATTTTCCAATCTGACGTATCGCGTTTCGATCGCATCTGACGAGGGCACGCGAACGTTCGTGCTGCGCCGGCCCCCCCGCGGTGTGAAGCCGGGAATCGCGCACGATGTGTTGCGCGAATTCGGCGTGCTGTCGGCACTGCATCCCCTGGGGATCCCCGTGCCGACACCGATTGCGCGCTGTGACGAGACGTCGGTACTCGGGGCGCCATTTTATCTGATGGCGCACGTGGATGGCGTCATCCTGCGTGGTGCACGGCCTGCGGAACTGCCAGTCGATGCTGCGACGTCGTCGACACGACTGAGTGCCCTGTCGCAGACTTTCGTGGACACGCTGGCACGATTGCATGCGGTGAACGTCTCCGGCGAGCCGCTGGCGTCGCTTGGTCGCCCGGAGGGTTACGTCGAGCGACAGGTGCTGGGTTGGACCAAGCGGTGGCACGTCTCACGAACAGAGCCCGTGCCCGAACTGGATACGGTTGCGACGTGGCTGGACGCGCATCGACCGCCAGACCGTGGCGTGGCGCTGCTGCACAATGACTTCAAGTTCGACAACCTGGTGCTGGATCGGGAATACCTTGGGCGGGTGCGTGCCATTCTCGATTGGGAGATGGCCACGATCGGCGATCCACTGATGGATCTTGGTACGAGTCTCGCTTACTGGGTGGAATCGGGCGACGCACCGATCTTTCGGTCGCTCGGACTGGGCGTCACCGCACTGCCGGGTTGCATGACGCGCGATGCGCTGTTGCACGCGTATGCCGCCGCGAGCGGGCGAGACGTCAGCGACGCGTCGTTCTACTACGCGTTCGGATTGTTCAAGGTGGCGGTCATCGCGCAGCAAATCTACGCGCGCTCGGCACAGGGACTCACGGCAGACCCGCGTTTTGCCAAGCTTGGTGAGGTGGTGAAGGCGCTCGGCGCTGCCGCGCAGCGCGTCACCATCACGGGGCAAGTCTAGCGCGCGCTACTTCCGCGCAGATCGTCCCGCTCGGGCTGGTGTTGTTGACAGCAGGCCGACTTCCACGAGCGTTGGTGGCGTGCGTCGTGGCGTCGTCTGCTCCCACGCGTACGCAATGCCAAGCAGCGACGCGTCGGTCCACGGACGCGCGGAGAATTCGAGTCCAAAGGGCAATCCGCTCGCGTAGAATCCCGCCGACACCACCACGGCCGGGATACCGATCATGTTGACCCAGCTGGTTGCCGAGTGCGGTCCCTCACTCACGCGACCGTCCTGCGGCATGGACTCGTCGGGCGGCGGCATCTGGATGGCGGGATAGACGAGGCCATCGAGTTTGAGCCGATCCAATGTCGCCACGTAGGATGCGAGCATGGCTCGTCGCGGCGCGTGATATCGCCGCTCCGCGTCCGGGTCTCCGTCGAGCATTCGCTGCTCGAGACGCACACCGCCCAGGTTGCGAAAATTATCCTCGGTGCCAATTGAGGACGTGAACAGCGGCGAACCGACGCGAGCCAGATACTCGGCAGACGAGTGGTATGCGGCTGGACCGAACACGGCGAGGAATCGGTCGGTGCCGTCCTTCATGTACGCGTACGTGGAAACACGACTGGCCAGTCTCGCGAAGTCGGTGCCGAGCACACTGTCTCCGAACACGACTTCGGCGCCGGCCGCGCGAAGGGCGGCGACGGACTTCATGAACATCGCGCGCGTCTCGTCGTGCAGCGGAACATTTGCCGAAGCACGCACGGAATCAGCGCGACGCTCACTGACGCCGTCCGGGATACCATGAAACGGGATGCCAAGTCCGGCGAGCACGAACGCCGGAACGCCAAAGCGTTTGCCCTGCAGGCTTCCGGTTTTGATCGTCGACGTATGCCGCATCGCACGTGCGCCCGTCGGCACGGTTAGCGTGCTCGGATCAAGCGAATCGGGGCCGGACATGACCTCGAGCACGATCGCTGCATCCGTGACGGTTCTCGCGATCGGTCCGGTGTTGTCAAGCAGCCAGTCCAGCGGCGCGATGCCGGCAATACTCACCAACCCGCGTGAGGGAAACACACCGACGAGCGCGCTCGTTGCGGCTGGCATGCGAATGGAGTTGCCGGTGTCGGTCCCATTGCCGATGACGGCGAAATTGGCCGCCACGGCGGTGACCACACCGCCGGAGGAGCCTCCGGGCGAGAACCGCACATCGTAGGCATTCCCCGTGCGACCGAATGAGGTGCTGCGATTGGTGTCACTGTTGGCGAGGTCGGGCATGTTGGCCAGCCCGACGATGATCGCGCCGGCGGCACGAAGCCTGGCGACGACGGTTGCGTCGTTCGGCGCGACGAGCTCATTCCCCGCACGTGTGAAGCCCGCCCAGCCCGCCGTGGTGATCTCGCCCGCCACACTGGTGTTGGCCTTGATGACCGTCGGAACGCCCCACAGCGGGCCACGCGTTGCCGTGCTGGACGTGCTCTCCGCATCGAGTCGATCTGCGGCTGCCAGCGCCGATTCCCGCAGCACGGTCTCGATGGCGCCGTACACCCCGTTGTACCGATCGATGCGCGCCAGGTGCCACTGCACGACCTGTCGCACGGTGTAGCGCTTTTCCGCATAGATCTGCTGTAGGCGCGGAATCGTGACGTCGAGCAAGTCGCGATCGATGGCGTCTGACGGCGCGAAGGTCGCGGAGGAGGCGACGTTCGGCGCCGCGTCGGGCGCGGCCGCACAGGACGTACCCGCGAGCAGTGCTGCCGAGGCGACGATGCCGCGCAACGACGATTTCATGGTCCGCTAGCCTGCGTACACCTCGAATATGCCGGCAGCACCCATGCCGCCACCGATACACATTGTCACGAGACCGTGGCCGCCGCCGCGCCGCCGCAACTCATGAATGAGTTGCGTGGTCAACTTGGCGCCCGTGGCGCCGAGGGGATGGCCCAGTGCGATGGCACCGCCATTGACGTTGGTGATGGAGGGATCCATGTCCAACTCCTGCATCACCGCCAACCCCTGCGCGGCGAACGCTTCGTTGAGCTCGATGAGCGCGATGTCCTTGAGTGCGAGGCCGGCGCGTGCCAGCGCCTTCGGCACCGCCTTGATCGGACCTACACCCATGATGTCGGGCGAGACGCCCGCCGTGGCAAAGCTGACGAAGCGCGCGAGAGGCGTGATCCCTTCGGCCTTTGCGCGTTCCACGCTCATCAAGAGGACACCGGCCGCACCATCCGAATAGGGGCTGGCGTTACCCGCGGTGACGGTGCCCTTCGGAGAGAACGCAGGGCGCAACTTGCCAAGACCGTCCAGTGTGGTCTCCGCGCGTGGACACTCGTCGGTGTCAAACACGGACGAGGTGACGTGCTTGTCGGCGCCTGTCCACTTGTAGCGGCTCACGGCCACGGGCACGATCTCCGGCGCGAACACGCCGGCCGCGATTGCTCGCGACGCCTTCTTCTGGCTCGCGAACGCAAACTCGTACTGCGCGGCACGAGCAATACCCCACTGCGTCGCGACGCGCTCTGCGGTGAAGCCCATGCCGATGTAGCTCTCGGTCATGTCTGGCGACAGCCGCGCGTTGTATCCCGACATAGGCACCTGCGACATCATCTCGATGCCGCCAGCAAGCACGGTGTCGCCCATGCCACTCTTGATCGCGGATGCCGCGTAGGCGATGGCCTGCAGTCCCGACGAACAGAATCGGTTGATGGTGGCCGCCGAGGTCTCCACGGGCAATCCGCCGCGGAGCCAGGCGAGTCGAGCGTGGTTGAGTCCCTGCGAGGCTTCGGGCATGGCGCAGCCCCATTGCACGTCCTCCACGAGCGCCGGGTCCAGCTTTGCGCGCTCGAGCGCGGCCTTCATCACCGTGGAGGAGAGGTCCACCGGATGCACACCGGCCAGCGCGCCGTCGGCTTTGCCACGGGCCACGGCGCTGCGCACGGCGCTGACGATCACGACATCAGTCATCTGCAAATGCTCCTGCGTACGAAGTGAGCGGAGTTCGGGCGGACGCTCAATTGCGCAGCGGCTTGCCGGTCTTGAGAGTGTACGCGATGCGCTCCTGCGTCTCCTTGGTGCCAAGAAGGCTCAGGAACTGCTCGCGCTCGAGGTCCAACAGATCCTGCTCGGTGACATCGCGTGGCGCGCCATCGCCGCCGCACAACACATAGCCGATGGCCCGGCCCACGCGAACGTCGTGCGCGGATGCCTGACCTGCTTCCTTGGCGGACCACAACGCGTACTCGAGATTGCCCAATCCCTCGCGTCCGAGTGCGCGCACGGTGCGCTCAATCGGGGGCAGGTAGCCCGGCGCGAGGTCGAGCACTCGGGCTTTCGCATCCGCGATCTGGTGATCGCGATTCATGCTGATCCGGTCGGTTGTGCGCAGGTAGCCGAGCGCGCGCGCCTCGTGCGCAGACGTGCTGGTGGTCGCGAAGGCGATGATTTTGAACGCGCGTTTTACCGCGGCGAACAGGTCCACGTCCTCATAGTTCTGCAGTTCACCGGTGAAGCGCATGAGCAGCTCCTTCGTGCCACCGCCGCCCGGAAGCAGACCGACGCCTGCTTCCACGAGCCCCATATATGTCTCGGCGTATGCCTGCACACCGTCCGCGTGCAGCGTGAACTCGGCACCGCCGCCGAGCGTCATACCCGCCGGTGCGATCACCACAGGGAACGGCGCACGCCGAATGGACATCACGCTGTCCTGGAACCCCTTGCAGGACGCCGCGATATCGTCCCAGGCCCCAGCCGAGATGGCAAAGGACACCTGCGACAGATCTGCGCCTACGCTGAAGGCGCGCGCGTCTTCGTTGCCGATCACCAGTCCGGCATACCCGCTCTTCTCGACGCGTCGCAGGGCGCTGGCCAACCCGGTCAGTACGCCCTCGCCCAGGCTGTTCATCTTGGAGCGGAACTCGAAACAGGCCACGCCGTCGCCCAGGTCCACGAGGCGCGAGAGGCCATTGTCTTCGAGCACCCGACCGGATTTTGCCAATCCTGCGAGGGAAACTCGGCCCGGGATGCTGGGCAGCGAATCATAGTTGCCCTCGAACGTCAGGTACTCGTCGCCGCGATAGAAGCTGCCGCGGGCGCGTTCGAGCAGCGGCGGAATGGTCAGGCCGCGTGCCGCAAACTCCGCCGCCAGCCAGTCGAGCCCCAGCGCGTCCATGACTTGAAACGGGCCGGCTTCCCAGCCGTAGCCCCATTCCATCGCCCGATCGATGGCAACGATGTCGTACGCGAGGGTTGGCGCGAGCGTGAGCGCGTAGTGCGCCGCATCCACGAGGTGATCGCGCAGAAACGCGCCCTGGGCGCCCGGCGTCTGCTTTGCTGCCGGCAATCGTTGCGCGATGGGCATGCGAATGGCCTGCCCGATGTCGCCGCCTTCCAGGCGTTGCTGCGGCACGTACGCGGCCGTTTTCCAGTCGTACGTGAGCGTGCCGGTCTTGGTCTTGGTGTAGAACCCGCCGCCGCTCTTGTCGCCTAGCTTGCCCTCGGACACCATGGCGAGGACCCAGCCGGGAAGTGACAGGTCTTCTCCGGCCGCGGCACCCACCCCCTTGGTCACGTGCGCCAGCACATCCAGGCCGGAGAGGTCCGCGGTGCGCATGGTCGCGCTGCGAGCGCGGCCGATGTACGCGCCAGTGAGTCCGTCGACCTCGTCGATGGAGAGGCCGTGCTCCATCATGCGACGCATGGTGCCCACCATGCCATACACGCCCAGACGATTGGCGATGAAGCCGGGGACGTCCTTGGCGATGACAATGCCTTTGCCAAGCGTGCGCTCGGCGAACTCGCGCATCGCGCCGATGACCGCCGGATCGGTGTCGTCCGTTGGGATGACCTCGAGCAGATGCATGTACCGCGGCGGGTTGAAGAAGTGCGTGCCGAGAAACCGGCGCCGGAACTTCTCGCTGCGTCCATCGAGCAGGGTGGACATGGGAATGCCCGACGTGTTCGACGAGATGATGGCGGTGGGCTTCATCAGCGCTTCAATACGCGCAAAGAGCTGTTGCTTGGGTTCCGCCAGCTCGATGATCGCTTCGCAAATCCAGTCGCAGTCGGCCAGCCATCCGAGGTGATCTTCGGTGTTGCCGACGCGTACGCGCGACACGGCCGCCGCCTCCATGAACGAGGCTGGCTTGGACTTGACGGCCTTGGCCAGCCCGTTGCGGGCCGGGGCGCTGCGGTTGGGTGATGTCGAATCGGTATCACCCGGAATATCCAGCAGTACGACGCGGCAGCCTGCGGAAGCGGCAAGGGCGGCGATGCCGCTTCCCATCGCACCGGCGCCGACCACGCCGACGGTCGTCACGCGCATTTCAGATCTCCTTAAGGGACCGGGAAAAGATTCAGCGGGGACCGACGGGACGGAAGGGGTCGGCAGACCAAAGGTGACGGTTTCGTCATGTTCCCGTTCGCCACGTTCGTGACGCTTGGCCTACGGATTGAACCAGTAGGACATCTTGACCAGGAGCGTGTTCAGTGGTCGTGCGCCGAAGAGATCACCGACGTCCCGTGTCACGTCGAACGTGCCGACGTTCCGGGAACTCTGGGCACGTCCCTGCTGCCAGACGAGAAACAGGGTGCTGGCGGGTCGGTACTCCCAGCGCACGACCGCGTTGGAGTTGAACTGCTTGACGTTGAAGCCGATGGGCGAGGTGCCCGCGCGGTAGGACCGGAATCGTGCGTCGTAGTCGGCGGCACGAGCCGCACCGAGTTCGCGCCAAAGCCCGTACGCACCGGTGGACACGAAGGGCTGCGCATACAGCTGAAACGAGAGGGTGGGCGTTGCCGTCCAGTTTGCGCGTGTGGTGAGCGCGAGAATGTGTTGGTCGAGGCGGGCAAACGTGAAGTGCGTGGTGTCGCTCAAGAGCGCACCGTAGTTCCCGACCCACTGCTGGTCGTTGATGACGTGGTCGTAGTTGATCGCGGCGGAGGTGGAGAAGCGACTGGCGACACGCAACTCGACGCCCGCGTCGCCGCCGCGATACCACGATCGTCCTTCGTCGCTCCGGCCCACGCGGAACGCGGCGCGCGGCACGATCATCGGTCGCGGGTCTCCGACGAGATCAAAGCGGATTCCCGCCTTCGGAGACTGACGAAGTGCCGGGCCGCCTCGCGCGCAGCTGACGCAGTGCGTGCCGCCCACGTCGCTGAGGCTGGTGGTGATCGCGCCGCCCCAGTTATTGCGCAGACTGCCGCTGGTATGGACGGAAAACGTCTGGCTCGCCAGCAGCCCGCCTGTGGTCCAGTGCGTTTCCAGCGACGTGGTGGAGAAAGACGAACGAAAAAGCGCATTCGGCTTGAGCTGTCGCAGATCGACGGACTGTCGAAAGGAGACGTCGTTGATGAGCGGGACGAATCCCAGATCATTCTGCTCCAGCTCCGCGCCCGCATAGCGCAGAAAATTCTCGTAGCGGATGCGGCCGCCGATCTGCTTGATGCCGGTGCCCAGTGCAAGTCCACCCATCGAGGTGCGTGTCGAGTCGTATCGGATCTCATGATCCGGCCGCTGGAAGAAATGCACGCTGTTCCGTTGCGTCGCGGCGATGGCGGCCGGCGTGCCGCGCACGTCGTTCATCGCGCCGAATCCATTCCACTCCCACCGATCGCGCCGAAAGCGCGTGTAGCCTTGCAGCAACAGTGTCGTTGCCGAGCGTCGAAGCTGAGCTTCGGTGGCGGCGTCCAGTCGGCGCCGCACGTCGGTGAGCTGAACCCCGAACTGCGTGCGACCGCCGCGGAGTTCGCGCAGCGCTCGACCCACGAGATAATTCGTTTGTGGTTCGATCGTGGTACCCCGCACCCCCCGTACGCGCTCGGTCGAGGCGTTGACCAATCCGAAAGCCACGCCGTTGGCGAACCGGCCGGTGATCTTGGCGGCACCGGTAATGTTCGTGAAGACCGGGTCGGCGGCGTTCGACCGTAGCTGGGGCGTCCGACCGATCCGACGGGTGTAGAACAACCCCTCGCACGGGCCGTTGCAGCGGTACAGCCCGGCGCCCTCCTGAAAGAACGGACGACGCTCGTCGAACCGAATCTCGAAGGCCGAGAGGTTCAGCACCGCCGGATCCGCTTCCACTTGGCCAAAGTCGGGGTTCACGGACGCGTCGACGGTGATGTTCGATCCGACGCCGGCTTTCAGATCGAGACCACCGGTCATCGCGCTGCTGTTGCCTCGGCGATCCGCTGCGGCGTCGGGCGTGCGCTTGGCTACGCTGTACGGCAGCAGCTCCAGCCGATGCGGCGCACCGATATGCTCGATACCGACGATGGTACCCAACTGGGACATCAGAGTGCGCCGGGACGATCGGTAGGCCGGCCAAGCATCTTGCTGATTGTGACGGGCGATACCTCGCCATACGCCGAAACCGAATTCATGGACGTCACGTGCTGTAAAGCGAAGCTGGCTGAATGGCACGCGAAACTCGGCCACCCATCCCGCGCTGTCGATGTGCGCAGCACCGTCCCAGACTCCGTCCCACGTGGCATCCTCCACGTTGTCTGAGTAAATCGAAAAGTCGCGCTTCACGCCGGCCGGGTTGATGGCCAGCTCGACGCCAGTTCTGCGGTCGTGATACGCGTCGATCAGGATCTTGATCTGGTCGCTGGCCGTCTTGACGTCCCGTCGGCTGAGCAGACTGTTGATGCTGTCCGGCGCGGGATCGAAGGCGCGGACGACCACATACAGATTTCTGTCGTCGTAGGCGACGCGGACTTCGGTCCGAAAGGACGTCGGTTGATCCTCGCCGGGATCGAACTGCCGGAACTGGGTCATCGGCGGCGCGGTTCGCCAGATCAACTCATCATCGTGCCCGTCAATGACGGGGGCCACCGCCGTGCGAACGGCCTGCCCGCTGGTATCGGACGAGGGAGCCAACTCGAGACGGCGCGGCGTCGCCGGCCGAACCGCCGCCTCCGCAGGGCTCTGCTGTTGCCTGAGCTGCCTCGGCTGCGCGGGCATCGCAACCAGCGCCGGCGGGACCGTGAGCAGCAGTGTCACGATCGGCACGGCGACGCGATGCATCAGGTTTCCAGCGAGGGATCGTATCCGCGCACATCGGCAAAGTAGCTGCGGATTCTCGTGATACCGGCCGCTGGATCATCCTCGTCGGCGGTGACGGTCGGGCCCATCCGCACCACGCGGCGGCTCCAGTCGAGCGCGACACAACAAATCGGAACGTCGGCCCGTTTGGCGACATGCCAGAACCCGCTCTTCCACTCGGCCACGCGCTTGCGCGTGCCTTCCGGTGCCAACACCAAAACGAACTGATCGCGTGAGGCAAATTCATGCGCGGTCTGTTCCACGACGTTTTCGCGACTCGATCGCTTGACCGGCACCCCGCCGTTCGCCCGCATGAACCAGCCCAGGGGTGGCATGAAGAGCGAATCCTTGCCGAGCCAGCGCACATCGACGCCGAGGGCCCACTTCGCCGCCAGTCCGATCGGGAAGTCCCAGTTTGAGGTGTGATGGGCGACGATCACGACGAACTTGGGCAGGTCCGGCATCGCGCCCTCGATGCGCCAGCCCGCCCGCTGGAGTACCCAGAGCCCAAACCGACGGAGCAGCGTTCCGCGCGTCTGGGGAACACGGGGGCCGAGTCTCCAGTCCGACGAGTCAGGCCGTGATGGCGAACCGGGAAGCGCAGCGTGCGGCGCGGCGTGCGGCGCAGCGTTCGGCGGATCTCCGCTGGCGAGTGTCGTGATCATCGCGTTCATTTGACACATGACGCACAAGATCCGCAAGACCGACGAGGACTGGGCCAAGACGTTGACGCCGGAGCAGTTTGCCGTCGCGCGTGGCCACGGGACCGAGCGCGCTTTCAGCGGCGTGTACTGGGACCATCACGAGGAGGGTGTATACGCCTGCGTGTGCTGCGGCTCGCCGCTTTTTGTATCGACAGCCAAGTTTGAGTCGGGCACCGGGTGGCCGAGTTTCGCGTCTCCTGTCGCCCCGGTCGCCGTCGAAACGACCACGGATCGCAGTTGGTTCATGGTGCGTACCGAGGTCCACTGCGCGCGCTGTGACGCACATCTGGGTCACCAGTTCGATGACGGGCCCGAACCAACCGGTCTCCGATACTGCATCAACTCCGCATCACTCACGTTCCTGTCGCAGTCGGAGGTTGTCTGAACACCGCCACCACGCGGCGCGCCACATTCGCTGGTGCGCTGCTTCTCTTCGCCGCGCATCTGGTGACGTCGCCATTGCCCGCGCAATCCCGCGGAAATCCATCGCGCGCCGAGGCACCTCTGGTGCTTCGGCTGCCGGCGAGCGCGCGACTGTCCGCTATGGCGAACGCAGGGCTCGCGTCCAACGATGGAGACGCGCTGCTCTACAACCCCGGCATGCTCAACGGCGCTCGCGGCATGGCCGTCTCCGTGCAACGGTACGGATCGCGCGGGTCGGCGGGAGCGATTGGAACCGTCACCCAGGTCGGGAGCCTCAACCTGGGAATCGGCGCTCAGTTCGCGGACTGGTCTGCACCGGCCAGTGGAACGTGGGCCAGCTCGGCCAAGGCAGGCGCGCCGGCGCTCTCGGACCGCGGAGATATCGCCGCATCGAGCAGTGCCTTTACGGTCGGTGTGGGGAGGGCAATTCACGGCTTTCGCGTTGGGGCCAGCGTCAAGTACGCGGAAGACCGCTTCGGGGCGGCACATGACGTCACGTTTGCATTCGACCTCGGCTTCACGATGCCTGTCGGGCCGGCGAATCTCGCCGTGGTTGCGCAAAACCTCGGCCCCGGCCTTGATATCGGCGGCGTCAGCGGCATGCTCCCACGCAAGATAGGCGTTGGATTTGGCGGAGGCCTGTTTAGCCTGTTCGAGCGTTTCGATCTAGGCGCACAGATGCAGTTGACGCTCGAGGGCAACAGTTTCGTGCGTCCGGCGGGCGGCGTGGAGATCGGCTACGTGCCCATCGAAGGCGTGTCGATCGTGTTTCGCAATGGCTTCCGATTGCCGCGCGAGCGAGATGAATCACTGATCACCGGCGGACTTGGTCTGGTGGTTGATCGCCTCTCGGTGGACTACGCGCTGGAACCGTTTCGTGGTGGTCGGCCCGCCGCGCATCGCATCGGCCTGCGCATCAAGTAGCGACAGGCCGATATGATGGTGCTGCGGCGACCTTACGGGCAGACCAGACGACCGCGAGGCAACGCCATCGTACAGGCCTTGGTGGTGCCATCTTGCGTGACGCTGACCTTGGCGGTGGCTGAGCCATCGTAGGTCACCACTTCGCGTCGCGTAGAAGTCGTCGCGGCGGATCCGACGATGGTCATGACCACACGCATCGCGCGCGTCACGGTGCCTGCGGTGGGATAGCTCGGTGCGCTGCTGTTCGCGGCTTTGGGTATGATCAGATTGACCGTCGTGTCCCCCGACGTGCGGACGGAGGTGAACGACTGGCCATCGCGATTCTTGCCGGCGGCCGTTTCGGTGCCGCTCGACTTGCCGTTCACCGTTCGCTTGGTGCTGTTGAATGCGAGGCCGATGCTGGTTCGGTCGCTGCTGCTGGACACCGTGGCCGTCACGCTGTCGCGACGCGTGACCGTTCCTGATACCGCGATGCGCGTGCGATCGGAATCGGTGGTGCTGTCGGGCTTCGCTTGCGCTGTGCCAGCGGCGGTCTTGAACGTGCTGACGCGAGTCACGGTGAGTCCGTTCCGTACCGTCGGACCGCAGGTGACGTCGCCACTGGCCGCGCTGAACACGCAGCTGTCATCAATGCCACCCGCAAACGGCCCGCGCTCGGATCCACGGCCCCGCGCGTCTCCGCCGACAAAGGCACCGTCCATGCCTCCGCCCATCAGTCCTCCGCTTCCAGGACCGCGAACGCCGCCGTCGCCGCCGGCGAATCCGCCAAAGGCCATCCCCAACGGGCCACCGAAGACGCGATCCGGCATCCACGGTGTCGGCATGGACCCGTCACCGGGCGCGAACGAGTTGCTGGTCTCACCAACGCCAGCGGGAACGGTATTGAAGGCGCTCGCGGCGAGCGAGAACGCGGCGCGATCGAAGCCGGTGACTTCACCGGAGTTGCACGCGGCCACGCTGATCGAAGCCAACGTGACGGTGACCTTCAGCGAATGGAAACGACGCATCGGAGTATCCTCGGGGTTGATTGAGCATGGCACCGCGTCCATCGCGACGCCCAGTGGGACCTTGTGCTCAGAAAACACACGATGCGCGGTAGACCCTACCCGCCGTTGTCGTCGCCGGGAAGGAACGGTGCCAGTGCGTCGCGCAGCATGCGCAGTGCGCGACTCATGTTCGCCTCGACGGCCTTGACGGAAACGCCCAGCTCGTCGGCGATCTCGCTGTAACGAAGACCGCGCTCTCGGCTCATCAGGAACACTTCCCGCGTGCGGGGTGGCAAGGCGGCAACGGCGAGCGCGATGGCGCGCTCCAACTCACCGCTCTGCACCGCCACATCCGCCTGCTCAGTCGGCTCGGACAGTGCCTCCACGAACACCACGCTCTTCTTCTGGACGGCGAGGTGGCGCAGATGATTCAGGGCGCGATTGCGCACGGCCTGCATCAGGTAGCCGCCAACGCTGCTGTCGGCGGTCAATGCCTCGCGTCGACGCCAGAATTCGAGAAAGACATCCTGCGCCAGTTCTTCTGCCACGCCCGGGTCGTGCAGGACGCGGTTGGCCGATCGTACCACCGGCTCATACCACTGCCGAAAAATCTGGTCGAACGCCGCGTGCTCACCGCCGCGAAGGCGAGTCAGGAGGTCGCGGTCGTCCACAAGTGGCAGGGGAGGGTCGTCAGAGAGAAACAGAATGGTCAACGTCCGGTCGGCGGGGCGACCAGTCTACCGATATACGCACGTGAGGTATACTACTCACCGTGCCCGATCGTCGCACATGGCCGCGATGGATCCGGAACAGCCGCAGATAGTGTGTCAGAGGACCCACGTAGGGTGGTCGTCCGCTTCCGTGTTCTCAGGGTATGCCGAACGAATCCGATCCGCAGTCGTCGCAGCGTCAGGAGGCCGACTGGGACGCGATCGCCCGCTTCATTGGCGGCGAAAGCGACCAGGCGGAGTCGCGCGCGGTGGAGAGCTGGTTGGCCTCCCATCCGGACGACGCGGAGCTCGTGCGCGTTGTCCAGCGACGAGCGGCGCACACCGAGGCGCGCGCGGCCGTGACAGTCGATGTCGAGGGCGCGTTGGCCAGCGTGCAGGCGCGTTTGCTCGCCGACGGAACACCGCAACGTGCCCATGCCGTCGCGTCCGCTGCACCGGAGACGCCGTCACTCGTCCTGTCGGACGGGGGGATGGCGCGCGAAGTCCCAGCGCGTCGTCCAGCTCGTGAGCGAGCCGCCGCCGGCGCGCGCCCTCGCATTCGCAGATGGTCGGTGGCGGTGCTCGCGTCGGCTGCGGCGTTGGCATTGGTGGTCTCGCGCAAGGGAGGAATGCGAGACGAAGCGCCGTCGCAGGTGCTTGCCACGGTCGTTGGGACGCGCGACTCGTTGACATTGACTGACGGCAGCCGCGTGATTCTGGCGCCGGGCAGCCGCCTGACGGTCGCGGCGGGCTATGGGAAGTCGGGGCGCGACGTGACACTGGAGGGCGCGGCATTCTTCGACGTGCGGCACGACGATGCGCTCCCTTTCACCGTGCGGACCGGCGGCGCGCAGATTCGCGATCTCGGCACTGCGTTCTCCGTCAAGACGGACGCTGAGGGCGACGTGTCCGTGGCTGTGACACATGGCGTCGTGGCGCTGTCCGCGTCGGCGTCACAAGGCTCGGCGCCAGTGGAGCTTCGCGCGGGCGATCGCGGGACCTTGCGCGGGGAACGCGTCGCGGTGGCGCGTGGTACAGTCACGGACGATGACGTGGCGTGGACCCGCGGTCATTTGGCATACCGCGACGCTTCCATGTCCGAGGTTCAGGCGGACCTGCGACGGTGGTACGGGATTGAGCTGCAGCTGGATGGGAACGACCTGAAGCGTCGGACACTGACGGCGTCATTTCCTTCGGACTCGGTGGCCAAGGTGATCAACCTCATCGCACTCGCGCTCGGAGCTGACGCCATCCAGCACGGCGATACGGTCGTGCTGCAGCGAGCTGGACGCAGTACGACGCCTTGACGCGAATGCGGGCGCCAGCCAAGCAACCTCGGCGTCTGCCGCCGGTCATCACTCCACCGATGGTCGTGGTCTCTCGCGTCGATTCAACCATCAGGGCCGTGCTGTTCGTGTCGGTGACCCTCGCCGTGCTTGCGACCTCGGCACTCCCTCAGTCGGCGCGTGCGCAGGGCTCACGGGTGCGCTCGGCAGACGCGGTGGTCGCGCCGGCGCCGGCGTGCGTGTCACACCCTGTCCTGGCGGAGCGTACGGCGTTCTGGGCCGCACCGCTCGATCGGATCGTGTCGATTCGTCAGTCGGATGCAGCCATGCGCGAGATTCTCGATCAGTCGGCAGCGCTGGCACAGATCGAGTTGTCGTATAGCGCCGAGATGCTGCCAAAGGACAGACGACTGTGTGTTGCGTTCGAGCGCGTGGCGATTGGTGCGGTGCTGGAGACGCTGCTTGCTGGAACCGGCATACGCCCCGTGGTGGTCGGGCCCACGCAGGTGGTCTTGGCGCCTCCGCGTGCCGACGGCGAAGCGGTGTTGGTCGCCGGCGCGCGTCGCGCCAGCGTGCTCGATCGAGTGGTTGTCACGGGGACACCAGATGGCGCGTCGCAGCGCGGTTCGCCGTTCGCCTTGGACGTGATTGAGGGTGCGACTCTGACGAAACATCGGACCGCGTCACTCGCCGATGCGCTGGATATGGCCGTTCCCGGCCTATGGAGTTGGGCGACGGCGGCCGGTTCGGTCACCGCAAGATACGGCAGCATTCGCGGTGCAAGCTCGTTCGGCGTCAGTGCACCCAAGATTTACCTCGATGGCATCGAGGTCGCGAATCCGTTGCTCGTAACGCAGCTCGATCCGTCGCGCGTCGAGCGCGTAGAGGTGATTCGTGGCCCGCAGGGAGCGGCGCTGTATGGGGCAGATGCGATCAGCGGTGTGGTGAACATCCTGACGCGACACGACGGTACGCCGACGGGCGCCACCCAAGTGCAGTTTGCCACGAGTGCGGGGGTGTCGGCCACGTCCTATGCGCCGCGTGACGCATTCGTGCAGGACCATACGGTTTCGTTGCGCAGCGGCACAAGCAAGCGAAGCGCAGGGTTCGGACTCAGCGTCGGTACGTTGGGCGCGTACGTGCCGGGTGCGTCGGAGCGTCGTGTGCTGGCAGACGCCGACCTGCGCGTCGTGCGGTCGCGCACCGTGCTAACGGGTACGGCGCGCTTCTCGTTGCAACGGGCGAACGCCAGTAGTGATCTGCTGTTGGGTGGGTTTGCCTCAGCGTTGAATGCCGCACGAGCGCCCGCGAACGGCGTCTCCACGAGCGGCTTTTTTGCGAGACTCGAGGGTGCGCCGTTCAACCGGATCGGTGGCGGGTTCGCGGCGGCCGACACGGGCCGGCCGCCCGTGCCGCGTGATACACTACGATTCGCGGGTGATAGCGCTGGCGGTCAGAATGTCTCGCAGTACACGATCGGCGGCACCGCGACCATGATGCCATCGCTGCGTTGGACGAATACCGTCATTGCCGGTGTCGATGGATACCGGATGCGCGGATTGACCAACGCGGGACTGCCGACACCCAACATCAGCGCCGCCGATTTGACCAGTGCATTCGGGGCCGCGGACCGCACGAGTCTCCGACTTCGCTCGGTCGGCCGTTTCGAACTGGGCGAGCGGACATCGCTGAGCATGACGTTCGCGGCCGAGCAGGCGATCCTGCGAATGGTCGAGGATCAGTCCGGCCAGCCGATGGTCGTTCGCAGCGGTACTCCCCCCTCTTCGCTGTCGCCAGCCGGCACGAGTGCATCGCGCGTATTGCAGACGTCGTGGGCCCAGAACGGCGGCGTGCTCGCTCAGGCGAATCTCGCGTATCGCGATGCCTGGTTTCTGGTTGCCGGTGGCCGGATCGAGCGCAGTACGGGTGTGGCTCCCGAGGCGCAGGTCGAACTACTCCCCATGCTCGGCGCTTCGTATGTCCGTGACCTCGGTAGCGTGGTGTTGAAGGGGCGCGTTGCGTATGGCACAGGAATCCGACCGGTGCAGAGTCTCACACGCGGAACCAGTTGGATGGGACGCGGCGCACTGCGCGCAGCGAGTGCACTGGAGCCTGAGTCGCAATCGGGCGTGGAGAGCGGCGTGGATCTGCTGGTGGGTCGCGCGCTGCAGCTCCGCGTCACGCGCTTCGACCAGCGCGCATCAGGGCTTATCCAACCCGTTGCCGTGACAACCAGTACGCAGTTACCCGGCGGACGTTGGCTGCGCACGATGTCGTACGTTCTCGAGAACGTTGGCGCCATCACCAACCGCGGCTGGGAACTGCAGGCCAGTACGCAGGGTGATCACCTCGCCTTGGCGGGAACGTGGTCCACGGTGGACAGCCGGGTGGATCGGGTCGCGATGGGGTACCGCGGCGATCTTCGGGCCGGGGACCGAATGCTCGATGTACCCGCACGGACCGCCAGTGTGAGCGCATCATGGAGTGCGTCGCGCTGGGCCGCGGGTGCCACGCTGGCCCGAGCCGCCGACTGGATCGGTTATGATCGCCTGGCCATTGGACAAGCCTTGGGCAACGCGCTGGGCGACCCTGAGCGCGAACGTCAGCTCAGCGGTGCGTTGTTGCGCAACTTCTGGGTGCGCTACGAGGGTGTGACGCGCGCGCGAGCCAACCTGACCTATCGTGTGGCCGGAGACGTGACACTCCAGCTCACGGGTGACAACCTGCTGAACGTGCAACGCGGTGCACCGGACAACGCGACGGTAACCGCAGGACGCACGCTTTCACTCGGATTGCGAACGTCATTCTGACCGCCGGGTCGGCTATCGCGCCAGATTGCTGATCCCGACATCGTCCAGCATGATCGCATTGGCGCGCGTACGATCGAAAACCAATCGAATGGATTTGAGCATCGTCATCTCGAATTGTGCGTTCGACGCCACGAATCTCGCTGCCGGCATCACGTAGGTCTGCAGTACCGGCTCCGCCAGAGTGGGGAACTGTGTCTTGTCCTTGCCTTTGCGACGATAGATGTACGTCTCGAGAGGACGGCGCACGGCGCCAAACTCCGAGAGCGGTACCCGCGCGACATGACCTGCGGCGTCCTCGAGCTCGACCGTGAAGTCCGGTGGAGTGGAATCCTTCGCTGGCTTCTTTTTCGGTGCCGCCGGCTTCTTGCCGGCAGGGGGCATCTGTATTCAACAAAAACTGGTCGGCAGAAGCATAAATGCCGTTGGTATTGGCCCCCGGCGGCACCGTGAAGCTAAAGTAGG
>JANNEV010000636.1:0-3352 GCA_031379145.1 Gemmatimonadaceae bacterium
CAGCAGGCTGGGCCGCGCTGCTAGACTTCCCCTATGCGCCTCGTTCACCTCTCCGACTTGCATCTGGGCTTCCGGCAGTACCAGCGGCTGACACCAGGCGGGATCAACCAGCGAGAGGCGGATGTCGCGGCGACGGTGCAGCGTGCGATCGCCCAGATCGTGGCGCTGTCGCCGGATCTGATTGTGGTTGGCGGCGATGTGTTTCACACGGTACGACCGTCGAATCCGGCGATTCTGCATGCGTTCCGCTCCTTTTCAACGCTGCACGACCGCCTGCCGGATGCACCCATTGTGATGGTGGCCGGCAATCATGACGCACCGCGAACCTCGGAGACCGGCTGTATTCTCCGACTCTTTCGCGAAATCGGCGTGCATGTGGCCGATGCAAAAGCGGAACTGTTCACCTTCCCCTCGCGCTCGCTCGCCGTACTGGCGGTGCCCGATGTGCCCGGCATTGATCGACCGCCACTGACACCACCCGACGGCTTCGACCACACGGTGCTGCTCATGCACGGAGAAGTTGCCGGTCTGCTGCCGGCCCATGCGGCGCCAACCGATCGCGCGACCATTGAGATCCGCACCGAAGAGCTGCACGCGGAACGATGGAGCTATATCGCACTCGGGCACTATCACGTGTACCGCGAGGTTGCTCCTCGCGCGTTCTATAGCGGCTCCCTCGACTATACGAGTTCCAATCCGTGGGGGGAGCTGCGCGAAGAGCGCGAACAGCGTATTCCCGGGAAGGGATTCATCGAGCATGATCTTCGCACGGGCTCGCATCGGTTTCATCCGGTCGCGCCTTCGCGCCCGCTGCTCGATATCGATGCGATTGACGCGGACGGCATGGGGGCCGTCGATGTCGACGCCGCACTCCGCGCGCGGGTTGATCGGGTACCCGGCGGGATCGACGATCGAGTCGTGCGTGTCATGATCCGGAATATCCCGCGGCATGTCGTGCGAGAGCTTGATCACTCGGCGCTGCGCGAATTTCGCAAGCGCGCCATGCACTTTCACCTCGACACACGCCGCCCCGAACCGACGCGCGGCAAGCGCATGGGCGAGGGATCGCCAGGCCGACGCGCGACGCTGCCGGAGATGGTCGCGGAGCGGTTGCAGGAGCGTGTCCTGCCCGCGGGCATTGATCGAGAGGCGCTCGTGACCATGGGGTTGCAGTACATGCAGCGCGCGGAGGACACCTGATGGCGTCGTCACAGAGGCGCCGTACGTGATCACCGCCGGGTCGATGTCCAGGCGAGGTGGCCCTTGCGGCTGATCTCGCTGAAACTCCAGAACTTTCGCCAGCATATCGACACGCGACTGACGTTCGCCGATGGGCTCACCGGGATCATCGGGCCCAACGGGTCGGGCAAGTCAACTCTGCTGGAATCGATCGCCTGGGCGCTGTACGGGAATGCGGCGGCCCGTGGGACGCGGGACTCCATCCGCTCCGCCCGTGCCGCGCCGCGGGCATCTGTGCGCGTGGAGCTGGAATTTGAGCTGGCGGCTCACCGCTATCGCGTGGTTCGCGGACTGACCAGCGCCGAGTGTTTTCTTGATGGCGGTGACACGCCGATCGCCAACACCGTGTCGGGCGTGAGCGAGCTGCTGCAGCGACGCCTGGGCATGTCGCGGTCCGAGTTCTTTCACACGTACTTCACCGGGCAGAAGGAACTTGATGTCATGGCCGCGCTCGGGCCTGTTGAGCGCGCCCGATTCCTGTCGCGGGTTCTGGGCTACGACCGCATCAGCACGGCACAAGAGCTGGTGCGCGAGCGCCGGCGCGCGCTCGTCGCGGAACTGCAAGGACTTCGTCAGGCAATGCCGGACCACAAGGCGATCGGAAGCGCGCAGTCTGAGGCGAGGAGCGCTCTTGCAGCAGCGCGGCAGAGAGTAAGCGCGTCGGATCGTGCGCAAACGGACGCGTCGGCGATCGTGGGTGTCCTCACGCCGCAGTGGGACGCCGCCCGGGCCGAGCGAGAGCGGCTGCAGCAGCTGCAGTCGGAGCGTCGGGTCGCAGTGGGCGACGCGCAGGCTTTCGCGCGAGAACTTGATCGCATCGAACACGAGCTGGCGGCGATCGCCGAAGCGCAGCGAGAGCTTGCGCCAATGGCATCGGCGCTGGTGTCTCTGCCCGCGAAACAAGCGGCCCTCGCGGAGATGGATAGCCTCGCCAACGCGGAGGCGGAGCGCCAGACATTGGTGGAGCGAGAGCGCGGGCTTGTGGCGGAGTCGGTCAAGCTCGCTGATCGTGCGGAAAAACTGGAAACCGCCCCGGCCCTGGACGAGGAAACGCAGCGTCAGCTGGCGGTGGCTCGCGCCGCCGTGACGGCGGGCGAGCAGGCCCTCGAGGCGGCTCGCACGGGGTGGGTGCGCGATACACAGGAGGCTGAGACCCGACTTGAGGCGCTTCGCGTGCAGTACGCAGAGCTCTCGCAGCAAGAAGCGACACTTCGCGGACTGGGCGAAGAGAGCCCGTGTCCCACCTGCGGACGCCCCTTGGGGTCATCGTATCGCAGCGTCCTCGACCTGCTGTCCGAACAGGTCGAGACGGTGCGCATCGACGGCGGATACTATCGCCAGCGCGTGGAGCAATTGCGACGAACGCCAGAGGCGATTGACACGCTCGATGAACAGCGTCGAACCCTGCAGCAGGAGTTGGCGGCCGTAGAGCGGCGTCATGCGCGAATTCAAGCGGCATTGGCGGAACGGCTGGTGCTCAGCGAGCACGCAGATCAGCTGGCGCAGCGGCTGGCCGAGACGCGACTGGCGCTCGCTGGCGTGCCCGCCGGCCATGATCCGCAGCTCCATCGTGCGCTGCGTGCGGATGTCGCGCGCCTCATGGAGATCAGTACGCGAGCGGCGCGTCTGGGCGGACAGGTTGAGCGCGAAGCCTCGACGCGCCGCGAGCGCGAGACGGTTGCCGCACAGGTCGACGTGGCCCGCGCACGACTCGCGGCGCTCACGAGCCAGGTCGGCGCCGGCGTCCAGCACGAAGAGGCCTTCGGAGCGCTCCGTGAACGCTACGAACAGGCGCTGGCCTCGGCGCGATCCGCCGAGCTCGAAGCCGTTGGGGCGAGCGCGGAGCTGGAGCGACGGCGGAGCGAGGTCGATGCGGCGGAACGCGCCGCTGTCGAGCTGGCGAGGGTTCAGGAGGCAGTGCTGAGGCTCGAAACCGACCGGCAGATGCACGACGAACTGGACCGCGCGTTCAACGACCTCCGGACCGATCTCAACTTTCAGCTCCGGCCGGAACTGGCCGAAATCGCGAGCCGATTCCTCGACGTGCTCACCGACGGGCGCTACAATGCGCTGGAGTTCGACGAGGAGTACAACCTGCTGGTGCTGGAGGACG
>JANNEV010000545.1:0-3469 GCA_031379145.1 Gemmatimonadaceae bacterium
CGCGGCGGAGTTCCCGTCATGAACGCCGCGTCGGTCGACGTGTCCGCGGTGGCGGGGCGCCTCTGGGCACAGGCCACGGCGAACACGAGCTCGCCTGCGGAAGTCGCCTGCGCGGTCGAACGCCTGTTCTCCCAGTTGCGCGTGGGGCTGCTCCCGTGGGCGGGTGGCGATGGGTACCGCGCGCTGCTTGATCGCGCCATCGGTGAGGTAGAGATGGCGCATCCCCTTCTGGGCGGGCTGGCGTTTCTCGGCAGCGACAACCCGGCTGGCGCATCGCTTACGGCGGAAAGCGAAGCGCAGGCCGCCGCCGAGGTGGAAGTCGTGACGATCGCGTTGGTGACCGCGCTGATCCACGCGTTCAGTCGCTTTGTCGGCGACACGCTTGCCGTGCGCCTCGTTGATCAGATCGATTTCTCGCCGTCGTTTGGCATGCCGCGTCACGGCTACCGTGCAATTCGTCATGTCTAAAAACGCGGGAAGCAAGCGGGGCGCGCCTAACCGCAGGACGCTGGATTTGCTGGATACCGGTGTGCCAGGGCTGAATGAGATTCTGGGTGGGGGATTGCCCAGCGACTCGTTCACGCTGCTGGCCGGCGGCCCCGGGTCCGGCAAGACGACGATGGCGATGCAACTGCTGTTCGCCAACGCGTCGCCCGATCGCCCTGGGATGTTCGTCACGCTGCTGGGCGAGACGTCGCTCAAGATGCTGAGGTATCAGCGGCTGTTCGGATTCTTTGACGTCGATCGCGTCGGCACTGATGTGCATTTTCTCAATCTCGCCGAGGAAGCGCTGAGCGGCGATCTCGACAATGTGCTCACGCGACTTATCGAGGAAGTAGATCGGCTGCATCCGCGGATGGTGGTGGTCGACTCGTTCCGGGCGCTGACGAGAGTGCGTCGCGCGGACTCGCCGGTTGGCCAGTTTGAGAGCTTCATGCAGCGTCTGGTGCTGCACCTGACCACGTGGGAGACAACGTCGATTCTGATCGGCGAGTACGTCGATCAGGAGTTGGAGAACCCGGTCTTCACCGTGGCCGACGGCATTTTCTGGTTGAGCCAGGAGGTGAATCGGAACTCGGTGGTGCGCCGGGTGCAAATCCTGAAAGCGCGCGGGGTGGCATCGATGCCCGGTTTGCACACCATGCGCATCTCGGAAGCGGGCGTGCAGCTGTTCCCGCGCACACCAGAGCGCGGTGAGGACCTTTCGCTACGCGGCACCGAACGGTTATCCACCGGCGTTCCCGAGCTTGACGAGATGATGGGCGGCGGCGTTCCGAGGGGCGACTCCCTCGTACTGGCCGGGCCCACGGGAACTGGCAAGACCACCTTCGCCATGAAGTTCGTGGCGGCGGGTCTGGCCGCCGGTGAACGCTCGGTGATTGCGATCTTCGAGGAACATCCGGAAACGTATCTCGAACGCGGAAAGCGCATCGACATGGACCTTCGGCAGGCAGTCCACGACGATCAGGCGCGCATCATCTACCTGCGTCCCCTCGACCTCTCGGTCGATGAGACGCTCGAAGAGATTCGCTCGGCGGTGAAGGCCATCGGCGCGTCGCGCGTGGTGATCGACTCGATCTCGGGCTTCGAGATGGCCTTGGCGCCGGCCTTTCGTGAGGATTTCCGCGAGTCGCTATACCGGCTCATCGGTGCACTGACGGGCCTTGGCGTCACCATGTTTTCCACGGTGGAAGTCGTGGAAACGGAACACAGTTCCGGATTCCAGCTCACCGGATATCGGGTGTCATTCCTGACGGATGACATCGTCAGCCTGCGCTACGTGGAAATCGAGGGCGAACTGCGAAAGGCGCTGGTGGTGGTGAAGATGCGCGGCAGTAATCACAGTCGAGAGTTTCGCACCTACGAGATCACCGACCGCGGGGTAAAGCTGCGGGAGTCGCTGCGCGACTTTGATGGTATCATCACTGGTATGCCCACTCGGCAATTCCGCCTTCCTGCGCCACAACATCCCGGACTGATGGAATCCGAAGTACTGGTGCTGGAGGTGCTGATCCGGATCGGTTCGATGACCTCGCCCGATATCGCCAGGCAAACTGGACAACTCGATGCGTCGGTGCGGCCCGTGCTCCAGCGACTCGTACAGTTGGGGTACGTGAGTGGAAAGGGAGACAGGTTCAAAGCCGTGGCACGGGCGCGCGAGCGTTGAAATAATCCCACACGCGGGCATCACGTTCCATAGGTTGTACGGAGTATCAGCGCCCCAAACCGGTGTGGAGCTCCAGCCTTCTGGCACACCCGCTGACGCGACACAGGCAGTCGCGGAACGCCGTGGTCACGTGAATCGCGTGACGGGAGTTGGCACCATATATGCGAAAGGTCACAGGAGCTGGTGTCGCACTGGCTGGAACCATCGCCTTGGTCGCGGTCAGTATCGTGGGGCTGTTCTCGTCGTTCAACCGCGTGACGAACGCCGCGGAGGATCGGAAGCAGAATCGTGTATTTGTCAGCGATGCCAGCAACTTGCTCTCCTCGTTGGTTGACGCGGAAACGGGGCAACGCGGCTATCTGCTGACCGGCGACACCACGTTTCTGGACCCGTACCTGGCAGTGCGCGACAGCATCAACAACCGTCTGCATGCGTTGCGGCGTCGAGGCACTAGTCGCGCCGCACAGCAGCAGCTGAATCGGCTCGAGCCTTTGGTCAATGCGAAACTGCAGTCGATGACCACGCTGATCGCGCTCCGCCGGAGCGGCGACCTTGCCACGGTACAGGCCCGGGTTCGGAGCGGGGATGGCAAGCGGCTGATGGACTCGGCGCGCGTGGTTGTGCGCGCGCTCGTCGACATCGAGAACGCGGCGCTGGGCGAGCGCGAAGCAGTGTTCGCCAGCAACCTGCGGAATTTGTTCATTGGCATTTCCGGGGCCAGCGTGTTCGCGGTGCTTTTCGCTGCCGCGCTCGCGTATTTGTTTTGGCAACGCGCCCGAGTCGAAGGCGCAGGCCTGGTGCACGCGCAAACGCAGCACCTGCTCAGAGCGCAAGAGGACATCAGCGCGCAGTTACGCCAAGCGAATCTCCGTTTGGCCGACGGTGAGGAACGCTTGGCCGTGACAATGAACTCGATCGGCGATGCCGTATTGACTACCGATTCGACCGCGCATGTGATGCGCTTGAATCCGGTCGCCGAGCGTTTGACTGGATGGACGTCGCAGGAGGCCGCCGGTCGACCGGTGGACGACGTCTTTCATATTGTGAACAAGGACACGCGCCAGTTGGCCACCATTCCCGTGGCGCAAGCGCTCGAACGTGGTACAGTGCAGGGGTTAGCCAATCACACCGTGCTCATTGCCCGCGACGGCAGTGAGCGTGACATTGCCGACAGCTGCGCTCCCATTCGCAGTAAGGAGGGTGCTGTGATTGGTGCCGTGCTGGTGTTTCGTGACGTGACCGAGGAGTACGGCGTGCAGCAGGCGCTCCGGGACAGCTCGGCCCTCATCGAGACCGTGCTCA
>JANNEV010000547.1:0-3330 GCA_031379145.1 Gemmatimonadaceae bacterium
CAGCGCCGCATCGGTGCACTGCCGCGTTCCATCACGACCGCGACTCTCTTGAGCGGCTCCCACTGCCCCGTGATTTCCAGGAGCGTGAGCAGATGCTCGCACTCCTGTAAGCGTGCAGCGATTGCCGAGGGAGCCAGGGCCTCCAGCGATTCCACGCGATAGTCCTGGCGCCGCTGCCAAGCATCGAGTGCGCGAAGATCACGCTTGGCGGCGAACCCGTGTCGAGCGCGGACCGCCGCCAGCCACTCGCGATTCCGAAGCGACATGGGCTCGCTGACAATGCCGGTGAGAACGTCGCTCCAGCGCAGTGCTTCAGCCACGTTTCCACTCGCCAGCTCAAGCTCCGCCATCACGCGAGCGACTCCACTGCGCACCCCGTGGTCCGAACTGCCGGAGAGCCGCCACGCCAGTTGCAGGGCATCACGAGCCGCTGCCAACTGATTCCATTCCATGAGCACATGCGCGCGGAACTGATGTCCCATCGCCGCGACGCGATGCGCGGCGAGTTCGGTAGCCGAGGCGAGCGCCACCGCCGCATCGCAGTGCTCAATCGCTTCGTGTAGCCGTCCCGCCAGCATGTGCACGTTGCCGGCCAACGCGCGCGCCGGCACGGCCAGCTCCGGCTCCTGCGTTCGATTGGCGACCCGAAGACAGTAGCCCAGCGCACGATCGAACATCGCGGGCTGGCCGGAAAATCGGAATGCAGCCTGCAGCACGCCGGCGATGCGCATGAGCAGCGTCGTCTCCGCGTCATCCTCGAGCATGTCGGCAAGGTCCACGGCACGTTGCGCCGACATGACCAGCGCCGGCACGTCCCCGTTCTGCACAGCGGTGCTGGCGGCTGCCACATACGCGCCGACGCGCGCCGCAACGTGATCGCTCGCGATGGCCGGGTCGGCCGTTTGTGTCGGCGCTTCGCGACGTTGACGTGTCTTCATCCTTTTGAACGATAGTCGTGGCCATCATGCGCCGATATGCTCTGCCTCCATACGAGAGCACCGATGCGGCACTGCCGATTCGTCCCAGGCCGCAGTCAACTTCCATTCCTTCCGATCCCATGCTGCGACTTCTCCTTAGACTCACTGTCCTCGGTTCCTCCGTCTCCGTAGTTTCGGCGCAGCCGCGTCCCAGCGATCCGGCTGCTGTCGCGCTCGCGGACCGCGCCATCGCCCGAATGGGAGGCGAGACCGCACTCCGCGCCGTGACCTCCATGCGACTGGACCTCATGACCCAGTGGCAGCGCACGGCATTAACGACGCATCCCTATGCCGACGCGCCGTCGTACGAACGCACCGTCTCGCTCTTCGATTATCGCGCACGCAACTGGCGAAACACGCGGACGTTTCTCCCGTCGCCGGCCGCGTCGGTTGACATCGTTCGGGACACCGTCGGTGCGCGATACCTCACCACGCCCGCGGGCGCGCCGCTGGTGATGCCGCTCAACGTGGCGTACGTCGATGAACGTCGAGAGCTGTTCGCCTTTGCACCGGAGCGGACCATGCTGCTGGCGCGGGATGCAGCCGGATTGCGCGCGCTTCCCGATACGGTGATTGCCGGCGTTGCGCACGGTCGCATCAGTGCCGTTGTTGACGGGTATCCCGCCACGTGGTTCCTGCGCCGCAGCGACGGACTGCCGTCGCTGGTACGCTTTCGCGCCGACGAAACCAATGATTTCGGACTTGCGCCCTGGGGTGAGCAGGAGATTGAAGTCTGGTGGTCTGGCTGGTCCCGTGTCGCGCCTGGCGTGCTGATCCCTCGCCAGCGCGACGTGCGTCGGATCGGACGCCCCTACAAGCGCATGACCGTGATGGCGGTGGTGGTGAACGCACCGGTGCCAACCGACTCCTTTGCCATTGCCGACTCGACCTCGCGGTTGTTTCTCACGTCGGAACGTCGGCCGATGTGGGCTGCGCCGTTCGATTCCGCGCGCATCATCGAGCGTGATTTCGCCACGTTTCCGCCGTTCTCCGGATCAGCCGGAGCGGTGCGTATCGGCGGCCAGTGGGTATTGCTCGAAACCGCGCAGGTGGAGGGTGCAGTGTCGGCGATTCGAGACTGGCTCGTGGCACAGGAGCCCGGCGCGCGCATTGGCGCGGGATTGGTGAGCTCCACGGGCACAGGGAATGGCGGCATGCGATGGTTCGCCGAGCGACGCCTGCCGCTCTTCGTCGCGCCTGGAGCGCTTCCCGTTGCTCGGCTGATCCTCGGTGTCGCAGGCGCCGTGCGCGCGACGGTCGTCACCAGCCCTCGCTGGGTTCGCGTGGGGACGGATTCGCTCTGGCTGGAGCGAATCGATGCGCCAGACGCCGATGGCACCATGCTCGCGTACTCTCCCACGCATCGCTGGCTCTATGCGATCATGCTGGTGGGGCGAACGTCGACGGAGCCTGAGTTGCATGCGGCCATTGCCCGCTTGCGTGAGAGGGGGCTGGCCGTGGACTGGGTTGGCGGCGCCCGCGGGATCCGCATTCCAGCTCCGGCGGCGACGTTACCGAGGTAGCAGCGATACCGAACGGGAATGGTTGGGGGACGACCACGGCCGTTTCCGTTGCGTGAACTCAACAGTGACCGTGGTTACTGCGCGACACTCGTCATCGAAGGAATCGCCGGCACATCTGTGATTGAGCTCACAAAATACGAAAATGGCAGAATTCGGTCGGGAACGGACGTTTTCGGCTTGGAAACACAGAGGCACGATTATTGCAAAGCGTCTTAGAGCGTTTCGCGCGCTCGACTGTGCGACACCGTCAACCACCCAGCCTCAGGACCCCGCATGCTGCCACGCAATCTGTCCGCCCGCCTCTTCGCCGCCGCCCTCGGCCTCACGCTCGCTGCCAGCGACGCGTCGGCCCAGCTGGCCATCAACTTCACTGCGCCAGGCAACCAGTTCAACAACAATAACTGGAGCCTTGGCTGGCGCTTCAACCTGCTGCAGCCGGTGAGCGTGACCGGCTTGGGCATGTACGACGACAACGGCGACGGACTCCGGAGTCAGCGCTCCAACGTCGGCATCTTCAATTCTGGCGGGACCCTGCTGGTGTCGACCTGGGTCACCAACAGCGATCCGCTGAATGGGTTCTTTCGCATGGCCTCGATCTCGCCGTTCACCCTGAACGCCGGGAACAACTACTACATCGCCGGGACAACTGGCCCAGACAACTACACGTGGAACGATGCGGGTTTCACCACCGATCCTCGCGTTCAGTTCGTTTCTGACCAGTTCACTCAGAGCTCGAGCCTCGTGTTCCCGAACGCCGGGTCAAGTGGGGTAACCGGCTGGTTTGGACCGAACTTCACGATCTCGGCCGTGCCGCTTTGTTCGAGAGTCAA
>JANNEV010000605.1:0-7960 GCA_031379145.1 Gemmatimonadaceae bacterium
CCGAACGCCTCGCCGATGAAGGTATCGGCTATGTCCATTTCGTATCACTCGGTGACCCCAAACCGGGCAGAGATGCAGCGCGTGATACGGGAGAAATATGACCGGTTGCAGGTGTGCTTGGACGAACGCGCCAGTCGGTTGGGGGCCGGCAGCGTAGCGATCAATCAGATACCGGACCATCTGCTCGATATTGGTATCCGAGCCCGCCAGCCAGTACTGCAACAGCAGCAGGTACGCGCGAACATCTTGCGCGGGGCCCGGAATGAACTTGAGCAGTTTCGGCAGCGTGCGGAGCGCCGTCATCTGGCGCTCGCCGCTGGATTTGCCATCCTCCCGTGAACCCCGAAGCTTCTTGAGCAACGAGATCGGCGAGAACGCGGAGCGCTTTTCTCCACCTGACATGTCAAAGCGGCCCAATCGCGTGCACTTCACCAACTCGGGCGTGCACAGGGCGCAGAGTACCGCGTCCGCATCGAGGCGCCGCGCCTGCACGGCCGCGGTCACTTCCTTTGCGTACTCCTCCTGAAACATCTGCGTGCAGGCGATGATGTTCGCCTGCGCGATCTCCACGCGCGCGCGTTCAGCCAGCGCCGGATCGCTCCCCCAATCAGCGGCCACATGCATGCTGATGCGCAGCCCCGGCAAGTCACGCACCAGGGCTGCCTTGGCGCGCTCGAACGCATCGGCCAGATGCGCATCGAGCGTAATAATGACGAACCGCAAGGGTACGTCCCTACTTGGCATAGTGCGCCTTCGCCTCGTACATGGTGTCCACCGAGATCTCCACCAACCCATGCTCCACGGCGTACTTCTCGGTGTTGCGACGCACCTTCCCGCGGACAAAAAACGGGATCTTCTTCAACTCCGACTCGGCCGACACCAGCCACCGGATGGGCGCCGCGATGACGGTGCCCGCCGCCGGCGTGAGTTGCGGCGCATCCTCCGTCTCTTCTTCGGCCAGACCCACGGCGCCCGCCGGTTCGGGATTCACCTGATACTCGCCCGTGTCGGGCGAAACCTCGGCGATCGGACGCTCCGTGGTGGTGCTCTTGATCGTGCTCGCGACACGAGGTGACGCGTCCTTCGGTGCGACCGAGTGCAAGTGCGACGCCAGTGCGCCATCACCGAACTCAAAGTCCTCGCGGAACATCTGCAGCAAATGTTCTTCGAGCCCCATCATCAGTGGATGCACCCACGTGTCGAAAATGACGTTGGCGCCTTCGAATCCCATTTGCGGGGAGTGGCGCGCCGGCACGTCCTGCACATGAATCGGCGACGAGATCACCGCGCACGGAATCCCGAGCCGCTTGGCGATGTGGCGCTCCATCTGCGTCCCCAGCAGCAACTCCACGGCCAACTCCGTGACCACCCGCTCCACTTCGAGATAGTCGTCGCTGATGACGGCCTCAATGCCCATCGCCTTCGCGGCATCGCGGACATCCCGCGCGTACTCACGCGCGTACGTACCAATGCCCACGACTTGAAATCCCAACTCGTCTTTGGCAATGCGCGCCGCCGCGAGCACGTGGGTCGCGTCGCCAAAGATGAACACCCGCTTGCCCGTCAGGTACGTCGCGTCAACGGAGCGCGAATACCACGGCAGCAGCGACCGACTCGCGCTCACCTGTGCGTCACCCGCACGCTCGCGCGACAGCAGCGGCTCCACGTCGACGCCGGCGATCGTCCCGACCTCCCGCAGAAAGTCTCGCGTCGCTCCCACACCGATCGGCACGGTCTTGACGTACGGCATGCCGAACGACTTCTGCAGCCAGCGCGCCGTCGTCTCGGCCACCTCCGGATAGAGCACCACATTGAAATCCGCGTCCGGCATCGTGCGCAGGTCCGCCGGGGACGCGCCGAGGGGCGCGCACACATGGACGTCCACGCCGACTTCGGTCAGCAGCTGCGTGATTTCCCGCACGTCATCGCGATTGCGAAATCCAAGCAGCGTGGCGCCGAGCAGGTTACACCGCGCGCGGCGATCGTCGGGCCGCGGCGCTCGTGTCACGCCCGGTGCCGGCACCATCGGGAGCAGAATCGTGCGTACGAGATGATAGAACGTCTCGCTGGCTCCCCAGTTCTCCTTCTTGGAGTACGCCGGGAGTTCAAGTGGCACCACCGGAATCGGCAACCCCATACTCAGTGCAAGGGTACCAGGCTGATCCTGGATGAGCTCCGCCGTGCACGACTCGCCCACCAGCATCGCCTGCGGCTTGAAGCGCTCGTACGCCGATCGGACGGACGCCTTCACCAGCTCCGCGGTATCGCCGCCAAGATCACGCGCCTGGAACGTGGTGTAGGTGACCGGCGGCCTCTTGTCGCGACGTTCGATCATCGTGAAGAGCAGGTCGGCATAGGTATCGCCCTGCGGCGCGTGTAGCACGTAGTGCACGCCCTCCATGGACGTGGCAATGCGCATGGCGCCAACATGCGGCGGTCCTTCGTAGGTCCAGAGCGTCAGTTCCATTAGGATGCCTTACACCGTGAGCCGTTCTGCACGTTCGAGCGGTCGCGCGAACAGTTCCGCAAGATCACCAGCCTGATCAAAGCCATGCACCGGTGAGAAGACCAACTCGATCGACCATTTGGTGCGCAAGCCATCGGCCTCGAGCGGATTGGCGAGTCCCAACCCGCACACCGTAAGATCCGGCTGCGCCTCGCGACACCGATCCAGCTGCCGTTCCACGTCCTGACCTTCGGTGAGCTGCACCGACTCAGGAAGCAGCGCCAGTTCCGAGGCCATCATCAGGCGGTCGAGATACGGTGTCCCGACCTCCACGAGCTCCATGCCCAACTCACGATGGAGAAACCGGGCCAGCGGAATCTCCAGCTGCGAGTCTGGGAACATGAACAATCGTTTGCCCGAGAGTTTCGGGCGATACCGGTCCAGCGCTTTCCGCGCCCGCTCGGCCGGCGCCGAGATGGCACGCTGGAAGACCGTGTCCGAAACGCCAAAGGCAGTGGCCGCCGCGGCCAGCCACGCGGTCGTCCCCTCAACGCCAAATGGATAGGGGGACGGCAACAGCGTTGCCCCGCGCGCCAACAGTGCCCGGGTCGTTTCACTGACAAAGGGCTGCGCGAGCAGCAGTCGGGTACCTGGACCTACGGGTGGCAGGTCACGGGCGCGACGCGCCGGGAAAAAGCGGACCGGTCCCACGCCCATGTCGGCGAAGATCCGCGCGAACTGGTCTTCAACCACGTCGGCAAGCGTCCCGACAACGAGCAGTTCGGGCGTGTTCACGTCTGCCGTTCCGGCCGGACAGTGCGGCACCATGCTCTTCAGGCACTGGTCCTCACCCTGCGTGAACGTGGTCTCGATGCCACTGCCCGAATAGTTCAAGACGCGAACCTGCGGAAAGAATCGCTCGTTCAGCCGCTCCGCGGCGCGCGATAGGTCCAGCTTGATGACTTCCGACGGGCACGACCCCACCAAGAACAAGGTCTTCACATCGGGCCGGCGATCCAGCAACTGTTTCACACACCGATCCAATTCGTCGTTCGCGTCGGCGAGCCCAGCCAGATCGCGCTCTCCCAGAATGGCCGTCCCGAATCGGGGCTCCGCGAAGATCATGACTCCGGCGGCCGACTGCACCAGGTGGGCGCACGTGCGTGATCCCACCACCATAAAGAAGGCGTCCTGCATTTTTCGGTGCAGCCAGACGATACCGGTGAGTCCGCAGAAGACTTCGTGCTGCCCTCGCTCCCGAATGACCGGCAAAAGGCTCCGCGCCCCGCTGGCTGCGTCGACACAGCCGCCGCTGGACCGGAGCGGCGCGCCGTCCGCCCGCGCCACTTCAGCGATGGCGGTCACGCGGCTACTTCCATGCCTGGGGGTGCGTTGCGCTCAGCGAGTCGAGCGGCGCGCAGCTTGAGAATGAACTGGACGGCGTTGACCGCGTAGGTGGCGTAGGCCACGAGGGCCAATACCATGAGCGTTCGGGGAGGCCAGGCCAGTCCCAGTCCGGCCAGATACGCCGTGTGCAGCGCAATCACGAAAAAACTCACGAAGTCTTCCCAGAAGAAGGCGGGCGCGAAGAGATACTGCCCAAACACTTCCTTCTCCCAAATCGCCCCGGTCACCATAATCGTGTACAAAACAATGGTTTTGACGATGACGGAGAGGTTGGCCGCGGCCAGTCCATCCCCGGTGCGCAGGTAGCGCACAACGAGCGCGACCGAGACGGCCATCACGAGGAACTGGATGGGCGCAAGAATTCCCTGTACAAGCGTCCACTTGGATGCGTCGCGTCGGCGACGTTCCTCTGGCGTGTACAGCGCGCCCTTTGCTGGCGCGGAGGTCGGTGAACGCGGAGCTGCGGCCGCCGCTGCAGCGGCCGTCGGATGGGTCTTTCCCACTGTCATCTTGCTAAAGCCGTCTTGTTCCGGGGGTTCGCTACCCAGATGGAGTCGATGGTACGGCCGCGCAGTAAAGTTGTCAAGAAAGATTGACGTCAAGTTTGCTTGACAATCGCGCCAGTCGTCGCAATGTTCGCCTTGTCGCTTTCCTGCGCCTGCTTCAGATAGGAACTGCGGCGACGTTCTACGAGTTTCTTCTCTTCCGTATTCGTGGAAAATCCAGTCGACACCAGCGTCCTCGGCAAGACCAGCTCATCCGACACTGCCTCTCCGGCACTGGTTCGGCAACGTGAGCGACTTGAGCGCATGATTCAGAACGAGATCGTGCCCCGGTTGATGCTCTCTCATCGCGTGGGCCCCGTCCCGCCGTCCGTGGTCACTGCCGCTGCCCGCGAACTCTCTGACGCTGACGTCACGACGTTCGTCGCGGCCATTCGTGGCGTCGATGACGCTCTCGCCGTGCAGTATGTGCGCGGCCTGATGGCAGCCGGTACCAGCATCGAGTCCGTCTACATCGACCTGCTGGCACCCACCGCGCGCCGCCTCGGGAGCCTCTGGGAGGCAGATGAATGCGACTTCGTCGAAGTCACAGTGGCGATGGGGCGCATTCAGCGGCTGCTGCGCGACCTCTCCCAACACTTCCTCGCCGACGCCGCTCGCACCGAAACGGTCGGCAACGCGCTGCTCACCTGTGTACCGGGCGAACAGCACACACTCGGGGTTATCATTGTAGCGGAGTTCCTCCTGCGCGACGGTTGGCGCGTGCTGGTCGGGGCTCCGTGGACCGAGGGCGATCTCCTGGCGATGGTGGCCAATGAATCGTTTGACGTCATCGGCTTTTCGGTCGGATGCGAGAATCGGCTCTCTGCGCTCAAGCGAGAGATCCATCGCCTCCGAGCGGCTTCACGAAACCCGAACGTGCGCGTGATGGTCGGTGGGAAGGTGTTCATCGATGAGCCTGACATGGTCACTCGTGTCGGTGCAGATGCCTACGCGGTCGACGCGCGAGACGCGCCGAAGACCGCTCGAGCTCTTCTCACGATGCCGCCGACTCCCACCTCCAGATATTCTGCGCCGGAGGCAGCACCACACCGTGGCGAGCTCAGTGAAGTTATTCGACGCGATTGATCCCGCCTTCGGCGCGCTCGACGCGACGAGCGCCGCCGCGTTGCTCGCCGTCACCGGAGACATCGCGCTGGTCATGGACCAGGTCGGCCTGATTCGGGACGTCGCGCTCAATGGCGACAACTCGCAGTTCGACGGGGCGCACGCGTGGGTGGGCCGCGCCTGGATCGACACGGTTTCATCCGAGGCACGGCTGAAGATCGAATCGCTCCTGCGCGAAGCGTCAAGCAGCGGACTATCCAAGCGTCGTCAGGTGAACCATGTGCTGGCCGACGGCGTTGACCTTCCGGTCGCGTACACGGCGGTTCGGCTGGGCCGAGATGGCGAAGTGGTGGCGGTGGGGCGCGACATGCGACACGTTGCCGCGCTGCAGCAGCGCCTCGTGGAAGCCCAGCAGTCGATGGAACGCGACTACTGGCGGATGCGACACGTCGAAACGCGATATCGGCTGCTCTTCCAGCTCTCGAGCGATGGCATCCTGGTCGTCGACGCCGCTACGCTCAAGGTGCTCGACGCCAACACGGCCGCAGCGCAGATGTTCGGTATCCCGGCCGAACAGATGCTCGATCGGTCGTTTCCGTTTGGTGTAGCGGTCGGAAGTGCGAGCGCGCTCGAAGGGCTGCTGAGCCTCGCGCGAAGCGCCGGCCGCGCCAGCGACGTGACCGTTGGCATCGAGGGGAACGATCGCACGTTCCACGCCTCTGCTTCCTGCTTTCGACAGGAATCGGCCACCCTGCTGCTAGTACGGCTCTCCCCAGTTGAGTCCGGCTCCGCCAGCGGTGCGGCGGAATCGCCCACGCGGCTGCTCGACCTGATCGAACGCTCTCCCGACGCTTTTGTCGTCACGGATCTGGACGGTGTGGTGCTCACGGCCAACCGAGCCTTTCTGGATATCGCCGAACTGGCGAGCGAGGATCAGGTGCGCGGTCAGGCGATTTCCAATTGGATCGGTCGACCGGGCGCCGACTTTCCCATTTTCCACAACATGCTCAAGAAGAACGGGTCCGTCCGGCTCATTGGTACGGCGGCCCGGGGAGCGCATGGGAACCGCTCGGAAATCGAGGTCTCGGCGGTCTGGGTACCCGATGGCGAAGAGCCCTGCATCGGATTCAGCATTCGCGACGTCGGCCGCCGCCTTTCGGTCAATATGCCCGGCGCCAAGGACCTCACGAAAGCGGTGGAGGAGCTGACGACGCTGGTTGGCCGTGTGTCGCTGCGCGATCTCGTTCGCGACACCGTCGATCTCGTGGAACGCCACTTCATTGAGGCGGCGCTCGAGCTCACCAATGACAACCGAACGTCGGCCGCGGAGGTGCTTGGCGTCAGCCGGCAGAGCCTCTACGTGAAGCTGCGCAGACACCGGCTTGCTGCCCCCGGTCTCGACCGCGACGAAGATCCGGCGACGTGATCCGAAATTAGCGCGAACAGGGCAAAAAAACTCTGTTGCATTTTGGTACTGTAAACTAAACTAGACGCCCATGAGCGTCAGCGTCCCCTTACAAACGAGCTCGGCCCGTCCAGACCCGCGCGCGGTGCTGACGCTGCTCAAGCCCGTCACCTGGTTCCCGCCCATGTGGGCGTTCACCTGCGGGACCGTCTCTGCGGGCGTTGCCGTCGGCGACCACCTGCCTCTGCTGGCGCTGGGCATCTGCATCACCGGCCCACTCGTGTGCGCCTCGAGCCAAGCGGTCAACGACTGGTTCGACCGTCACGTCGACGCCATCAACGAACCCAATCGCCCCATCCCTTCCGGGCGAATCCCCGGCAACTGGGGACTCGTCTTGGCCGTCGTGTGGACGCTGCTCTCGCTGCTGGCGTCGATTCCACTGGGTCCGTTCGGCATCGGTGCCGTCGCGCTCGCTCTGGTCTTTTCGTGGGCCTACAGCGCCCCGCCCGTCCGACTCAAACAAAACGGCTGGCTCGGCAACGCGGCCGTCGGATTCACCTACGAAGGATTGGCGTGGGTGGTGGGCGCAGGCGTGATGCTGGGCAATCGTGTTCCACCGATGCCCATCGTGTGGCTGGCCATCGTCTACTCGGTGGGAGCGCATGGCATCATGACGCTCAACGACTTCAAGGCCATCGAGGGCGATCGTCGGATGAACGTCCGCTCGCTCCCGGTCATGCTCGGCGCCACAGGCGCAGCCCGCGTGGCGTGCACCGTCATGCTGCTGGCGCAACTTGTGGTGGTGAGCCTCCTGCTCTGGTGGGGCAGGCCTGCGCATGCGCTCGGCATCGTGGTGCTCACGGCGCTGCAAGCGGTGATGATGACACGTTTCCTCAAGGCCCCCGTCGAACGCGCCCTCTGGCTGAGCGCGAGCGGCGTCCCGCTGTATGTATCCGGCATGATGGTGGCGGCGTTTGCCGTACGTCACCTGCCGGTGATCGAGGCGTTGCGATGAGCTGGTGGCATCTCACGCGATTGGGGTTGGTACAGGCCGCCATCGGTGCCGTGGTCGTGCTGCTGACGACCACCATC
>JANNEV010000646.1:0-2083 GCA_031379145.1 Gemmatimonadaceae bacterium
GTTCGACTGCAGGCCGCTCTCGCGCCTGAGTATGAGATCGAGCGCGAGCTTGGCGGCGGCGGAATGTCCCGCACGTTTCTGGCCCGGGACGCAGCTCTCGGGCGCCGCGTGGTCATCAAGCTGTTGACGGACGATCTGGCCGCGACGGTTTCGCTGGAACGCTTCCGCCGCGAGGTTGCCCTTTCCGCCGCCTTGCAGCATCCGCACATCGTTCCCGTACTGCGGACCGGGGAGTTAGCCGGCGTCCCGTATTTCGTCATGCCGTTCGTGGACGGAGAGTCTGTTCGGCACCGACTGGTGAGCCATGGGCCGCTGGCAATGGCGCAAACCGTGAGCGTGCTCCGCGACGTGGCGCGGGCGCTGGCGTATGCACACGCGCAAGGTGTCGTGCACCGCGATATCAAGCCGGACAACATCCTGCTGGCGAGCGGTTCGGCGGTGGTGGCGGACTTCGGCATCGCCAAGGCGATCGTCACGGCACGTGTGCGTGACGAGTCCACGACCTTGGACGCCGGTACGCTCACGCACAGCGGGACCTCGCTGGGCACACCGGCATACATGGCGCCCGAGCAAATCTCCGGCGACGCCGACACGGACCATCGCGCTGACATCTACTCGTTCGGGGTGACCGCCTACGAGATGCTCACAGGTCAGCCGCCATTCAGCGGCAGCCCGAGCGAGTTGATGCGCGCGCATCTCATCACCGCTCCGCCAGCCATGCGAGCGATCCGCGGCAGCATCACAGCGGTGCTGGAAGCGCTGGTGCTGGAGTGCTTGCAGAAAGATCCGGCGCATCGGCCACAGACGGCGGCTGCCCTGGTGCAACGCCTCGATGATCCGGCCATGATGAGCGGGGCGTTTGCCACCGCATCCACGACAGCCGCACAAGCGCACAGTCCAACGCGCGCACGAGCAGTTGGCGCCGGAGTCGTCGTGCTGTTGATTGCGTCGGCGGGGGTGTGGCTTACCACCGTGCAACGGCGCGGTGTGGTTGCGGCCCCGCTGGCCGCCGTCGCGTCGCCGCCGGCCGCACTACGCTTTTCACCAAGCGACGTTGTAGTGCTGCCATTTGTGAATCTCGGGAAGGACTCGTCCGATGCCGCGCTCGCTGCCGCGCTGACCGACAACGTGGCCAGTGCACTGACGCGACTGCCCGGCGTTCGGGTGGCCTCCAGAACCGCCGCCCTCGGGGTGCTCAGCGAGGGCGGCGGCCCGGAACAGATTGGCCGGACGCTACGGGTTGGACGACTGGTGGAAGGGACCCTGCTCCGCGAGGGCGATGAGCTGCGGGTCACGTTGCGTCTCGTGAGCACCGCGGACGGCTTCGCCATCTGGAATCGGGTTATCGACCGTCAGATGCTCGGTTCGCTCGCGTCACTGGATGCGATTTCCGCGATGGTCGCGGACGAGCTGCGCGAGTACCTGACAGCGAACAGCATCACCGACAGCATCACGGACAGCGTCAGCGCGCCACCAGCTCGCGTGACCACGCCTCGCTGATCTCGGGTTTCGCGGGCGCAGCACTCCGCTTCGCCGTAAACTCCTCCTCGGCCTGCCCTCCAAAGCTCACGGTCCCTTTCATCTCGCTGCCTGTTACGGTGGTGCTCATGGTGAGCACGAGCGCGTTGCCGTTGTAGTTCACGGTGTAGCTGAACTCGACCTTGTTCCCCTTGACCGTGCCTTCCAGCGGCGTGTCGCCCGCTTCCCGCTTCACCACGCCGGTGAGTTTCTCGCCGTCCTGCTTGAAGACAATCTTCATCGGGCGCGCGCCGCCCGGTGTGTTCATCAATCCGTCCCACTCTCCGGCGATGGATTGCGCGGCAGCAACGCGCGTCATGGAGCACAGGGTGACCAGCAGCGCGAAGAAAACGAGCTTCATGGGAGACTCCTGGGAAAGTGCGTGTCTGAGTGACTGTGCGAGCATTGGAGCAGCCGACAACGACGAAACGCTGCCGGTTTGGAAGTTAACCGATCGGCTGAGACGGCCGGGGCTACACGTGCGTTCCGCGCCAGCGTCCCCGTCGGAACACGATCGCGCTCACCGCCGCGAGCACCGAGTAGGCGGCCAGCACCGACACGAAGG
>JANNEV010000666.1:0-2559 GCA_031379145.1 Gemmatimonadaceae bacterium
CTCGCCATGATCGGCGAACGCATGAAGCTGAGTGGCGCCAAGGCCGCAGCAGCAGCGCAGGCGATACCGGCGCTTCTGGCGAACGCTGGATAGCGTCAGATAGCGTCAGAAAGCGTCAGAAAGCATCGCGCGCGACATCAGCGCCATCGTTTTCACCGTGCGCGGCGTAGACTGGTTTATGCGCAGCATTCGCGTCCGTGGAGACGCCTGCCCCTGAGTCGTCCGTCCTTGGAGCGAAACCGATGATCGTCCTTCCCCTGCTCGCAGCGTTCGCGCTGCAGCAGGCACCTGTGTCGGCGCGCGCAACGTCAGCCGACAGCATCCCCACGCCTGCGCCAAAGGTCGCCCCCCTTGTCTTCAGCGGGCAGGCGGGGAGCACGACGGTGCAGGTACCGCGCTTCGAGGCGCCGGTCTCCATCGACGGCAATCTGGACGAGCCACAATGGCAGGGGGCAGCTCGGCTCACGGGCTTTTCGCAGTTCAATCCCGTCGATGGGCGCGCGGCGCTCGACTCCACGGTGGCGTATGTCTGGTACGGCCCCGATGCCATTTACTTTGGCGTCCGCGCCTACGCCCCAGAGGGTACAGTCCGCGGCACATTGGCCGACCGGGACCGGATCCAGAACGACGACCATGTGCAGTTCATCCTCGACACCTTCAACGACCGTCGGCAGGCCTTTGTCTTCGCGGTGAATCCGTTGGGGGTGCAAAGTGATGGCATACGCACCGAAGGCGGCGGCGGTGGTGGCGGTGGCCGCGGTGGAGGCCGTGGAGGCGGTGGCGGCGGTGGTGGCGGTTTTTCGCGGGCGGGCCTCGGCAACGCAGACCTGAACCAGGACATGATCTGGCAGTCGCGCGGGCACATCACCGAGTGGGGCTACGAGGTGGAGGTGCGGGTGCCCCTCAAGAGCATCCGCTATCGCCTCGGCAAGACCATGAACTGGGGGCTCAACGTCGTCCGCAATACCCAACGCAACAACTACCAGGATACCTGGACGAAAACGAGCCGAGGACTGGCTTCACTGCTCATCCAGTCAGGACGCCTCGAAGGGATTCATGATTTGCGGCGAGGTCTCGTGGTCGACGTGACGCCGGTGGTGACCACGTCGTTTCCTGGTGCGCAGGAGTCGGCCGGCAGCTGGAACTACAGCGCCAAGCCGCAGTACGGCGGAGACCTGCGTTGGGGACTCACGCCCAACCTGACCATGAACGGCACGATCAACCCGGACTTCTCACAAGTGGAAGCGGATGTGGGGCAGATTCCCGGTGACGTGCGCTTCGCCCTCTTCTTCCCTGAGCTGCGCCCCTTCTTTGTGGAGGGCAACGAGCAGTTCGAGACGCCCAATCAGCTGGTGTACACGCGCCGCATCGGACAACCGCGTGCGGCCACCAAACTCACCGGCAAGATCTCCCGCTTCGACCTCGGCCTCCTGACGGCGCTGGACAACGTCAAGTACTCGGCCAGTGGCACAGGAACTCCGATCTTCAATATCGCGCGGGTGCGGCGCGATCTCGGCGCGCAGAACAACGTGGGCTTCACCGTGACGGACCGCCGAGACGGAGCGAATTTCAACACGGTGCTCAACGCCGACGGACGTTTTCTGTTGCGCAACGTGTACACCGCAGGGTACCAGGTCGCGACCAGTCGCTCTCGCACGGCCGATACCCGCGCGAACGGCGATATCTGGGAGTTCAGCTTCGATCGCACAGGGCGCAACTACGGTTTTCGCAACTCGATCGAAGGGGTATCTCCGCGGTTTGAAACGCGAAGCGGCTTCGTGCCGCGTCTCGACTATGTGCAGCCGCAGGTCAATCAGCGCTTCACGCTCTTTGGCAAGCGAGGCGCGCCCGTCGAGCAGCTGATGATCTTCTTCAGCGGCCAGGGCACCTGGACATACAATGGATTCTGGAATGCGGAGTCGCCGCTGGAAACGCGTCTGTCGGTGTCATCGAGCTTTCAGTTTCGCGGCGGGTGGGGCATGGGGATCACCCCGTCGATCGAGCGCTTTGGTTTTCAGCCGGAGCGGTACTCGACGTATTTCGTCACGCGGCCGCGTGGTGCGGCGGTGGACACGGTGCCGTTCGTCGTGGGGAATCGCGTGCCTTCGCGTCAGCTGCAGGTACGCTTCAATACCCCGCAGTTCCAGAAATTCGGCGCGTCAGTCAGCAGCACCTTCGGTCGAGACGCCGAGTTCCTGGAGACATCGCAGGCAAAACGGCTGGACGTGAATGCAACGCTCGATTTGCGTCCTACGCCGCGGTTGCGCGTGAGCGCAATCATGCTGCATCAGGAATTCCGGCGCATGCGCGACAACAGTTCCATTCTGGTCACGAACATTCCGCGTCTTCGCACGGAGTTCCAGCTCAACCGCGCAATCTTCTTCCGTTTCGTCGGGCAGTACGAATCCCGGTTGCGCGACGGCTATCGTGATCCGCGAACGGAAAATCCCATTCTCTTCCAGAGCAGCGAAGGGACATTCAGCACGTCGACTCGGAGCGCCACGAATGCGATCCGCGCGGATTGGCTATTCTCGTACTTCCCAAGCCCCGGGAAGGTGG
>JANNEV010000671.1:0-4023 GCA_031379145.1 Gemmatimonadaceae bacterium
ACCAATCTCGGACGCGACTACACCACGCGATTTCACGATGCCTATGTGCGCGCCTCGAAGCAGAGCGGGGTGCCGCTGTGGCCATTCCTGCTGCAGGGCGTGGCTGGCGACGCGCGCTTCAATCAGGCGGACGGCATTCACCCGAACATCGATGGGTCACAGCGCGTTGCGGCCACGATGTGGCAGTCACTCAGTCCACTGCTGAACAGCTGGCAGTCCGCTGGCCCCACGGCACCTGCGCCCGTCCCCCACTAGACACCCCTGCGATGCTGACCCGGACTCGTACGACAATTCGGTTCGCCCTACTGCTCACCGCTCCGGCCGCGCTCCGCGCTCAAGCTGATGCCGACACTCGCTCGGCACTGTCGGAACCCTCGCTCTCGCCGGACGGGCAGGAAATCGCATTTGTGGCCGGTGGAGACATCTGGTCCGTGCCGGCCGCCGGCGGCACGGCTCGCTTGTTGGTCACGCACCCGGCGACCGAGTCGCGCCCGCTCTGGTCACCCGATGGCCGCAAGCTCGCGTTTGTGTCCACGCGCACCGGCGGCGGCGATGTCTATGTGTTCGATCTGCCAACGGGCACGCTGACGCGGCGCACGTTCACCGATGGTCGCGAGCAGTTGGACGCGTGGTCGCGCGATGGGAACTGGCTCTACTTCTCCAGTAGTCTGGGCGACATCGCCGGCATGAACGATGTGTGGAGGCTTCCGTCGCGTGGAGGTCAGCCCAGCGCCGTTGCCGGTGATCGCTATGCCAGCGAGTACTGGGGCGCACCATCGCCCGACGGGCAGTCACTGGCCATCACCGCGCGCGGCACCGTCTCTGGTCAATGGTGGCGTCATGGCCATTCGCATATCGACGAAAGCGAGATCTGGATGGTGCGCAATCTCGGCGCCGCATCGCCGACGTACGTGCGACTGGGCGACGAGGGCGGCGGCAAAGATGCGTGGCCGATGTGGTCGCCCGACGGAAAGACGGTGTACTACATGAGCGACCGGAGCGGACAGGAGAATCTCTGGGCCCGCGTGGTTGGCGGCGAGGCCCGTCGGCTCACGCGCTTCACCGGCGGGCGCGTGCTGTGGCCGCAAATCGGACTGGACGGTCGGAGCATCGTGTTTGAGCGGGACTACGGCATCTGGCGGCTGGACGTCGCCAGCGGGAACGTGGCGCCGGTTTCAATCGCCCTTCGTGGCGCCGTCGGTGAAGTGAACGCGGAACGGCAGGTGCTCACGCAGGGATTTTCCGCGCTCGCTCTGGCACCGGATGCGCGGAAGGCGGCATTCGTCGCCCGCGGTGAACTCTTCGTGGTCGGGACCAGAGAGGGTGGGGAAGCCACTCGTCTTTCGTCCTCCACGGCGCAGGAGGCAGATCCCGTCTGGCTGCCTGACGGAAAGCGCGTGGTCTACGCGGCGGGCGAAGGGAACGCCTGGAACCTCGTGGTGCAGGATGCGTCCAATCGGACGGTGCGCGCGCTCACCACCGGGCCGCAACGCAGCTATGCGCCGGTTGTCTCGCGTGATGGTAAATGGGTGGTCTATCAGCGAAACGGGCAGGAGATCCGCGTGGTGGGCGTCGATGGGCAGGGTGACCGTCAATTGGCGACCGCGGACGTAGGGGAGCCACCATTTTCCAGCGCCAGTGTGGTGTCTTGGTCGCTCGACTCCCGCTGGGTGGCGTACGCGTCACGTGGTGCTGACGGCTACGGAAACATCTGGGTGGTCGCACTCGACGGCACGCCGGCTCGGCAGGTCAGCTTCGGTGCTGATGCCAATGTGGGCGGGGTACAGTGGTCGCCCGACGGCAGCTACCTGCTGTACCGCTCCGCCATGCGAACGGAAACGCCCCGCGTGGTCCGCGTTGATCTGGTGGCGCGTGCCCCGCGGTTCCGCGAGGACCAGTTCGGCGACCTCTTTGCCGCGCCAAACCGCGATACGGCGTCGACGCGCAAGCCAGTCACGATCGCGTTCGATGGCATTCGGCAGCGTGCCACTACCGTACCCACGCAAGGGCTGGAGATCGGCGCGCTCGTCATCAGTCCTGACGGCCGCACGCTGGCCTTTACCGCAACGGCCGGCGGCCAGCAACAGATCTATACCTGGCCCCTCGACGTGTTGGCGCGTGATCCGCAGCTGCGCGCCGTCACCAGTTCGTCGGGCGCGAAAACCAGCCTGCAATGGACTGCGGATAGCCGGGAGCTGTGGTATCTGGAGAACGGGCGAATTGCGGCGCTCACCGTGGAAAATCGCGTTGGGAGAAGTGTGGCCGCGAGCGCCGAGGTCGACGTGAGTTTCGACGCCGAAAAGGGCGCGATCTTCGAGCAAAGTTGGTCGTTTCTGGCGAACAATTTCTTCGACGCGAGCATGAACGGCGTGGATTGGAAGGCCCTCGCCGGGCGGGTCGGACCGTTCGCCCGCGGCAGTCGCAATCCGGACGATCTGCGTCGCGTTCTTTCGCTCATGGTGGGTGAACTCAACGCGTCGCATTTGGGCGTTTCAGGGCCGACCACGGGCGGCGTCAGCGTCCCCGTCGGGCGACTCGGCGCGCGATTCGACCGGAATGCGCTGGAGGCCGGTGGGGTGTACCGGGTGGTCGAGGTCGTGGCCCACGGGCCCGCCGCGCTGGCTGGAGCGGCCGTTGGTGATCGGTTGTTGGCGGTGGATGGTTTCGCATTGGGGGCGGGCGTCACGCTGGATTCGCTCTTGCTCGGCCGAGTCGGGCGCAAGCTCACCCTCCGGGTTGTGGCGCCGACCGCCGGCTCAACGGCGCGCGAGCTGACTGTCCAGCCCGTGGTATTGGGCGAGGAGAAGGCGCTCCTGTACCGGCACTGGGTTGAGGAGCGGCGGTCGTACGTGGCGAAGGCGAGCGGCGGGCGATTGGGCTACGTGCACATGCTGGACATGGGTCAGTCGTCGCTCGATCAGCTCTACCTGGATCTGGACGCGGAAAACCAGGGACGGGACGGCGTCGTGGTGGACATCAGGAATAACAATGGCGGCTTCGTGAATCCGTACGCCATCGATGTGCTGGCCAGACGGAGCTACCTGTTGTTTACGCCGCGCGGCTCACCCGTGACCCCGTCTCGGGCGAGTCTCGGGCAACGCACCCTGGAGCGTCCGACCGTGCTGGTCATCAACCAGCATACGTTGTCGGACGGGGAGGACTTTACGGAGGGATATCGTGCCCTCGGGTTGGGGAAAATCGTCGGAGAACCGACGGCGGGCTGGATCATCTTCACGTCGAACGTGACGCTGCTGGACGGTGTCACGTCGCTGCGGATTCCCTTTACGCGGGTCACCGACGCCAATGGTCGCGACATGGAGTTGCATCCGCGCCCCGTGGACGTCCCTGTTGTGCGTCCCGTCGGCGAGTCATACCTGGGCGTGGACAGTCAGCTTGATGCTGCCGTGCGGTCGTTACTGAGTGCCCTGCCGAAAAAGAACTGATCACCGACTTCCCATGCGAACATGACGTCGATTCTGTTGCTGTTGGAGGAGGTCGTCCGCCAGGAGTTTGGGGGGCATGTGCTTACCGCCACACGGTCGGCCGCCACCATGCGGTCGATCAATGGCAGCAGCTGGACGCGGGTAATCGCGTTCGCGACCGCGTTTGGTGAGGTGCGCGAGCTCGCGCCCGCCGAAGTGAGTCGGATCTTCGGCCGTGCGCCAGTACCAGGCCGCGCTCACAGATGCACAGAGTCAGGGCGGCGAGATACTTTGCGGCGGCCGCGTGCTGCCGGGGCCGGGCTATTTCGTCGAGCCAACGATCGTTCGGGCCCGCAATGACATGCCTGTCGTGCGGCACGAGACCTTTGCGCCAATCCTGTATGTCATTCCGTTCAAGACGCTGGACGAGGCGATCACGATGCACAACGACACGGATTACGGCCTGTCGTCGGCGATCTTCACCGACCGGCTGCAGCACGCCGAGCGATTCCTGTCGGTGTCCGGCAGCGACTGCGGCATTGCGAACGTGAATATCGGCACGTCAGGCGCAGAGATCGGCGGGGCCTTTGGTGGCGAGAAG
>JANNEV010000654.1:0-6624 GCA_031379145.1 Gemmatimonadaceae bacterium
CCTTGGCTCGCAGGAGATGGCCAACAAGCGACAAGTGCGACGATACATCCACCAAAAGGGTGTGCGGAGCTCGCAGCTGGTGCTGGGCGTCACGGTGCTCGCGCCCGGCAGCGTCTGGAACACGATGCCGGCGCACGTGCACGATCGTCGCTCGGAAGTCTATCTGTATTTCGATCTGCCGACCGATGCGCTGGTGCTCCATCTGATGGGCGAACCGACGGAAACACGGTCGCTGGTCATGCGGGATGGCGAGGTGGCGCTGTCACCGGGGTGGAGCGTACACAGCGGATGTGGAACGCGCGCGTACGCGTTCTGCTGGGCGATGGGTGGCGAGAATCAGGATTATGCGGATATGGATCCCGTCAATATGGAGAACCTGCGATGATTGATGTCCCCACGGTCAGGAGCGGAGCAACGCGCTCTCTTCGGCGTTCATGGCGACGGCATGGAGTGGCTGTGTTGCTCACCGCGCTGATTCTGCCGAGCTCGCGCGCCGATGCTCTGCAGGCGCCGCGTCTCACCATCCGCGCGCAGAACGCGTTGGCGATTGAGCGCATCGACGAGATCGTGACGCTCTCCTGGAAGAGCGTCGTGTCCCAGCTGACTGCGGCCACCCCCGGATCCGTTCGCGTGACGGACGCCGAGGGTCGCGAGATGCTGTCGCAGGTCGTGGACAACGACGGCGATGGTGTCGTCGACGAGCTGGTTTTTCAGGCAACCTTCGCGGCCAAGGATTCGCGGCGCTTCTTCATCGAGAACGCCGCTCCGGCGCCTGTAGTGTCGCGAGTCCACGTCCGTCACGATGAACCTCGTGATGACGTGGCCTGGGAGAACGATCGTGGGGCGTGGCGGATCTATGGCGAGGGGCTCAAGAAGACATCATCCGCGATGTCGAGCAGTGGTATCGATGTGTGGAGCAAGAAAACTCGCGGGCTCATTCTTGAGAAATGGTACGGTAAAGGCCACGATTCCTATCACGTGGATACGGGCGAGGGTGCGGACTTCTTTGATGTCGGTGAAACGCTCGGCGCTGGCGGCACCGCGATATGGAAGAACGATACCATCTACCGCGCGGACAACTTCAAGTCCTGGAAGCGCATTGCCGATGGCCCCCTGCGCGCCACCTTTGAACTTCGCTACGACCCGTGGAACGCGGCCGGCCTGATGGTCAATGAGGTCAAACGGATCAGCGTCGACGCCGGGCAGTTGGTGTATCGCGAAGAGAGTGTCTTCACCGTGGTGAATGGCTCCGCAACTGCGGTCCCGTACGTGATTGGTTTGGTAAAGCGGCCGGGACTCGTGGGCAGTACGAGTCGGGCGCAGCCGTGGGCGTGGCTCTCGGCATGGGGGCCCACCGCACCGAAAAACGGCGGGCACGGAGAGATCGGTACTGCGGTACTCTTGCCGCGCGACCGCGTCACCGACTGGAAGGAAGTGCACGGACACTATCTCGCGGTGTCGAGCGCAACCTCCGGTAAGCCCGTCGTCAATTACGTGGCGTCGGCGTGGACTGCTGCCGGCGATGTACCTACTCCGCAGGCATGGTGGAAGTATCTCGATGCGTACGCGCAGCGGCTGGCGGCACCCGTAGTCGCCTCCATTGTGCCGTAGAAGGGTAGCCGACCGCGCCGCTCGCCGGCTTAAGCCTTGCTCCGGCGAACGCGCAGTATCTGGATCTGTTGGTTGATCTTGCCCTCGTGATACGGCGAGGTCGTGGCTTCGGTGAGCTCAAGTCCGAGCGCTGGAAGCTCAGCGAGGAATCGTGGGAGCGACGTGCGGCCCGGATCGGCAATGATGGCTTCGCCATCGGGCGTGAGCGCTCTCGAGATGCAGGCCGCTACCAGCACGGCATACTCAGCTTCGTAGATCACATCGGCCGCGACGATCACGTCAAACGTCCCGAGATCGTCGGGCCACATCCTCCAGTTGACCATGCGTACGGTGGGCTCATGGCCGAGGTTCCGTCCGGCGTTTGCGCGAGTCACCTGCAGTGCATCGGCGTAGTAGTCGGTTGCGGTGACGGTGAATCCGGAGCGCATCGCCGCCATCGTCGGCAGGCCGAGCCCGCAGCCTAGTTCGAGCAGCGAACGGCCGTTCCCTCGTTCGCGCAGCAACGTGGCCGCGAGCAATCGTGCCGATGGCCAGAGGTCTGCCCAATACGGCAGGCGCTCGTCCATGACGTAGTCCGCCTCGCTGATCAGATGATCGGCATTCGCCGGCTTTCGAAGGCGAAACGTGACGTCGTCGATCAGCACGGCCTCGTCGGCGAGCTGAAAGCGGCGCGCGAGCGCCTCGTCCAATGCGTCTCCGTGCAGCGTGGTGATGCCATCTCGGACCACGTCGCTCCACTGCTCACTCATGGAAGTCGCGGCCTCTCGTGGGGAATCGTCGGATCCGGCTGCGGCCCGGCTTCGAAGCGCGGACTGCTCAACGTGGTGCCAGGCATGAGAATGGCCTGCATCAGCGTACCATCCTCCACCGCGGAAGTATCTTCCGGAACGATGAGCAGGCCGTTCGCTTGCGCCATCGATCTGAGCAGATTCGAACCCTGCGGGCCAGCGATGAACGCGTCCGGGATGCCGTCCACGCCCGCTGTGATACGCACGCGCACAAAGTACGAAAGCGGTGCGGGCGTCTCGATCCGGTCGCGCACGCGAACGAGAAACGGAACGTGATGCACGTCCGCATGCCCGCCGAGTGCGCGAACGGCTGGCCACGCAAAGAGCGCCGCCGTCACCATGGTGGACACCGGGTTCCCCGGTAACCCGATCCACGGCACGCCATCGACCGATCCGACACCGAGTGGGCCGCCGGGGCGAATGCGTGCCCGCCAAAAGCTGAGCGTCCCGCCGACCGCAGCCAACGCATCGCGGGTGTAGTCGTGAGCGCCTGCGGAGATCCCACCAGTAGTGATAAGCAGGTCGCACCCATCCTCGATTGCGCCGGAAATCGCTTTGACCACCAGGTCAAGTTGGTCGGGAACGATCGGGAGCATGCGAACGTGCGCGCCGGCCTGTCGCAACAACGCCGGTAGCGCGTACATGGTTGACGCAATGATCTTGCGCCCCGTCCGCACTTCATCAAACCGATTCAGCTCCACCAGCTCATCGCCACTTGAGACAATGGTGACCCGAGGTTGACGAAACACTTCGACCATGTGGGCACCGACGCTCGCAAGCATGCCCAGATGTGACGCGCTGATGCATGTTCCGGACTCAAACACGACGCTCCCCTCGGTCACGTCCTCGCCGCGTGGCCGGATGTTTCCCGCGCCCGTCAGGTCGCGCGTGTGCAGGATCCGCACGACTTCGGTGCCGCGATCGGTGTCTTCGATGCGCACGACGGCATCGGAGCCGGGTGGCACCGGAGCGCCAGTCATGATGCGCGCGGCCAAGCCACGGGACAGTGCCGGCAATCGGTTTGGGTCCGCCCCTGCCGGAATGGTTCCGATCACCTGCAGCGACACTGGAGCGGCCGGCGTGGCGCTGAAGACATCGACTCGGCGCACCGCGTAGCCGTCCATGCCGGCGTTGTCCCACGGCGGCAACGACACGGGGCTTGTTATCGCGGCTGCAAGCACGCGGTCGAGCGCAACGTCCAACGCCACGAATTCGGTCGAGAGTGCGGCGACTCCGTGCAGCACAGCGCTGACAGCGTCGGCGTACGACAGCGCCGCCGCCGAAACCGACGTGGTCCTGGACGCGGCGGAGGTTTCGGGCAGCGGCGACTCAGCGGCCACGCGGCGTACCGTCGGGGCTCGCGCGGAATGCCGCGATCGTGGATACCAGCAGGTCCTGCACGCGATCCACCTCTCGCGTTGGTACCGTGAAGTTGTTGCACAGGAGCGAAAACAGAACTAAGTGGCCGTCGGTCGTGGTCACATAGCCCGACAGGGCACGCGCCTTGTCCACCGTGCCGGTCTTTGCGCGCGCATTCCCGGCGGCGGCAGTTCCGCGCATTCTGTTGGCGATGGTACCGTCGATGCCCGCGATCGGCAGCGCATCACGATATGCCTCGAACGCCGACGAACGGCGCATCGCGTCGAGGACACGCACCACGGCTCGCGGCGTCAAGTAGTCGTGACGCGAAAGACCGCTCCCGTCGCGATAGGCAATGTCGTTGCTGCCGATGCCGAACGTCGCCAGGGTGCGTACACCGACCGCACGCGCGCTGTCGGCCGACCCATCGCCGGTCACGTGCAGCCCAGTCGTCCGGAACAGCAGCTCAGCGATCTGGTTCTGCGACGGCTTCTGCATGCGCGGCAGCACATCACGCAACGTGGGCGACTCCAGTACAACGAGGGTGTCAAGCGAACTGTCGCGCTTGAAGTCACGCGCGATGGACCGGCGTTGGGTCGCAGTTGGGTGTACGAACGCGATCCCCGACGCAGTAATTCGTTGCGACATCGCAGCACGAAACGCGTCTGCAGGGTGCCGGTACGACGCGGCGATGATGGCACTGTCGCCGACACCGATCGCGCCGACGACCCGGAGCGCGCGGCCGATCGAATCGTATTCGGCGCGCAGCCGATCACCTCGAGGAACGCTGTCGCGCGTGACCGCCGCAATCTCGAGCGGCGGGTATGCCGCCGTCGGCGATCGTACAATTCGCACTGGTGCGCCGGCTTTCACACCACCGAAAACGCGGATGCTGAGCAAGCCTTCGTTGAACTGCAACTCATCAACCGCCGCGCCATAACCGAAATCTGCATCGTCCATCGCCCAGCCAAAACCGGACGTCGGACCGGTGAACGCGTCGCCTGTTGTGGCGACGCCCCCGACGATGCGTTGAATCCCGCGAGCCTGCAATGCCACCACCACCGGATCGAATGCGCTCAGCGCATCTCCGCCCCGCAGGGCATCGCTGATGCTAGGATCGCCGCGGCCGGATGCAAGCACGTCGCCGTACCATCGCGTTCCTCGTTGCCTCCCGCGCAACAGAATCGGCGTGCGCCAGCGATAGTCGAGCCCGAGTTGTTGCACGGCGATCGCGGCGGTGAGCAATTTTTCATTGGACGCTGGCATGAAGAGTCGATCCGCATCGTACTGCGCCAGCGTATCACCGCTGGTCGCGTCGATGATCAGCATGCCCCACCGCGCATTGCGCCACATCGGTGCGCCGATCGCGGAGTCACTCAGTTGCCGGACCACCTCGGTCAGCGTTGGTGCCGCCGCGGTGACCACGGGCGTCATCACTGGCGCCACCGGCTCCGGGCGGCGTGTGCCCACTGGCGTCGGTCGCGGATGGGCACAGGCAACGACGAGGCCGAGGGACAACGAACAGGTTGCCAGGGTTGAAGACGCGCGGTGGCGCATCGTCCATCGCATTGCGGCGCGTGTGCTCGCGAACCAGTTCACGCGTCCACCTCATACGTGCTGCTCAGCGTGGTGTCTTCGGCCAGATGCACGCGGCTGACCCGCACTGTGGTGTGGGCGAGCGCAGCCTGTAGTCGTTCGGCGATGAAACGCGCGAGGTTCTCTCCCGTCGGAATCAGCCGTCCGTCGGCAAACTCGGGGACGTCGAGGTTGATGTTGCGATGGTCGAAGCGGTCTCGTACTTCGCGTTGCAACATGCGGTCGAGAAAGTCGAGGTCCACGACAAAGCCGGTTTCCTCATCCACCGGACCAGCCACCGTCACATCGCAGGTGTAGCTATGGCCGTGAAAATTGGGATGCGCGCAGGCGCCGAACACTGCCGTGTTTTCCGAGTCGCTCCAGTCGGGACGGCGATATCGATGCGCGGCAGAAAAGAGCACGCGCCGAGTGAGAGACGTGCGGGCCACGGCGTCCTAGCGAAAGATCGGGATGGACATACCGGCCGACAGTGCCCAGTTGCCGCGCCACGCCGAACGCGCTCGCGTATCGACCAGAATGGAAGTGGTATCCGATGCCTTCACGAAGTAGCGGTCCGGATACTGGTACTGCCAGATGTGATTGGTGGCGTCCGCGCGTAGTGCCCAGCCGCTGCGCAGCAGATAGCGCAATGATGCGCCGTAGGCAAAGCTGAACTTCGTGCCGAATTTGTATGAGCCGGTATCGAGGCCCGCGAAGTCGCTCACAATTCCGACGCCGCCGTTGACCGACGGCATCAGGTGTCGCCACGTCTTGCGACCAGTCAGTGAAACGTCGAGCCCGAGATCGACAAGATGCGTCGTGACGCTCGGGGTGCTGACTTTCCGGGTTGCGCCTGGCTTGGTGGGATCGAACAGATTCCGCTGTGAGGGTGCGAACTCGTATCGCGTGTAGAACGCAGCGGGTCCGCCAATGGGCAGATCGTATCGCAGCCCGTAGAAGAGCGATGCGTTGGGAGCGACGTTGGCCGGATCACGCTTTACGCCAAGCCGTCCTCCGTACAACGAAACGGTTTGCGATGGCTTGACGTCTTCGTACGGGCTTCTGTCCGGCAGGTGACCGACCTGCGCGCGAGCCACCAGTGGCGTTGTGCCCAGGAACATCAGCAGCGGGAGTGCGTGGGACGAGCGCGAGAGCGCGCGCCGAAGGGAGCTACGCGTCACATCAAAAGGTGTCATCAGACCGTGGAAGAGTGCGAGAGGTCGCGCAGGTCGCGACCGGTCATTTCGATTGGTTGAGTCAGTCCGAGCAGCGCCAACGCCGTCGGACCCAC
>JANNEV010000020.1:0-1572 GCA_031379145.1 Gemmatimonadaceae bacterium
ATAAAAATCCCAAAGTGCTTGTCCAATTTGATCACCTTTTGAACTATCTTGGTTTGTTTTTGCAAATTCAGATAAATGTTCGCCTTCCATCCAATCCATGGTTAGAATTTTCTCCGAAGACAAATTGTCATAATATATTGGAAATTTTAGATTTTTAATGTTTTTACAATCACTAGACATTTGATTGCTCTGCTTCAATTCTAAAACATAATCTGTTTCTTCTAGAAGCTTATTTTCAACTTCTTTGAAATATTTTTCGGCGAATCTTGCCACCGGACGAACCAGATCCGGATCAGCGCCCATCAAGATCGAGCTCATGGCTTCAACGACGACCACTTTACTGCCAAGCGCCGCATAAACCGTACCCAATTCCATCCCGATATACCCGCCGCCCACCACGAGAAGGCTTTGTGGAATGTCTTCCAGCTCAAGCGCTTCAGTGGATGTCATCACTCTGGGGTTACCCAAATCAAACGCCTTGGGCAAAGCCGGTTTAGAACCCACCGCGATGATCGCTTTTTGGTATTTGATGAATTTCTGCCCTGTGGCCGTCTCAACGCGGAGCGTATCGGAGTCTTCAAAATGTCCGCGACCGATCATAACCTCAACACCGCGAGCTTTGGCGACGGTCGCAATCCCCTGACCTAATTTTTCAAGAATGCCATTCTTCCATGATCTTAATTTATCCAAATGGATCTTGGGAGATGAAGAGAATTCAATTCCGCGCTCAGCAGATGCCTCTGCTTCATGAATCGTCTTGGTTGCATTGAGAAGTGCTTTAGAGGGTATACAGCCGCGATTGAGACATACGCCGCCCAAACGGTTATCCTGCTCCACCAAAACAACTTTCCTACCCTTGTCAGCCGCGTAAAAAGCTGCCGCATAACCCCCGGGACCCGCACCAATAACAACGATATCGACTTCGATTTTTGTCACAGCTTAACTTCCTTTTCACTAAAATTTTCCAGAGCTTCTGCGATCACTCGCACAAACCGCGCTCCATCGGCCCCATCAATCACACGATGATCGTAAGAAAGGCCTATGGGCATCATGAGGCGCGCCTCGATCGTGTCTTTTGTCTTACCCTTCACGACCACGGGCCGATAGATGCCTTTGGAAACACCCAAAATTGCCACTTCCGGTTTATTGATGATCGGCGTAAAAAAAGATCCGCCGATACCGCCCAGATTTGAGATCGTAAACGAGCCGCCCTTTAAATCATCCGGAGAAACTTTCCGGGTGCGGGTTTTTTCGGCCAATGTCTCGATCGTTTGAGATATCTCGAACACCGATTTTTTGTCCGCATCTTTGATGACCGGGACGATCAAGCCCTGCTCGGTGTCGACAGCCACACCGATGTGATAATAATGCTTAAGTACAAGCTCTTGCTTCGCTTCGTCCAGGCTCGCATTGAATCCCGGGAACTTCTTGAGCGCCGCCACCACCGCTTTGACCACAAAGGAGGTCAAGGTGAGCTTGGTGCCTTTTTTCTCATACTGCGCAGCGTACTTTTTACGCAGTGCCATAAGTCCGGTGATATCCACTTCTTCAAACTGCGTAACATGCGGGATC
>JANNEV010000021.1:0-3526 GCA_031379145.1 Gemmatimonadaceae bacterium
ACGAACGAAGCAAGGAGCTTGTTGCGGCGTCGGTCCGGGTTGTCAGAGGCGGCCGCACGCGCACGCGCCGCGCTTTCACCCGCCGGATGCGGCGGAGGAGCAGGAGGAGGTGCCGGTGCCACGATCAACGGCACACCCGCCGGCAGTGGGAACGGCGAGTCGCCGACGGGAAGTAGCGCTCCCACATAGGCGCACAGCGCAGCGAACCCGGGCGTCCCGGGCACAGCAACGATCAGGAGCAGCGCGCCCACCTCATGAAAACCCGCCGCCAGACGGCGCCAGCGTTCGTTGGCGTAGACTGCGTCCAGCGCCACGGCTTCGGTGCCACTGGGCATGATGAACACATTGCCCGACTCGTTCACCGGCTGCGCGATCTTGTTCAGCGAGACGCCATACAAAAAACTGTCCGAAATTCCATGCGGATCATCGCTGGTCAGCAGCGATTGCAGCGGGGGGGCCTCTCCCACCAGATCGGCAACGGCCACGCGACGACGCGTGCCTTGCACGCGCGCGATGCCGATGGCAACCGACGCGGCGGCGAGCGGATCAGTGCCGGAGACGACCGCGGCGAAGACGTCATCGAATGCGGCCGCGAGCCGCTGCCCCTCCATCTCCCACGAGTGTGGTGTTGATGCGCTCATCACGGTGCTCCCCTGAAAATCCAATAGCTCTGGGCCGATGCCCTGCCGACACGCTCGGCTTCCTCTCGGGTGGCGTAGGGACCCAGTACCACGCGATACAGTGTCTTGCCCGACCGCTCTGCCGTGGTGATGCGTGGACTCTGGCCATCCACCCGGATCTTTCCGGCCAGCGCAAGCGCTTGCCGCTCGTCGAGCACCGCCGCGAAGGACACCGTGAATTGGGTTGGACCGGCAGAATCCGGAAACGAAGCATCGAACGAACGGCCGGCCGAGCTGTCCTGGAGACCGCCCGTGGTGTCGTCGGCCACGCGCGGGGCGCTGGTCCGAAACTGCACCGGTTGATCGAGACCGGCGGCACGTGGCCGGAACCCATTCCATCGGAGTGCGTGCCAGACATCTCTCGCGCCACCGGCGATCGTGCGACCATCAGCCAGCGAGCCTTGGTTCGCCAACACCACATCGTTGCCGCGCGCCAGCGCGATCGCGCCGTCCGGTAGCACCAACGGAAGGTCTCCGCGCCATTGTGAACGGACCACACCCAGCAGCTCGTCCGTGGCGAGGCTCACCACATACACCGAGTCCCGCGGGCCGCGCGCCAGCAACAAGCGACCCAACGCGTCCATGCGCAATTCGGTCGCTGGCGTTGGCAGCTTGATCTTGCCACTCAGCCCCTCTTCGAACCGATCCACAATTCTGAGCGATCGACTGCCTTTCAGCGCGATGAAGAGCCGATCACCGCTGGGTGTGTTCGCGATCGCTTGTACCGGATCACCAACGTCCACGTTCATCGCCACTTGCATGTCGCGACTTCGCACCACCACCACCGACTCGTTGGCGCCGAAGTAGACGCGATCGCCCACCGCTCCTGTGGTGGCGCGCACAGTCCGGGTGAGTTCCGCTGGCTCCCCGCCGACGTCGAACGACAAGCTGTCTGACACTGATTGACCGGGTGGCCGAACGCGCCAGACCAGCACCCGGCCGCCACGCACGCCGGCCACGATCAGCGATCCATCCAGTTGCGCCGACAGCGCCGAGACGGGTAGCGGAGGACGGAAACGCCAATCACCGCCGCTCGGCGTGTATCGGGTCAATTGCCCCGTGCTGGTGAGCGCATAGAGCGCGGAGCCATCTGCGGTCGAGATGGTGGCGAGCTGATCGGCGCGTTCAACGGTCACCGAGCCCATTCGCAGGTCAATGCGGACCGGCGCGCCGCCCGTATCCACTGCGGCGAGGTAGCCGTCCTCGGGTCCGAACCCGATGACGCGATCCAGCGCCGGCGCTCGGCTGCTCGAACGCCACAGCACGGAGTCAAGCGCCGGATAGGCGAACGCCGATACGATCCCGCCGCCGCGCGAAACGCGCAGAATTACGGGGTCTGGGCCGCCGGGAATACTCGGAGAGACGCCGGCTCCAGTGGGGCGGGACGAGCGATCGGCACAGCCGCCGGCGAAGCCGCACGCAAGGAGCACGAGCGCCGACAGGGGAAGCGTGCGCACCGGCGTAACGTACCCGCGAACCACTCGGGCGGGGAGGGGGCGCGGCCAGAAGTCCGGTCGGAATCAGGACCCCTGCGGCTACAGCCGCTCGTCGTCAAAAAAAGCGCCGGACGCCGCAGTCGCGACGTCCGGCGTTGCCCTGCAAGGTCAGCGCGCCTAGTAGCTCGCCCCGAAGAACCAGGTGCCGAAACCGCGGGCGTTGGGGCGACTCACGGGCACCGCCCAGTCCCACCGGATAATGGCGATGTTGAACAGATTCAGGCGAAAGCCGTACCCGTAGCTGCGGAGCAGGGCCCGCTGCTTGGAGAAGTCGTAATTGGACGGCTGCGATAGGGACACCTGCTGGCCTCCGGACCACGCCACACCCGCATCGTAGAAGAACAATCCATCGATCGGGGGCAGGCTGATGGGCAGCGAACGCAGGTTGAGTCCACGGATGATCGGGAAACGCAGCTCGGCGTTCGCGAAGGCCACGCGACTGCCGATCGTCTCGACGGTGTTGCATTGCGAGCCGTTGTCCGTGGGTAGTCCGCTGCATTGGATGCTGCTCAGGTCATCGCGGTTGTAGCCGCGAATGAAGTCCGGTCGGCCGATCCACTTGGGAAAGCGTTGTTCGTCCTTGCCAACGGCCATGCTGCTCGTGAAGCGCGTGGCGAAGGTGACGTAGTTGAACAGAATGGGAATGTAGGAACGCGCGTCGGTCAGGTACTCCGTCCACTGCCACGTGCCGATGGCCGGTTGTACCTGCAATCGCACGCGCTTGCCGGAGATGGGGCCGGTGTACCCGTTGAGCGTGTTGTCCGTCACCCAGGCTACGTACGGCGCGACCCAGTTTGCCGAAGCGACGTTGCGTGTCGGTCCCCGCTCGTAGCCCGTGGCATAGCCAAAGGTGTAGTCCACGACGCGCGTGAACGGAAAGACCTGCTGGTCGACGTTGTTGAAGCGCGCGCCCAGCTCGAAGCGCGTAAAGCGATTGAGCGGGTAGAGCGCCGTGGCAAACACTTCGCGCAGCACGAGACGGTTGATTTCCTGCGTTTGCGAAAACTGGTTGGTGCCGTTGCCCACGGGCTGCTGCGTGGCGTTCGACAGCAGGTAAATCGGTTGTTGCGTTACACCCGTGGTGTACTGCAGCCGCTTCCCGAGACTGGTGTAGCCGACAAACACCTGCGCGTCACTCAACTGGCCGTTGATGGCGCCCGACACTGCGAGCCGGTGGTCGCCGAGGAGGTCGCTGAGAACGATGGTGGTGCCACCGTAGGTGCCTTGTCCGAAGCCGCCTTGCTGATACCCAATACTCGGCTGTGAGATGTACTCGGGGGTGAAGCGCACCTTGTATCGCGTATCGCGAAACCGAGTGGTGTCCGGCAGGTTGAAATCGAAGCTGTCCAT
>JANNEV010000044.1:0-1589 GCA_031379145.1 Gemmatimonadaceae bacterium
CGTTCGTAGTTAGGGCGCCGACCTTGCCCGCCCATGTCGAAGCCCACGGGCAGGTCGAGCTGACAATCAGCGCCAGAATTGCAGATGCGCGTCTGAGGCGGGATAGGGCTCCGCCCCGCTCGAGTTTCGCAGGACGTGCAGAACCGGGATCACTGCTGCGTCGGACCTGACACCGCGAGAGGGCCGTGAGGGCAGTACGAAGCGTTCGTATTTTCATCGGTGAAGGTGCGGGTGCGGATGATGGTGGTTGCGCCGCGACACACGCTGGCCGGCATCAAAGGAACCCGATGTGTTCACGGCGACCGTCTCACGGTGGGTTCATGATACTGGCGACAATTGGCTGAGCCGAGTGCAACTCCGCATCGCCTGTTCCACCGATGAACCACGCTTCTGCATCGCGAGATAAAAGGTCAGCCGGTTCAAGCCCGTTGCGACTTTTGCGTTTTGTTTTGCCAGTGCGAGGAGCGACGACCGGCTGCGCCTCGAAGCGCTGATATTCACCAGGCCAGCAAGCGGGTCTCGCAGCCAAAAAGTGATGCGTGATGTCGAGTTGCATGACCCCACCTTCGGCTGTGCGTTGCCATGAAGCTGCGCATCGCGTCGACCAGCACTGATGGACAGATACCACCTGGATAGTGCTTCGTCGTTTCCTCGGCGTCCACGTCGATTCTGAACGCTTCCTCGGCCGGGCGAGCTGCCGAGTGCGGCGGTACTCCCGCCATTTCTGCCGCGTGAACGCGCGGCGTGGCGGTGCGGCCCCTGGTTGGATTGAGGTCGCGGAGGCACGCTCCCGTTCCCACATCGGGGAATCACTCGGGCGCGCTCGCGACGGAGATGGGATGGCGCGACCTGCATGATGCATTGCCGGGCCGAGCTCGACGCCATAGCGGAGTGCGGCGCTCTTGGTCATTGCCGTCGTCGTGACCGCATTTGTCCCCGCTCCTGTCCGCTGTAGTCCGCTTCTGACCGCTCGGACCGGCGCGCGCCGAGCCGCGCGAAACGCGCCAGATGTCCGCTCGTGTCCGCCGCTGACCGTTCCTGTCCGTCGCTGTCCGCTCGACAGACCTCGCGCCCCACCGCAGGCTTCCCAAGCTGAATGTCGCGGGTCCGAATCCCGTCGCCCGCTCCACGCTAAGTCGCGTGGTGTCGCGAGTTACGACGTCGACGTTCTGATGCGACCGCTAGCGCGTGGATTCAGTGGCGAGTTAGTGCCGTCCATTTCGCCGCTCCTGACCGCTTCTGACCGGTCCTGTCCGCTCGCCTCGAAACGCGAACACGGCACCAACTCGGCACACGCGCACCACCGACATCGCGCAAGTCGAGATCGCTGATCAGGTTACCGAGCGTATGACGATCAGCCTGGCAGGCTGGCACTCGTGGAGCTGAATCACCGCCTCCTAGCCCGCATTTCTCACCGCAGCATTTAAGCCGCCCGCGAGGCGTGGCATAACGGCGTTACCACACGAACGTTATCCCACAACCCCGCGGAACGGTGATGAAGACAGAGTGTAGTGATCGCGAGCTGCGGTTCGAAGGGCCTTCCCGGCGCGAAGTCGTGCTGCGGTTCGACGGCGGACCGATGACATCGG
>JANNEV010000066.1:0-21804 GCA_031379145.1 Gemmatimonadaceae bacterium
GCGTGACGACACTCAGTACGAGCGTGTCGCAAGGATTTATTCTGACATCTGGCGCAAAAGCAGGCACCCCGAACACAACAGGTAAGACGGTCAACATTGTTGCGAACACGTTCACGGACTCTGCAACCAGCGGCTCGGGCATGATACGGTTCCGGACCAGCCACAGGTGATGGTGGTATCCCCCTGCTCAGGACACGGCTTCAAGCACTCGGCAGCCATCGGCGAATCGGTGGCCTCCATCGCGCTGGGTGAAGCGCCAACGGTATCGCTCGACGCGTTCCGCGGCCCGTGGCATGCGACAGCTAATTCAGGGCCGCCACCAGACGCCTGACGGTCGCCGGATCCTGCTGTGCCGTAGACAGCGCGATCCAATCGCGAAGCCGCCCGTCGGCCCCGTACACGGCGGCAATAAGCGGCGCCTTGTCGCCGCGAATGCGACGGCCGATCACGCCATCCCAGTCCAGCACGACGGCGTTGCTGGTGTCCTTCGGAAACATGCTCCGAATGAACCCGCGAAACAGTTTCGGCGCGCCCTGCAGATCGGCGATGGCTACCACCAGTGCTTCCGACGGGACCAACGCCTCACGAATCCGCACCGTCCAACGCTCGGCCGCCGCCGCACCGCTGCGGCCAGCGACAATTACAATGGAGGCCTGCCGACGAACCGATTCATCGGTGACCAGGCGATTGAACTGATCCAGCAGCCGATACGCGGGCAGTAGGTCGGGTACCGGCTCAGCGACGCCCCGTACGTCCGGCGTGCGCGGGTCGCGGGCGCGGGCGTCCTGCGCCTTTGCATCTCCCGCCTGCACCGCTATCGAGACCATGAGCATGGCTAGACACCTGCGCCACCACCGTCCTGCCATGTGCACCTCAGAGTAGGGAATCAGGCCTGCGACGAGAGGACGATCACAACCCGCCGTGGGTCATCTACCCGCCAGCCCGAAGAATGATCGCGGTGCGGCGGCCGGCCAATCAGGGCAGTCGAACGAAACGAATGCCGGAGATTCGACCGCCATCGAGCGTGAAGCCCATCGCTCGTCCCCGCGTGGGCACGTCGAACCGCAACACGATGTCCGGGCCAGCCCGATAGGTCCACCCGGTTGCCGACTCGGCCAGCACCAGCGGTGCGAGCCGTGGACGCACCAACGTCATCGGACCGTCGGCCTGCGGCGCGCGGATTTCAAAGACCGCATCGTTCAGCTCCGCGCTCACAAAGCGCCCCAGAATCGCAGCGCGCTCCGCGGAACGTGTGCCCCCAGACGAGCGTGTGGATGGTGGCACGGCCGCGGTGGACGAAGCAACCGTCGGTGCCGCGGCGGCACTTGCCGGCGCCACCGGTGTCAGCGCATCACTCAACACAACGTCCGCTACGCGCATGGCAAGCGCAGCGGTGTTGGCCGTGCTCACGTTGCAGAGCAACGCCACGGTTGTGTGCTGCTCCGGAAATCGGAAGAGCGCGGCCCGATATCCACCGGTCGCTCCCGTGTGCTCCACCAACCGCTGTCCTCGATACGTCGACATCGTGTTGCCAAACGCATACGAATTGCTGGCGCCGCCAATCAGCGGTTCGGTGTCGTCCAGCAAGTCGAGAAACGCCTGCCCGCCGACTGAGGCGGTGTAGAAATTCTCGTCCCACCGTTGCAGGTCGGCCAGCGAAGTGACCACGCCCCCCTGTCCAACCAGGTCGTTGTTCCAGACGTTCACGCGAAAACCGCCCGCCGTGGGCTCGTACGCCATGGCGCGACCGCTCACGATCTCGTTATGGTCGTCCAGAAACAGCGTCTCGTGCATGCGCAGCGGCAAGAATATCGCGGAGTCGGCGAACCGCCGGAGCGACTGACCCGTCACGCGCTGCACGACCAGACCCATCGCGAGATACCCGGTGTTGCTGTACCGATACGCAGAACCAGGAGTGAAGTTGAGTTGCCGCTGTCGCGCGGCGAGTGCGAGCATGTCCGCCGAGGTGTATCCGTCGTCCAGCCGCATGCCGGAGACACTGGCCAATTCCCAGAAATCCCGCAGTCCGCTGGTGTGATGTACCAGATGGCGAATGCGCACCGGCACATCGTACGCAGGTAGTTCCGGCAGGTATTTCCGCACATCGTCATCCAGCGACAGCTTGCCCGCTCGCACCAGTAGCGCGATGCTCGCGGCGGTGAACTGCTTGGACACCGAGCCAACCGTGAAGCGCGTAGCGGGCGTGATGGGTACGTCGTTGGTGAGGTTGGCGAAACCGTATCCGCGGGCAAACGTCACCGCACCGTGCTGGTAGACGCCGACACCGCAGCCCGGCGAGCCAGAGTGCGCATACGGCGCAAAAAGCGCGTCAATGGCCGAAGACGTGCGCGCGCTGAACGTTGTTCCTGCCATCGCTGGCTGCGCGCTCGACTCGCGCAGGGCGCCCAGCAGGAGACCGGCGGCAACGATTCCCGACATTCGATGGATTCGCATGCGCCAAGCTACGGTGTGTCGGCTGCTCCGGTCAATCACAAGACTTGCGCAGAGGAGCTTGTGGCCCGTACGTAGGCCAACTGTCGGCACGCGTACCTTCTCCAACACTCCTGGCCATGAAGCGTTTCTCCATGTTTCCCTCGCTTCCCGCGATGGTCGGCGGCGCAGTGGCGGTCGCCGTTTCCGCTGCCGTTGCGGTTGCCGTTGCGTGGGCGCCCGTGCACGCGCAAGAAGCGCGGACCGTCAACCCGACCGCGGCACTGCTGGTGGAGCTCATTCGCATCAACACCAGCAACCCTCCCGGCAACGAGGAGCAGATCGCCAATCTGCTTGGCCCACGCTTCAAGGCGCTGGGGTTCGAGGTCGACATCATCCCCACCCCGCAGGCGGGAAAGGCGCACTTCATCGCGCGGCTCCGCGGTGATGGATCAAAGAAGCCGCTGCTCATTGCGGCGCATGCGGATGTGGTTGGGGTGGAACGTGAAAAATGGACCGTCGATCCGTTCGCTGGCGTCATCAAGGACGGCAGCGTATACGGTCGAGGAGCGATTGACTTCAAGGGAGGCCTGGCGGTCTTCGCAAGAGCCGCCATGATGTTGGCCGAACAGAAGATTCCGCTGTCGCGCGACGTGATCTTCATGGCTGAGGCCGACGAAGAAGGTGCCCCGTTCAATACCACGTGGTTGGCCAAGGACCACTTCGCCAAGATCGACGCGGAGTTTGCATTGAACGAGGGCGGTTGGATCATCAACGATGCGACCGGCAGGACGCAATACGTGAGCATCTCCACCGCAGACAAGACGTCAACCGGCATTGTGCTCACCGCGCGCGGGACGTCGACGCACAGCTCCATGCCGCGCAATGACCAGGCCATCTTCACACTCTCCAAGGCCATGGCCAGGCTCGCGGACTATGAGACGGCCGTGCAGCTCACGGCCAGCACTCGGCAGTTTTTCTCCACACTTGCCGCAACAAGCGCCGCACCGATGTCCGGATACTTCCGTGACCTCGTCAGCGGGAATCCCGCCAAAGTGCGCCTCGCTGACCGCATCATCAGCAAAGACCCGTTACTGCACGCGATCATGCGCAACACGTATGCGCCCGTGCTGATGAACGCTGGCTTCCGCAGCAACGTCATTCCGGGTTCAGCCGAAGCCACGGTGAACGTTCGGAGCATTCCTGGAACACCGGTATCGGCCATCATCGCCGAGCTCACTCGAGTCATCAGCGACCAGCGCATCGAGATCACACTCGCGGCACCCCCGGGCTCGGCACGCACCGGCGCCACCCCTGCGCCAACCACGACAGCACCGGTGGTGATGGAGTCGACCACCAAGACCGAGCTCTATGCGGCGCTCGAGCGAGAGGCGAAGGTGCAATATCCCACGGCGCGCGTGACCCCGTATCTGTTTCAGGCGGGAACGGATGCGGCCGCGTGGCGCAGTCGCGGCATTCCCGTGTATGGCATCTATCCCTACGCAATCTCGGCGGACGAGCTCACTCGCATGCACGGCAACGACGAGCGCGTCGGAGTGGAAGCGCTGCGGCAGGGCACAGAGATGATTTTCCGGACGCTGGTAAGCGTGGCGGGTCGACGCTGAATCGTGGCATGGTGTACTGGCCGCGCACACCTGAACGCGCGAGCTGCCTCGAACCGCACCAGAAAAACGCAGTTACAACTGCGTACCGTCACGCCAGGGTTGGCCAGCGTCCAGACGCCAGAGATTATCGAGCGTACTCTCGGCGATCTGCTCAAGGGCTTCGTGCGTCAGAAAGGCCTGGTGCGAGGTGATCAGAGCGTTGGGAAAGGTCAACAACCGCGAGAGTTCGTCATCGAGCAACGGCGTGGCGGAATGGTCTTCAAAAAAGATGCCCTCCTCTTCTTCGTATACGTCCAGCGCCACCCCACCAAGATGTCCGGATTTCAGGCCGTCGATCACCGCCGTGGTGTCAATGAGCTTGCCGCGGCTGGTGTTGATGAGATAGACACCACGCTTCATGCGGGCCACGGTCTGCGCATTGATGAGGTAGCGCGTTTGCGGTGTCAGTGGCAGATGCAGGCTGATGATGTCGCTGCGAGCAAACAGCGCATCGAGCGACACATACTCCATGCCACACGTGGCAGCCCATGTGACGCTGGGGAACGGATCGTAGCCGAGCAGTTGAACACCGAATCCGCGAAAGATGCTGGCTGTCACCTGGCCGATCTTGCCGGTACCGATGATGCCGACGGTCTTGCCAAACACGTCAAACCCGACCAGCCCGTGCAGGGAGAAATTCAGATCGCGTACGCGATTGTACGCGCGATGAATGTGCCTGTTGAGCGTCAGCAGGAGCGCCACCGTATGCTCCGCCACGGCGTGAGGCGAGTAGGCCGGCACCCGTACCAGCGGAATGCCGTGCGCTTTCGCGGCGACGACGTCCACATTGTTGAATCCCGCGCAGCGCAGGGCAATGAGCTTCACGCCCAGCTCCGCGAGCACACGAATGCAGGCGGCGTCCACGCGATCGTTCACGAACACGCAAATGGCGTGCGCACCAGCGGCAGACGCGGCGGTCTCTACACTCAGGCGGAAATCATGGAACCTCCACTCAATACCCGCCCGACTGGAAGCGGCCTTGAGAAACGCCTCTCGATCGTACGGCTTCGCATCGTAGACGCTGACATGCAGAGCGGGCATTGGCGCAGTACCGGGCGAGGAAAGCAACTCGTTTAGTGGTGTGTGCAAACGGCACCCGGCCTCAGAACTCCAGCGCCTTGAGATAGACGCAATTCGCGCGCGCCGCTGCCATTTCATCCGTTGGGCTTTCATGCTCGACGAAGCAGGGCTTCTTCTGGATGTCAGGCACCGCGGCCAGCAACCCCTTCAGGTTCACGATTCCAGCACCCAGGTCCGTGTCGCGGGTGCGATCTGCCCGCACATCCTTGATGTGAAAGCTCCAGTAGCGGTCCCGATATCTGTTGAGATACGCCATGGGATCGCCGCCGCCCATGGTCATGTTGCCCACGTCGAGCTGGAGCCGCGTCACCTTGGGATCCAGGCGCTCGACAAAGAGATCGTACGGCACCTGTCCCTCGATAGGCTTCATGTGATCGGGCTCGTTGTGAAACGAGAGCCAGACACCGGCCTTCCGTGCTTCGGCACCTGCTGCGTTGAAGCGGTCCGCCCAAATGCGCCACACGTCAATGGATTTGCGTGACTCGGCTGGAAGCCCGGCGGCGATGAGATACTGATGGCCGAGCTGCTTTGCAGTGTTGAGGCTCGACTCCCAGTCGTTCAGCAGGATATTGGGATCAATATGGGCGGACGGAGCCTTGAGCCCTTCCTGCCGCAGCGAGTCGCGTACCTGCGCGGTGGTACGATCAAAGTTCTTGAACGACCACAACAACTCGACATCGTCATAGCCGGCCGAGCGAACGGCAGCGAGCGTACGTTCGGGGTCAGCGCGCATGGCCTTGCGTACAGCATAGAGCTCGAGCCCGATACGCTTGAGCGTGGTGCGCCGAGCCACATCGGACAAACGCGATGCGGCCCCGGCCAACCGGGCGTCGGCGAAAAGCGAACCAACTGAGGCCACACCAATGCTCTGCAGGAAGGTACGACGCTTCATGACGACCTCGGGTTCTGAGACTCCTGAATCTCCGGCGCCCCCGCCATTTGACGGAGCAGCAATCGCGCCTTCTTCCAATCTCGTTGCACGGTGCGCTCCGAAACGTCACGTCCGGCAGCGATCTCCACCAATGAAAAACCACAGAAAAAATGCAGGTCCACGAGCTGCGCCAGCCCAGGATCGAGCAGGGCCAGGCTGTCCAGTGCCGTACTCAGGCGCTCCAACGATGCCGGCTCCGCTGCTCCGTCCGGCGCGGAGGGCACATCGTGGTCACCGATGCGCGTAATTTCGAATCCACCGCCGCGCTTCGTGGCTCGCCGCGCGCGAACGTAGTCGATGATGAGCCCACGCATGGCCCTCGATGCGTAGGCCAGGAATCGCTCACGATCGGGGAAGCGCGCCTGATCGCGCTCGGAGAGACTGAGATACGCTTCATGCAGCAACGTACTCGCGCCGAGGGTCAGCTCGTCACTGCTGCGACCCAGGTGCCGTTCGGCGAGCGCGTGAAGCTCCTGATACAATGCCGCGAACATCTCCGACGCCTTGCCGTCACCAGCCGGTGGCATGCCCTGCTGCAGCACCGGGTCTTTCTCCGCTGCCATCAGAACGTACCACCCAGCAGCACGGCATTCGCAAAGATCGGCAGCAGGCCTCGAAACATGTCCCGGTATAGCGGATCCTGCGTGAACGCGATCACGCGACCCCGACCAACGCGTTCGGTCCAGAGATACGGCGACAACGCCAGCTTCGCCTCTGCTTCGGGCCAGAAATAGCCAGCCAGCCGTACGCGCTTGTCTGGTGCAAATCGAATCACCGCTTCACCGGCGCTCAGGTCCTTGGGGACGGTGAAGACACGATCCGCATTCACGAACACCGGGATTTCTCTTTCGTTCACACCGGTGAGCAACGGCGAGAGGGTGTCGACGGTCGCACGCGCCAGTACGCCCGGCAACCCGCCTGGCAGCGGCGCCCCACCACTGGAATCGGCTCGCACCGAATCGCGTTTCACGCGCATACGCAAGAGGAACTTGTCCTGCGCCACCCACGAGGTGGCCGCTTCGGTGGTAATCAGCACGCCACCATTGCGCACCCAGTCGGCCAGGCGTGCTTTCCCCGACTCACCAAGCGCGCGATCGAGCGCAGCACCGGGCGCCGAGGGCACAATAAGAACCGAAAAGCGGCTCATGTCCCCACTGGCGACAAAGTTCGCGTCCACCGGCGTACTCGGATATCCGATGCGCTGATCGAGCGCAAACCAGATGAACCCGAAGGGCGTACCGCTGACCGGCGCATTGCCCAGCAACGCCACGCGCGGTGCAAGAATTGGCACCACCGAGTTGCTGCCAAGGTCGGTGCCATCGGCCACACCGGCGGACGGAATCGGCACGATCATCGCGCCCGCTTGCTGGGCGAGCGCATTGACCTGGGCGTGCACATCGGCACGGTTGGGCGCCACACGCACAAGAAACGCGCCGTGCGCGAACTTCACCCCGTTCGACGTGAACGCATTGGGCGCGTGCCACACCCGTACCGAGTCGCGCAGCAACGACGCGAGCAGTCGAATCGACGCTTCGCTTCCTGGCGAAAACGCATAGCCATACTGGGCAACGGGAACGCTCGCGACGACGGCGCGCGTGACTTCCGTCACCGGGGTGAGCCCTGCCGGCAGCGTCCGTACGGTCCAGGCCTGCACTCGCCAAGCGAGCGGCATCGACCACGCTGTCACGTCGTAAAAGCGGTTGCGCTGCCCCGTGCGCCTGAGTTCCAGTTCGTACTTGATGAAGGCGGAGTCGAGCGCGGCGTCGGGTTCCAGCAGCGCCTTGGCGAGGTAGCCCTGCGGTTGCGCATAGTCCACCACGTACGCGCCCGCCTTGATCTTGGTGGACAGTACCGCCGCACTCCCGCCGTACGGAGTCGCGTTGGCCAGCTCCGCATCGGCGTTCAGTCGCCACACGTCAATGCCGTTCTCTCGCAGTTTCGCGGCCAGCGAATCGGCGCGACCCTGGTCATCACGCGCAATCACGACCGCGCGCATCGCGTCCCTGGCATGACCCGAAATGGCATCCGCACGCGCCTGGGCATAGTCGCGCAGCAACTCCGTCCGACGACGCGCTGAGGTTCGCACGGTTGCCCACTCGGCAGAATAATGCTCCCATGCGGCCTGCTTGAGCGTTCGCAGGGTGCCATCATTGCGGCGCACCGAGCCTCCCGACGACGAGGCCGATTCAAACAGCATGCCGATGCTGCCGGTGAGCATCGGCCAACCCTCGCCGTAACCCGGGAAAAACGAGTCGTACCCTTCACGGCGGAAGTACGACCATCCGTGCACGTCGAACGCCGCGCCATGGGCGGCAGCGAAGATGTCGAACCACTTGGGCAGATGCTTGGGATTGTTGGCGTTGTCAGGCTCGCGCGGCGGCGCAAAGTAGAACGACGCACTCGATCCCTGCTCGTGCAGATCCACCGCCACATGCGGCCACCATGCCAGAAACGCCTTGACTCGACCCTTGCTCTCCGGATGCGACTGCGTGTACCAGTCACGATTGAGATCGAAGTAGTAGTGCGACGTTCGTGGCCCGGGCCACGAGCCGGCGTTGTTGATCGCCCCCGGCTCGCTCGGTACACTCTGCACGCTCGCCGAGCGCTCAAGGTCGTGTGTGAAACGCTCACGGCCGTCCGGATTCTGATTCGGGTCGATGAGGACCACGGTGCTGTCCATCGCCATCAGCGTTTCGGCATCCGTCCCCGCCGCCAACTGATACAGCAGCGCGAGCCCCGCCTCAACGCCAGATGCCTCACCCCCGTGCACCGAATGCGCCAGCCAGACGATCGATGGTAAGCGCTTCTGCGCCGCTTCGATCTCGCCCGCCGCAGCCCCACGTGGGTCGGCAACCCGTCTGGCATCGCGCTGAATCTCGGCGGTGCGCGCGTGATTGGCTTCGCTCGTCACCGTCAGCACGAGCATCTCGCGCCCCTCGAACGAGCGCGCAATGGTGTCCACCCTGACGCGCTTGCTCGTGGCCGCGACGCGCTCGATGTAGCGCATCATGAGACGATGCGACGTGAACCTGTCCCCGATGTCGTAGCCAAGCAACGCGCGGGGCGTCGGCACGCGGGGGTCGTAGGTTCGAGCAGGGGTATTGGCCTGCTCCGTGTACGTATGCTGGGCGCGGAGCGGAGTGGACCCCACCAACAGGAGCATGGCCACTCCTGCAACAACGTGAACTACGCGGACAGCGGCGAAGCCGACACGAAGCATACGGGAACCTGGCGTAAGGAGAGAACAGAGGACATTCCCAACTTACGACAGATTCACCCGACGTGCGCGGCGTACCACAACTCAGATCACGGAAATCTGGTGCAGGGAATCGATGCCCGGCGAATCGAGAATCCACCGGTCTCCGCGTCATCCGCCCAGAACGCCCACTTGAAGCCACCAGCACAGGAGACCTGATTCGCGAACCCAAAGCCTTCGTTGTTGATATTGGGCATCGAAGAGGGTCGTGCAAACGCGTGTGTCCGCACCATTCGGCCACGCGTCAGTGAACCCACCGTCACATCGATGTTGTAGATGTACGACAGCCCGTTGCAGGTGTCATCGCAGGTGGTCCAGAGTTGTCCCAGTTCCCGATCGAACTGCAGCGCCATCACGCCCGAGGGGAACCCGGTGGCGAACGTGGCGATGCGCTGGAAACTGTTGTTCGAGTGATTGAGCGCGTAGGCGTACACCACGCCATTGGCCTCGAGGCCAACGAAGAACAGGCCCGTGCCGTGGTTTGTATAGTCGGCCGGATTGTACGTCTTCGCCGCAAACTCGTCGTAGAAGCCATTGCCCGTGAGGTACGAATCAGGCACCCACGTGATCGCCTCGAGTCCGGAGTTCGCCGCCACCACCGGGAGATCGGCCGTCAGCAGCCACTCGTTCGTGGCCGTCAGCGTCGATCCGGTGGCGCCAACGTCGTAGCGCAGAATGCTTGGCCGACTGATCGAGTTCGCCGAGTTGTCGCGCTCGGCCACCACGTACATGCCCGCTGCCGACCCGGTGGTGAACGTCAGATCTTCCGCGTCCGGCTCTCCAGTGCCACTGGGATACCGTAGCAGCTTCCCGGCAGTCCAATTGTTCGACACGTCCGGCGTCCAGATGGTGCCGTTGAAGGTCAAGCGAAAAACGCTGCCTGGTCCATTGCGTGCGCCCCAGAGCACGTCGGTAGCAGAGGTTACTCCGGGCTCAAACATCAGACCGCTCAGATTCCCGCCAAAGACGTTTGATCCTGACACCGTTGTCACGTTGTCCAAACCTGGCCACGCTGCCGCAACCGGCGGCCCCACCACCACCCCACAGTCGTTCACCGCGCTCTTGGTGGACGTCCCGTTCTGCGTAAAGGGACCCGTGCCGTTGGGGCAGCGTCCGTATGTGACGGTAGCGTGCGCCGTCCACGTGTACACGTCCACCACGTTGCCGCTCAGGTCAAACAGCCGTGCCGCATCGTTCGCGCCGAGGCCGAAAACGAATGCCGACTCGTCGAGCACCAGATACGCGCCCGGCGCGATGATCGTGTTCGCCGGAATCTTGAATGTGCGCGTGTCGTCGTTGTCCTTGAAGCCGAAGCCGGAGACGTCCACGGGCACGACGCCGGTGTTGATCAGTTCAACCCAATCACCAGGCGTACCGCCGTTTGACTCCACCTCATTGATCTTCACTGAACTCGGCACCGTGCAGTCGTTGATTGCGCCCTTGGTGACCGTCGTCATCGTGGTCTGCGCGCCGGTCCCGTTCGGGCAACGCCCAAAGGACGTCGTGGCATGGCTCGTCCACGCGTACGAGTCCACCAGCACACCCACGGCATCGAACAATCGCGCGGCGTCCGATGCTCCAAGGCCGAAGCCGAACGCGGCTTCCTCAAGCACCAGATACGCGCCGGGAGCAATGATCGTGTTCGCCGGAATCTTGAATGTGCGCGTGTCGTCGTTGTCCTTGAAGCCGAAGCCGGAGACGTCCACAGGAAGCGCGCCGTAGTTGAAGAGCTCAACCCAATCGCCCGGGACGCCGCCGCTGGATTCGATTTCGTTGATCGCTACCGTGCGCGGAACCGAGCAGTCATTGGCCGAGCCCTTCGTGACGATCGTGGTGGTACGGAACGCGCCGCTGCCGTCGGGACAGCGCCCGTAGGTGGTGGCGGCATGGGCCGTCCACGTGTAGCTGTCCACCACCGTGCCGGACGGCGTGAAGAGGCGCGCTTGATCAGACGCACCGAGACCGAAAATGAACGCGGACTCGTCCAGGACGAGAAAGCCGCCGGGAGCGATGATGGTACCGTTGGCGATACGGAACGTACGGGCGTTGTCGTTGTCCTTGAACGCGTACCCCGACAGGTCCACGGCAACAGGGCCGGCATTGTACAACTCCACCCAGTCGCCGGGAACGCCCCCGTTCGATTCCACCTCATTGATCCTCACTGGCGGAATGCTCACGGCGAACTGAACCGGCAGCGTGTTTGCAGCAACCAAGGGCGCGAGTGAGCCGTCGGTTCGCGTCAGCGCCCACCGACCACGTACCAGATCCACGGAAATGGCGCCGAGCTCTGTGGTGCCCTGCATGACACGAATGCGGTACGTACGTCGCGTGACGAACGAGGTGTTCAGCAGGTTCAGCGTGGCCTCGTAGCGACCAGCGGCAGCGTTGGACAGCAGTGGCAGTTCACCGACTGCCGGCACGATGGCAAACCGCGCCACTGGAGCTCCGACGCACGCGCCAGCGGTCCACGCACACACCTCGACATGCGAGACCGCCGCGCCGTCGAACGTTGCCGGATCCGCCGCGGCGGTTCCGAGTGGTGCCAGCCAGCGGAACGGCTGGCCTTGCATGAGTTGCTGACTCGAATTCAATCTGGCCTGCGCGGCATTGGGCGCGAGTACCGTGGAATCCGAGCATGATGCGATGAGCGTGAGCGCCGTGACGGTGGCGAGAGCGCGCAGTGCGTTTCCGAGACTCCGAAACGTCAAGGCCGATCGAGCGGCGGTCATGTGCTATGCCCCTCGGCTGAAAGCCTGCCAGTCGCGAAGCCTGCGCTCGCGCTCCCGCGAGAACGTCGACGCAATCCCATGCACGCCGCACCAATGAGGCCGGCTGCCACGAGGAGCAACGTGGCCGGCTCCGGGACCACCGCCACATCGCGCACCACGCAGGGCATGCTCGGATTGCAGCTGTCAGCGGTGTTGCTGTTGTCGAGCGCAACAAACTCCATGCCCGCCAGCGAGATCGCGCGCAAATCAAACGCGCGCGGCGTAAAGAAGTTGAACGTGACGAACTGATTGACGCCACAGGTCTGACTCATCAAGCCGAAGCCGTTGATGGAGGATCCGCCAACACAGCCACCGATGCCGTCGTTTCCTGGAGCGGAGAAGAAGATCGCGTCGCCGCTCTCATAGATGCCCCAATCCGTCGCGTCAAAAAGTCGAGCGCCACGCTCTGCCACCGGCGTTGCGCTCACATTCACTTCCGGTGCAGACGGTTGTCCCGTCAGGAACGACAGGAAGTAGATGCTCGTCGCCAACGTTGGCGACGACGCCGACCCGAGGTTCTGCACACTGAGTTGAAACAGATTCGTGCCCAGTGGACCGACGCCGAGCACGGTCGTAAAGCGAACACCCGCACAATTGAGCAGCGGACCCTGTGAGCACACCTGTAACTGTCTGGCCTGGGCTCGCGCGGTGAACGGTATGAGGATGACCGAGCTTGCGACTGCAAGCAGCAGCCACTTCCTGACGGGGACGAGCATGGGTGTTGCTCCGAAGTTGTGTCGTGGAGCTCGTATTCGGCCGACACGGCGTACGAGACAGCGCGATGATGCGACGCAGGGGTTCATTGCCACAACGGCGCCGGGCGTCCACGGTCGTCCTGTTACTGTCTCGTTTCCGGATCCGTGACATGCGCGACAATGCACGCAGATGTGGAGATGCTATCGAACTGTCGAGCCTGCGTGCTAACGTGTGGGCGCGCCACCGCTGCCCGGCACGCCCGCCCGACCGCGACACGCGCCAGTGCCACCTGATCTGGCTTCACTGGAGATTCGGGATGCCGCGCGCCACCTTCCGCACCACCCTGCTCGCATTCGCTTTCGGACTGGCCGCCGCGCTGCCGGTCGCCGTCACCGCGCAACGCGCGGGCGGACCACCGCCATCGGGTGCCGACTCCAATGCCGCGCGGTGGGATGTCACGCTGGCGCGAGGCAAGACCCGCGACATCGACTTCACCACCAGCGAAGGCACGTGGATGTCCGCCGACATCTCGTCGGATGGCGCGTGGATCTACTTCGATCTGCTGGGTCATGTGTATCGAGTCCCCGCTGCCGGCGGTTCCGCAGAATCGCTCACGCAGAGCAGTGGTGTCGCGCTCAACTACCAGCCGCGCATCTCGCCCGATGGCAAGACCATCGCGTTCATCTCTGATCGACGCGGACAGAACAACCTCTGGATCATGAACGCGGATGGCTCCAACGCCCGCCCCGTGTACACCGACCTTGCCGTGACGGCCGTGGAGCCGGCGTGGACCCCGGACGGCCAGTTCATTGTCGTGAAGCGAGGTGGGCGCGGCGGTGGTGAGGGCGGGGGCGCGGGACTCGTGATGTACCATCGCGACGGCGGCAGCGGCATGTCTCTGGTGCCCGGCGGCAGCGCACCAAGCATCAGCGCGGACGGGCGCTTTCTGTACTATCACGTCACCATGGCCTCGGTGACCGACAAAGAACCACTAGCTGGCGCCATGCAACTGCGACGCTTTGCCCTCAAGGGCGGAGAGATCGTCGACATCACCAATGGTGAAAGCGTGGGCGCCGCAGCCGGTCGTTTCTCCAGTGGCGGTGCCGCCATGCCGGAAGTCTCACCGGACGGTCGTTGGCTGGCGTTCGCGCGCCAGATTCCCGACGGACTCATGGAGTTCAAAGGGCACAAGTACGGACCGCGCACAGCGCTCTGGCTGCGCGATCTGACGTCCGGCGCGGAGCGCATGCTCATGGATCCGATTGATCCCATGGTCGCCAGCGGAGGCGGCAAGACACTCGGCGTGCTGCCGCGCTACAAATGGGCGGCCGATGGCAGATCCATCGTGATCGCACAGGGAGGCAAGCTCCGGCGCGTCGATGTCAGCTCTGGCGCGGTACGCACGATCGCATTCTCGGCAAAGGTGCATCGCACCATTTCCGAAATGGCACGACGCGAGTTTCGCGTATCCGACGACGCGATCCGGGCGCAGTTTGTGCGCTGGCCCGGTGCCAATGCCGACGGATCGCTCATCGCGTTTCAGGCGCTTGGGCACGTGTACGTGCAGCGTGGCAACACCGGAACACCGACGCGCGTGACGCCGTCCACCTTCAAGCCGCTGGAGTACGCGCCCACGTGGAGTCCCGATGGCAAGTCGCTCGCCTTCGTCACGTTCGACGATGGCAATCGTGGTCACCTGTGGACCGTGCCTGCCAGCGGAGGCGCGCCCGTTCGGCTCAGTCGCACGGAAGGCGACTTCGTCGATCCGGTCTGGAGTCCGGATGGTCGTTCGGTGGTGGTGGCGCGCGGCGAAGGCGCGACCGCGCGTGGTCGCACACTCACGCACAACGCCTGGTACGAACTGGTGCGATACGCCGCGTCGGGCAATGACACGGGCGTGGTGATCACCACGGTTGTCAAACCCACGGGCGTATCCGTGGGCAATGAAGCACGCCGTCAGTTGTTGCGCCCGAGCTTTGGTCCCGATGGTCGCCTGTTCTACCCGGACGAACGCGCGGGCACGCCCGGCGTTGGAGGCGCACCTGGTGGACGCGGTGGGACCGCGCTGGTGAGCGTCAAGGCAGACGGCAGTGACAAGCAGACGCATCTCACGTTTCCGGCCGCAGACGAAATGGTGCCGAGCCCGAACGGCGAGTACATCGCGTTTCAGGAAGGCGACAACGTGTATCTCTCCACGCTCGCGTGGAACGGCACCGGGGCGAATCCGCTCAGCATCGAAAAACGACGCGGCGCATTTCCCGTCACCCAGCTTTCGCGCGACGGCGGCATCTTTCCGCGCTGGCGCGATGCGCGCACGCTGGAATGGGGCAGTGGCAATCGCTTCTACGTGCACCACGTGGACAGCAAGCGCACGGACACGGTGACGCTGCGCGTCAGCGCGCCGCGCGCCATCCCCTCGGGCACGGTGGCCATCACGGGAGCGCGGCTGGTCACGCTCAACAACAGGCAAGTGATCAACGGCGGCACGATCGTGGTGAAGGGCAGCCGCATCACCTGTGTGGGCAAGTGCTCCACCAGCGGCGTCGATCGCGTGATCAATGCCAGCGGCAAGACCATCATCCCTGGTTTTGTGGACATGCACTCACATCACTATCGCGAATGGCGCGGCATGCGACCGCCGCACGACTTCGAGCAGGCGATCTATCTCGCCTTTGGCGTCACCACCACCATGGACGTCAGCACGTGGAGCCAGAACGTCTTTCCCACCGCCGAGCTCATTGAAGCGGGCGAGATGATTGGTCCGCGCACGTTCAGCACCGGCGACAACGCCAGTGCAGGCGATGGTGCACGTACCAACGACATCACCAGTCTCGCTGGTGCACAGGCGCTGGTTCGTCGCATGAATGACTGGGGCGCAACCCAGATCAAGCAGTATGCACAACCGCGCCGCGATCAGCGGCAGTGGATTGCCGAAGCCAGCCGGCAGGTCGGCATCAACGTGACCTCCGAAGGCAGCACGTTCTTCGAAGATCTCGCCATGATCATGGACGGACAGACGGGATGGGAACATCCCTTCAGCGAAGTCCCCATGTACTCCGACGGCGCCAGGTTTCTCGGACAGGCCAAGGCAACCTACTCGCCAACGCTGGTGGTCGCCGGGCCACAGGCGTGGAACATCGAGTACTGGTTCCAGGAGAGCGACGTCTGGAAGGATGAAAAGCAGCGTCGCTGGATGCCGTGGCGCGCACTCATGCCACAGCTACGTGTGCGGACCCTCCGGCCAGTGACCGACTACAGTTTTCCGCTCCTCGCCCAATCCATGGCGGACATCATCAAGGAGGGCGGCTACGGTGCTCTGGGCTCGCACGGCGAACAGCATGGCATCGCGCCGCATTGGGAAGTGTGGATGGGCGCCATCGCGCTGGGCAACATGGGCGCTCTCGAAGTCGCGTCGCTGCACGGCGCGAAATTCCTCGGCGCCGACAAGGATCTTGGCTCCATCGAAGTGGGCAAGCTCGCCGACTTCATGATCCTCAACAGCAATCCCATGGACAACATCAGGAACACGACCGACATCAAGTGGGTGATGAAGGGCGGCACGATGTACGACGCCATGAGCCTGGACCAGATGTGGCCAAAGGCGGTGCCCTTTGGCCCGTACTACTGGGTCAATGACGATGCGCTCCAGCGGAACACGAAAGCGTCCACCACACACGACACGGTGAAGAAACCCTGACGCGCGTGGGCGCTACGTTGCCGCCTGCCGGCGCCAGAGCATGTAGGCCGGCGCGCCCAACAGTACGACGCCAATCCCGATGACCGCTTGCAGCGGCTGCGAAATCACCGTGTTCAACACGATCGCCGCCGCTGCAAGCACAAACAGGATTGGCGTGATCGGATAGAACGGCACACGAAACGGTCGCGGCGCGTCCGGGCGCTTGATGCGCAACGCAATCACTGCGGCAGCGCCCAGCGCGTAAAAAATCCACCCGATGAACACCACGTACGTGAGCAGCTGGTCGAACGTGCCGGAGAGCGCCAGCAACGCCGCCCACACACAACTGGCCAACACGGCGATCGCCGGCGTCCCGTAGCGCGGGTGAATCTCGGCGAGCTGTTTGAAGAACACGCCATCACGAGCCATCGCCTGATAGACTCGCGGCACCGAGATCACCGTGGCATGCGCAGCGCTGTACATCGAGACGATGATGGCAGACGCAATCAGATAGCCCGCCGCAGAGCCCATCACCTGCGCCACCGCTTCGCCAGCCACGCGCTCCGACGCTGCCATGCGCGCCGTGCCCAGTGCCGCCACGTAGCCCAAGTTCGCAATGACATAGATGACGATCAAGGCGATCGTGCCGAGCACGATGGCCTTGGGGATATCGCGCTGCGGATCCTTTGCCTCGCCCGCCAAGAACGTCACGTACTGCCAGCCCTCGTAGGCCCACAGCACTGAAATGATCGACAGCCCGACACCCGAGATGGTGATCGGCGTCAGGACGTGCTCAACCGTGGGTAGCGAGCTCCCCTCGCCCACCGCAAACATGATGGCGCTCATGACGAGAATGACCAGCACCTTGATGCCCGTGGTGGCATTGAGCACCGATGCGCTCTCCCGCGTGCCTCGGACGTTGATCACTGCCATGATGCCGATCAGCGCCAAGGCGAAGGCACGCTTCGCCATTGGACCGAGTGGCGTGAACTGCGTCGCGTAGTCGGCAGCGGCCACCGCCAGCGCGGCAGTGGTCCCTGCGCCAATCACGAAGAACAACGTCCACCCGTACAGGAATGCGGGGAACGGTCCGAACGCGTCGCGAATGTACGCGTACAGGCCACCCGCTCCCGGATCCATGCTGCCGAGCTCCGCGTAGGAGAGCGCGCCGAGCAACGAGAGCAACCCGCCCACCAGCCAGACGCCAATCGCGACCGGCATGGACTCGCCACTCTGCTTGAGCACGGCCGCCGGCACCAGGAAGATGCCGGATCCAATCACGTTGCCAATGACCAGAAGCGTCAGGTCTCGGCTGCCAAGGGTGCGTTGTGGGGAACCGGACATGAACGGGATGTTGGAGGGAAGGGAGCGGAGCCGTAACGGCGCATCATGACGCGGGCGGGCGCAGCAGCCTGCATATCATTCCGCGCGGACACGCGAAGCGCCATACTGTGACTCCACAACCTTTCGCCGTCACCGCCATGTTCTCCCGATTCAGCCAGGCCATCGTCCGGCCACCGGCCGACAACTTCGCCGATGGCCTTACCACTGTCGGCAACCTGGGCGCGCCCGATGTGGAGCGCGCCAAGCGTCAGCACGCCGCCTACTGCGCAGCGCTCGTTCTGCACGGCTGCGAACTCACCCGGCTCCCGGCCGACCCCCGCTTCCCCGACTCCACCTTCGTGGAGGACACCGCCCTCGTGCTCACCGGGCAAGGCGCGATGCTCGCCCGGCCCGGTGCGGAGAGTCGCGCCGGGGAAGTGGACGCCATACAGGACGCGGTCACGCAATTCTTCACAAACCCGGCGTGCATTCAGGCGCCAGGTACACTGGATGCGGGCGACGTGTGCGAGGCCGGGGCGAAAGTGTTCCTCGGGCTCTCGCATCGCACCAATGCCGAGGGTGCACGGCAACTCAGCGTGTGGCTGTCGCAGTGTGGCTTCGAGTCCACCACGGTAGACATTCGCGACACGCCCGGCATCCTCCATCTCAAGAGTGGCGTCTGCGCGGTGAGCGAACAGCAACTCATCGCCATCGAATCGCTGGCCGGTCACTCGGCCTTTGCGGACTATGCCGTGCTGACCGTCCCCCCTGGCGAGGAGTACGCCGCCAACTGCGTGCGCGTCAACAGCGTTGTGTTCGTGGCCGACGGCTTTCCGCGCACCCATGACCTGCTGCGCCATGCGGGCTACGCACTTGAGGTGCTGGACATGAGTGAATTCGCCAAGATGGACGGGGGACTGAGTTGTCTCTCACTGCGCTGGTAGCCGTCCCGGTCACGTTGTCACGTGGCCGCTACTCAGCTACGAACCTTGGCCACATACAGCGTGTGCATGGGGCCGGACGTGGCATGTGCACGAACCTGCAGCGTGGTAACGGTGAGGCGGGCCACACGGAGCGCGTGCAGAAACCGCGGATCATCGCCAACTGACCAATAGGCGATCGTACCGCCCGGACGCAGCGCGGCGATCGTGGTCGCGATGCCCGGGCCCGCGTACAATCGCGCGTTCTCCGACATCAGCATGCCCTCGGGTCCGTTGTCGGTATCGAGCATGATCGCGTCGTACGCCCCGGGATTTCCGCGCAGCACATTCACCACGTCATCGTGCACGATCTGCACGCGCTCATCACGCATCGCATCCGCAGAAATCCCGTATTCCGGATTGGCATTCCACGCAATCACGTCGGCCATGAACTCGGCCACCACGACCGTCGCATCGTCCCGCAACAATCGAAGCGCCTCGCGCAAGGTGAAGCCGAGCCCGAGCCCGCCGATCAAGACGCGCACGCCTGGCGCCGCACTCAGCGGAGCGCACACGACCTCCGCCAACCGATCCTCCGAGAGGTGACGGCGCGTCGACATCAACTCCACCCCGTCCGCACGAATCAAGTATGCGCCATCGTGTCGGTACAATGCCAGCAACGTGCCGTCTGGTGTTCGCGCCTCTCCGAGTCGTTCGAGCGGTTTCATGGTGGAACGATAGCACCCGCACGCCAACCAGCGCGCCTGCGCGGATGGATCACGCGTCGCCGGCGCTCACCATCCACTGGTTCCAGCTCCACCCTTCCACGGACCAACCAATTCGCTCGTCACCCACCCTCCATAGAAACCGCCGTCCTGAGGGCGAGCGCGCTCTCCATCAACCAGACACTCCGCTTGGGTGGCATAGAGCGCCACGTGATCACGGAGCGCCTCGTACGGCTCGGCCGGCTCAAGATAGGACCACGCCGCACGCGCGAGCCGCACATCGCCCGCCTCAATGGTCCAATACCGTGCGACGCCCTTCCACTCGCAATGCGACGACCCCGACGCGGGTACAAACGCCGCTCGCACGGCGTCGGCAAACGGCAGGTAGAACGTCGGCGGACTCGCCGTCTCCTGCAGACGCAGCGCGCGCCGTGTCCGTACGATCTCCACCCCGCCCACGCGGACCACCACTTCGCGCGTGTCGGCAACGAGCCGCGGCGGGCGCGGATAGTCCCACACCGATTCCTGGTGCGCGTCCGGCGTCACCGCAAACTCGGGTCGACTCGCGCCAGTCCACTTCCACATCGCCATCGCCTGCTTCTGCCGATCGTTCATGAGGGATTGGTGAGAACGTACTTTCACGCCCACGCTTACGCTTACGCTTACGCTGAAGTATCAGCCCGGGGGCCGGCGGCGGCGACCGCCGCCATGAATGCCCGCAACTTGGCCGGGTCCAACGAGCCGTTGGTACGGACCCCACTGCACAGGTCCAACCCGAAGGGCTGCACCGTCGCGATCGCCTCACCCACATTGCCGGCGTGCAGCCCACCCGCGAGGAACAGCGGAATCGAAATCGCGTCCCGAATGCGTCGGCTCAACGCCCAGTCATGGGTGCGCCCCGTGCCGCCCAGCTCCTTGACGGCCAACAACGGGTTGCCGGAGTCGAGCAGAATCGCGTCGACATGCGGTGACACCGCGCGCGCCTGATCCAGCGACTGAGCGTCGGCGACGTGAATCACCTGCACCAGCTGCACATCGGGCAGCAGCGCCCGCAGGCGTTGCAGCTGTTCCACCGTCAGCGCATCCACCAATTGCACGGTGCTGGTGCGCAACGCGGCGTGCTGTGCTGCGATAGCGTCCGCGCGCTGCAAAGACGTAAGCAGAAACGTGGCGATGTCCGGCGGCGCGAACGCCGCAATCTCTGCGATCAGCGACTCCGCAATGACACCCGGTCCGCTTGGCATGGCCGATACGAGCCCCAGCGCCTTGGCGCCAAACTCAATAGCCAGCGCCGCTTCAGCGACACTGGAGATGCAGCAGACTTTCACGATAGGCGGATGCGTCATCACAAGCGCGTCAGGGTTCACGTATTCGTCGCCAGATCACTGCGACTCGGGCTCGAAGTGACGCATGGTTCGACCTGCCACTACACCGGCGCGGTTTCGTTCTCCGGAAAACACGCCCGCAGTTCCGGTGTAATGCGCGTGATCTTCCCCGTAACGCGGCTGGTGAGCATCCACAGCGTGCGTGCGCGCGCCAACACGACGCCGTCCGACGTACGAACGATCGCCGTGAGCCGCTCGAATCGACGCGAATCAACCGTTCCGATCCACGTGATCGCTACAACCGCATCACCGAGCCGGACTTCCCGCTTGTAGTCGATCTCGTGTCGCGTGGCCACCCAGCCGAACTCGGCGCGCATCGCGTCGGAGGCGCGCGCCATCCAGTGCGCAATGGCCACGTCCTGAATCCAGCGCAGATACACGACATTGTTGACGTGATCCATGTCATCGATGTCGCCCGGCAGCACCACAATGGGAATCGTGAAACCGGCCATCGTTACGCCTGCACCAACTGTTCACTCAGCGTCCAGAGACGTTCGCCGCGGGCCTGATTGTTGGCTTTGGCCGAGAGCGGCTGCGCGAACGCGGCGCGGCCTGCCTGCTGTCGATTGCCCCAGCTCCAGTGCACGCCGCTCTGCGCAAATTCAGCGTCGGTCACCACCATCGCCACACGCTCTCCCGATAGCTCCTGCGTGACATAGCCCTTGGTGATGTTCTTCTGAAACCACGGGAAAATGCGCTGGAACAGCCTCGGCGTGTCGCGAAAGAGCGCCGTGTCGGCGACGCATCCTGGATAGAGCGTGTTGAACACAATGCCGGTGGACGCATGATATCGACGGTGCAGTTCGCGACTGACAATCATGTTGCACAGCTTGCTGTCCTTGTACGCCTTGCCCGGCTTGAACGGCTTGCCGTCGATCATGGCGACCGGCGCCTTGAATCCCGCTTCGAGCCCGGCCAGGTCACCAAGGTCTGCTGGCGCTGGGATTGGC
>JANNEV010000107.1:0-8057 GCA_031379145.1 Gemmatimonadaceae bacterium
CAAGCGCTCGGAGTGGGATCTCAGCCACAGCCAGCACTCCCTGCGGCGATTCAGTATCGGCGGCGTCTTCCAGCTCGCGGTCGGATACTTCATGCACGGGGATACCGCGGGCCGTCGCCGACTCCCAAAGCGAGGCGCCCCTGGGCTCCCTCGTCAGAGACGCGGAAGCGAGGAGCCCCACAACCGTCAACGGAGAGGCCAGCAATGATTCCACGCTGCGAACTCCCTCAGCGACAAACCGCTGATGCTTCTCTCGGGCCTTTCGGCGCTGCAGGTCGCGTGCGAGGGAGAGTAGCTTCACTGAAACCGGACCTGGAAACGAGACGGACCATGCAGAGAGAGCACCCACGAAATATGCGTCAGCGCGGGCCGAGCGCGAGCACGGGCGCACGCACGAGTATACAGAGCATTGCCGCCGTTGGCGTGCTTCTTCTGCTCGGCGCTTGTGTCGCGTCCACGCAGAAGGAAGTGCAGTTGGGGGCTGACTACGCGTCACAGATTGACCAGCAGCTGCCAATTGTCCGTGACCCTGAAATCGTGCGATACATCAACGTACTCGGCGACTCCATCGCACGCGTGTCGGACAGTCGCGGGCTGCAGTGGCGCTTCAGCGTGGTGGACCAGCCCGAGATCAACGCGTTCGCGGTTCCGGGCGGCTACATCTACGTCAACCGCGGCCTGATTGAGCGAGCCGCGAACATGTCCGAGTTGGCCGGCGTCCTTGGCCACGAGATCGCCCACGTGACGCAGCGGCATAGCATGCAGCAAATGGCGAAAGGACAGCAGGCCAGCTACGGCGCGCTCGGCCTGTGCATTGCCTTCCCCACGTTCTGCAATAGCGGACTCGGGAACGCGGCGATCCAATACGGTGGGGGCGCAGTCTTCGCCAAGTTCAGCCGCGATGACGAGACCGAAGCGGACCGTTTCGGTGTCACGTTTGTCACGCGTGCCGGCATCGACCCGCGAGGCATGCCTTCGATGTTTCGTACGCTGCTTGCAGAGCGGAAAACCAATCCCGGTGCACTGGAGGCGTGGTTTTCTTCGCACCCCATCGAAGAGGCGCGCGTCGCGACCACTGAAGGAGAAATCGCGAAGATCGCGCCGGTTATCCTTCGGACACTCACAAAGGACACCCCTGCCTTCCAACGGTTCAAGACTCGCCTCGCCTCGCTGCCACGCACACCCGCACGGCCCACGAGATAGGGCGCGCCGAACGCCGCCTACGACAGCCGAGCCACGAACTCTGTCATGAGTGCCTCAAACTGGGCAGCAACCGCCTGTCCGGTCGCCAAGACCTCGTGGTGGTCGAGGGTGGTCAATGACATGCCCGCGGCCTTGTTGGTGATACACGAGACCGCAGCCACCCGCATACCGAGCGCGCGAGCCACGATCACCTCCGGCACGGTGCTCATGCCAACCGCATCGACGCCAAGCTTCTCCAGCATCCGTACCTCCGCTGGGGTCTCGTAGGTCGGACCGAGCAAGCCACAATAAACACCGTCATGCAGGGTCAGCCCGACGACGCGACCCGCCGCGTGCAGCTGCGTTCGCAGCGCGCGATCATACGGGTCGGACATGTCAGGGAACCGCTCGTCTCCCGGTTCCACCGGGCCCGAAAGGGGATTGCAGTGCATCAGATTCATATGGTCGGCAATCACCATCAGATCGCCGGGCGAAAACGTCCGCCGCACTCCCCCCGCAGCGTTGGACGCAACGTAGATGCGCGCGCCGAGCGCGTGAAGCACGCGTACGGGAAAGGCAGCCAGCGCGGCGTCGTGGCCTTCATACATGTGAAAGCGTCCGGCCAACGCGACGACGGGTCGGTCGCCGAGCGTGCCGACGATCAACTGCCCCGCGTGACCCGCCACGGTGGAACCCGGAAACCCCGGAATGTGCGAGAACGGAATACGCACCGCCTCGGCGATGCCATCAGCCAGACCGCCAAGCCCAGAGCCGAGAACGATGCCGCAGACCGGCGAGGGCATGACATCCAGCCCACCGACGTTCGCGACTCGGTGCCGGATGTAGTCGGCCGCAACGCGCGCTTGCGCACTCCCGAGTATCAAGGGGCGTGCGGCGAAACTGGTGGTGGCGAATGGGGTGCTCACGTGGACTCGTCGGGGAAGTCGGGAAGGGTTGGTGCGTCAGCCAACAACTGCGCCATCTCGCGTGCAGCAGCATCGCGCAGCAGTCGACGGCGGGCGAGCGGAAGGAACGCCGAATCGAACGCCGCCAGCGACAACCGTGCCAGCACGGGCAGATCGTAGCCCAAGTGATCCGCACACGCCACGTACTCATCGGTGAGCGACACGCCGCTCATCAGGCGATTGTCGGTGTTGATGGTGACCACCGCTCCGAGCGCAACGTATCGCGCGAGCTGATGCTCCACAAACGCGGTCGTTACCCGCGTCTGCACATTGCTGGTGGGGCAGACCTCGAGCGGGAGTTGTCGGTCCACGACGTAGGCCTCGAGTGACGCATCTTCGTACAGACGAGTGCCATGTCCAATGCGATTGGCGCCACAGCGATGGATGGCATCCCGGATGGAATGCGGGCCATCGCCCTCCCCGGCGTGCACCGTCACCGCCAGATCGTGCCAGCGCGCATACTCGAACGCCGCGGCATGCGCGTGCGCGGGATTCCCCGCCTCTCCCCCAGCGAGATCAAACGCCACCACGCCTTGAGCGCGAAAGGCGACGGCCAGCTCCGCCATTTCCTGCGAGTGCGGCGCGGGCAAGTTCCGCAGTGCGCAGACGATTGCCTGCGCCACCGTGCCCGTCTCTCGCTCGCCGCGGGCCAGTCCCTTGAGTACGGCGCGAACAGCGTCATCGGGCGAAAGCCCTCCCCGAGTGCTGAGCGTCGGGCAGAAGCGTGCCTCGATGTACCGGACCCCATCGAGCGCGACGTCGAGCACGAGCTCGTGCGCAATCCGTTCGAGCGAACCGGCGTCCTGCATAACGGCGAGGGTCACGTCGAATCGCGCCAGGTAGTCAGCAAGATCGCGCGCGTCATCCACGCGCATCCACTGCCGCAGCGCAGTCGCCGTGGGCGCCGGAAGCGCGATGCCCTGCTCGAGAGATAGCTCCAGCAGGGTCGATGCGCGCAGCGATCCGTCGAGGTGGCAATGCAACTCGGCTTTGGGCAGACGCCGAACCACTTCGATGAACGCCGGTGAGAGCACCCCGCGAGCCCCGCTCACTCCACGGATTCCAGTCGATCCCGCACAGGTAGCACACGGAAGATGGCGCCACCATGCAGCGGGGTATCCCCGGGGATCGGGAGGCCTCGGCTGTCAGTCAGTCTGGCGCGACCCTCGGAAATCTCGATCGCCTGCTCGGGGAAGAGCGCCTTGACCGCGTCGATCGCACAGCTGTGCGCGGGCACCGATACCCCGCGCTCATTGACGTACACGCGCAGCAATCCGTCGTCAATCATCGCACGCGTCCAGGAGCGACGGGACGAATTCGCGCCTCCTCGGACGCCCGCACGGGCTGCGGCAGTGATCGCAGATACTGCGCGAGCAGATCAACATCCCTCGTTGAGAGGATCTGATGCGAACGCGAAGTCAGGTAGGTCTGATCGGGCTCTTCGAACATGAAATCGTTGATGACCATAGTGTAGATCTGCGTCGGCCGGATAAGCCGTCCGTTGGCCATTCGAACGTGACGAACGCGACGTCCCGCGACTGCGGTGGAGTCGAAGTCTACCAGCATGCCACTCACATGGGCATCGGGACCGCCGCGAAGCAGGGCCCGCTCCATGTATCGGGCCACCTCGCGTCCGGTCATTCTCAGCCTCACCAGTACATTTCCGAACGGGAGTACTTCGTGTACGCCGCCAAACGAGAGCGGCCCCGCCTCAAGGTCTGCGCGAATACCCCCGTTATTCCACACCGCGAAATCGGTGTTCGCGACGCGACGGGCCGCATCGGCGATGAGGTTGCCAAGCGCATACTGCCCGCCACGCCTCCGCAAGGGCTCGGCGATGACCGCCACCTGGCGTTCAACGCGGGCACGAACATTCGCCACGGCCGCGTTGACGACCGCGTCGACAACGGAATCGGCCCCGGCGATCGAGTCGCCAAACACATCGCGAGTGAAACCACGCGCCTCAGCTCCGTCGAGCGGAAGGTCGACGACCGCGATGCCGCGTCCACTCGACGCCGCTTCCACCACCGGCATGCCCCGCACGCTCGTGACCAGATTCACGTGCGAGTGGCCAAGCACAAGCACATCCGGGCGATCGGTCAGCTGCTCGGCCACCTCGAGTCCGTCACCCCGACACACGGTGGGACGCTCGCGCTCGCAGCGGGCGCCATCGTGAATCACGCCAATCACAACGGCGGCGCCAGCGGCGCGCAGCGCTCGTACCCGCTCGCTCAGCAACGGTGCCGGATCGAGAAACACCAGGTCCCGGATGTTGCGAGCCTTGGTGCTTCCCGCCGTGTGCGCGCCGGCAGCGCCGACGATACCGATCTTCACACCGCCGCGCGTCACCATCGTATCGGCACGAACAAAACTCGGCATGCGCCCCGATCGGTCGCGCACGTTGACACCCAAGAGCGCATGACGAAGCTCGCTCCGTCGCTGACGCAGCGTGTCCTGACCGAAATCGAACTCGTGGTTGCCGAGCGCACCCGCCGCAATGTGCAACCGATTCGCCACCGCGACGGTCGGCCGACCAGCGTCCCAGTCGGATGCCGGTGTACCCGTGAACAGGTCGCCGGCATCGACGACAATGCTCTGGCACGGCAGGACGCATTCGTTCTCCGCCCGGCGAATGGCGGCCGACAACGCGATCGCGCCGCCCATGCGCACCCCGCGGTCGTCAGCCCTGGCACGCATGGCGCCGTGGAGATCACCCATCGCAATCACTCGGACGCGGCGTTGACCCGTCGCGGCAGCTCGCGTCGGCATTCCGGCAGCCTCGGCGGGCGCCGACTCCGACGTGGCGGGCGGCCGTGCCCCAGCACTCGTTGCTTCGGCGGCGCCCTCTCGCCGTTGCTCCGCGTGCGCCATCGCGACCGCCTCGGCGGGCTCCAGCCGCCAGTTACTCGAGGCGTAGTCAGTCGTTCTTAGTCGACCTCCGTTTGCACTGACGCGGACCACTTCATCGATAAGCAGCTGCCGGATGTCAGCCTCCTGCTGAAACACAACCGGAGCACTCGCCAGCATGCTGTAGCCGCCCCCTCCACTCTGTCGATAGCTATTGAGGGCCATCGTGAAGCTGTCCGAGTCCTGCACGGCGCGGCCATTGCGCGAGAGCGAGGTGATGCGGGACCCGGGCGGTCGTCGGAGATCGATCACATAGTCAACACCGGTCACCAGGTCAAAATTGAAGCCGGGAACCCTGGGATTCACGAGGCCGCCGGGAGGTACAGAGCCATCGGTCGGCAGTGTTCGGTAGTACAGCGACGAATGCTCGAGGAACGCGCGCAGCTGTGCACCACTGACCCGCACGGAACGCAGGGTGTTGTCGTACGGATACAGGCGAGAAAGCGCGGCCTGTGTTACTGCACCGGAGTCCAGCTTGGCATTGAGCGAGAACACCGCCGTCGCCGACAGCTCCGCACCGGCCGCACGCCGCATCACTTCATTTACGAAGTCCGAGATCGGCGCATCGACTACCCGAGCGCTGTCCGAGCGCCACACCGCGTCCGTGCGCCCCACCGGCGTTGTCACCCACTGGACGGTGGCTCGGTGCGTTCCAGCGGAGGCCGCGAGCACCGCAGGTGACTCCCGGTGACCGGCCACGCTCACCGACTGCCCTCGATGTGAAACGACGCGCCAAGCCCCCTTCGCTTTCTCAATCGTCAGTGTCGCGATTGCCACGGAGGCCGCCCAGTTGCGCGGTTGCACAAGGAGCGCACCATTGATCGTGGAGTCCACCAGCTCCCTGTGAGAATGGCCGTAGACGACCAGATCGATTCCGTCAATCTCGCGGGGGACCCTCGCCGAAACGTTCTCCGATGGCAGTCCGGTGGCAATCGTATCGTACGTGGCGGCCTCGTTTAACCCTGAATGCAGCAGGACCACGACCACACTGGCCTTTTGCTTCCGTACCGCGGCCACCGCCGCCCGAACGGACCCGACAATGTCACTCACCCGGAGGTCAGCGGCCTTCAGATTCTCTCGATCCCAGAGCATCGAGCCGGGCGTTGTTGCGCCAATGATTGCCACGCGGACCTTGCCTCGGTCGACCAAGACGTAGGGTGCGACGAACGGGATGCCATCGGCATCGCTGACGTTGGCGGCAAGAAAGGGGAAGGCCGCGCGGCTGATCGCTGCCCGGAGTGCCGGAACGCCGTAGTTGAACTCATGGTTGCCCAGCACGGCGGCGTCGTACCGCATCACGTTCATGGCCGCGATCACCGGATGCACGGGCGGCGGCGCGATCTTGGCCGCGACGAAGAGCAGCGGATTTCCCTGCAGCAGGTCGCCGCCGTCTACGAGAAACACCCGGCCAGGATTGGCCGCACGCACCGAATCGACAATCGTGGCGGCTCCCGCCAGCGACCGCGCGGGGTCCGGCGCGTTGGCGTAGTAGTCCCACCCCCGGATCCGTCCGTGGACGTCCGTGGTCGCCGCAAACACCAGATCCATGCGCTGCGCCGCCAGGACCGACGCGAAAAGCGCCACCATCGGCAAACACATGAGTACGACACGCGCTGAGAACCGAGTTCGATGCATGGTCGAATGCTAGCCTGCAGACGGACCCTCAGGGACTCCGCCGTGCAGCGGGAACGTTGCCTCCGCTCAGGACGGCGGCCATGTTCACGCCACGGGTGTGATCTTCCCGGCCCGGCGGCCGATACGCACTCGTTACACCGTCGTGGCATGCCGGACACGACCCACTGCGACCCTACTCACCGTATCGTGCACGAACCGGAACGTTTGCTCATGAAGCCGCTCATTATCGGGATCGCGGGCGGCACCGGATCCGGGAAGTCCACGGTTGCGCGAAAGGTCGCGGAAGCGTTACCGAATTCGTCCGTTGCGTTTCTGGAGATGGATGCCTACTACCGTGACTTCCGTCATCTCACCCTGACGCAGCTGCATCGGGTCAACTGGGACCATCCGGACGCGTTTGATGTGGAGTTGTTGACAGCGCATCTGACCGCGCTGGCGCGGGGCGAGGCGGTGGAGATGCCGGTGTACGAGTTTGCAACGCACTCGCGAGGCTCACGCACCGTTCGCATCGAGCCCGCCGATGTAGTGGTGATCGATGGCATCCTGTTGCTCGCCAACGAAACGGTGCGAGAGCTGTGTGATGTGAAGGTGTTTGTGGACGCCGACGCGGACATTCGGCTGATCCGACGAATTCGCCGCGACACAGCGATCCGTGGGCGGTCGCTGGAGTCAGTACTGGACCAGTATCTCACAACCGTGCAACCGATGCATCTGCAGTTTGTCGAACCAAGCAAGCGGTATGCCGACGTCATCGTTCCCCGCGGCGGCAGCAACCTGGTCGCCATAGAAATGATTGTCGCGAAGATCCAACGACGCGTGAGCGTCCGCGCTGCCGCGCGCACACCGCTTCACGCCACAACTGTCGCCGACGGCCAATCTGCATGACTTCCGTCCCGCCGTCCGCTGACCGCATCCTTGTCGTCGACGATGAGCCCGAGATCGTCGCACTGGTCACGTATCATCTCGCCAAAACCGGGTACCGCATTTCCACCGCCGCGGCCGGTCAGGATGCCCTCGATGTTGCGCGGAGAGAGCGCCCGTCGCTGGTCGTGCTGGACCTCATGCTGCCCGGCATGTCCGGCTTTGACGTGCTGGAACAGCTGCGGTCGGACGATACCACCAAGGATATCGCCGTTCTCATGCTCACCGCGCGCCGGGAAGAACCCGACCGTATCCGCGGGCTGTCGCTGGGCGCCGATGACTACCTCACCAAGCCGTTCAGCCCGCAGGAGCTCGTCTTGCGGGTCGGGGCGATCCTTCGACGCGCCGGCGTGGCGTCGACCAACAGCACCGATAGCTTTGCCGTTGGCCCCTTGCGAATAGATCGCGCCGCCATGACTGTCGTGGTGGACGATCACGCCGTGGAGC
>JANNEV010000674.1:0-7199 GCA_031379145.1 Gemmatimonadaceae bacterium
GATCGCGCCGCCATGACTGTCGTGGTGGACGATCACGCCGTGGAGCTTACCCCGACGGAATTCAAGTTGCTCCTGACTCTCGCCGAGCGTCGCGGCAGAGTGCAAGGGCGTGGACACTTGCTCGAGACTGTGTGGGAAGCCGCTCCCGATATTCAGACCCGTACGGTCGACATGCACATCCAGCGCCTGCGGACGAAGTTGGGGGCGGCGGGGGATCTCATCGAAACGGTGCGCGGGTTCGGCTATCGGCTCCGCGCGGCCTCCTCCCGAAGCGCCTGAACGCAACCGACGCGGTCAGTCCGCCACCCGCGCGATCGTGAAGCTGACCCAACGCATCACCGTTCAGCTGCTGCTACTGAGTGCCATACTGCTCTCGCTGGCACTGGTTGTCGTGGAGCGCCGCGTGACCTCGCGCATTCGCGCGGCGACATCCACGGGGGCGCCGCGGGCCGCACCCACCGCAGACGACAACACGCGCAGTGGCCTGGACCTCGAGGCCAGCGAGCTGCTGAACGATATTCGGCGGGAGATTGCGCTTGCCGCCGCGGCGACACTGTTGCTCGGTGTCTTGCTCGCCCGGGCACTGGCACGACCGATCGCGCGACCGATCGAGGAACTTCGCGATGTCGCGAGGGCGCTGGTCACCGGCGATCTCTCGCGGAGACCTACGCTGGTAGCCGAAGGAGAAATCGGCGAACTGGCTGACGCGTTGCGTCGACTGGCGGAGCAACTGGACGACCGCGCTCGCATACTGCGCGCGGAGGAGGAGTTGCTGGTCGCCCTCACTGAGTCGCTCAACGAAGGTGTGGTGGCCGTCGACGCACGACAGCGCGTCGTCCGCATGAATGAAACCGCGCGACAGTTGCTCCGCCTGAGGGAGCCGGTTCCGTTCCCCGCCGACTACTTGCCACGCGATCGGACGCTGCGCGAGGCGCTCGCGGCGGTGCTCTCCGGCAACGATTCCGCTCCGGGTGAGGTTCGCGTTGACGATCACACCCTCTCGTTGACGGCCCGTCCCTTGCCTGCGGGCGGCGCGATCCTCGCGCTCTACGATCTCACACCGTTTCGTCGGCTTGAGGCGGTGCGGCGCGACTTCGTCGCCAACGTTTCGCACGAGCTTCGCACGCCGCTCACGGTCATCAGCGGTTTTGTGGAAACCATGCAAGACGATGAACTACCGCCGGAACTGCGCGCACAGTTCCTGGGCATGGTCGCAGGAAACGTCCGCCGAATGCAACGCATCGTGGATGATCTGCTCGATCTCTCCCGCATCGAGTCCGGCGGATGGCTGCCGAATCCGACGGAGCTCGACGTCGCCGCGGTCGCCAGCGACGTCGTCTCTCCCATGCGCGAATCCGCCGCGGCGAAAGGGGTGGCATTGCGCGTCGACGTGGACGACGACGCCACCACGATCTACGCCGACTCAACCGCGGTGCGGCAGATCCTCAGCAACCTCGCGGAGAACGCCCTCCGACACACGATCACCGGCGAAGTTGTGCTTTTCGCCACGACAGAAGATGATGGCGTGTGGATCGGCGTGCGGGATTCCGGTATCGGCATCGGCGCGGAGCACTTGCCCCGGATTTTTGAGCGCTTTTACCGCGCGGACCCAGGGCGATCGCGCGAAGCGGGAGGCACCGGATTGGGTCTCGCCATCGTTCGTCATCTGGCAGAGGCACATGGTGGGCGAGTCAGAGCCGAAAGTACGCTCAACTCGGGCACCACGATCGCGGCCTGGTTCCCGAACGCCATCTCGCATCCCGCAGCCTATCAGTAGGCTGCGGGACGGAGGCCTCCAGTCCTAGTCTGCCGTCGGACCGCGCTGTCGGACTCTTCGACCCGCGAATGCTTCCTCCACCAGGCGGGGCAGCATCACGGCGGCGGGCCCTTCGATGGGCAGAATGCTCGGCCCCTTTCGCTGCCCCTGCATGGAGGCGTTCACCACGATCACCGTGGCCCCATGGGACGCGGCCAGCCACGGCAGCGACGCTGCAGGCTCGACCACGTTGGACGTCCCGATCGACAGAAAAACGTCACACGCCACGGCCGCATTCCGCGCCCGCTCAAATTCGGCCGAAGGCAAGGTCTCGCCGAACCACACGATGTCTGGACGCATGAGTGCACCGCAGTTCGCGCAAAGCGGAATTGCGGCCGCCTCCGGCGGGTCGGTCAACGCGACGGTGCCGGCACAACCCGCGCTGCACCGCGCGCGCAGCAATGACCCGTGCAGCGCGATTACGTCCGGACTTCCCGCCCGCTGATGCAAGTCGTCGACGTTTTGTGTCACGAGCGCGCAATGTGACACCCGCGTGGCCAGGGCGGCGAGGGAGAGGTGTGCGGCGTTGGGTTGAGCCGCCCGCACCGCCGCTCGTCGTGAGGCATACCAGCCCCATACGCGGTCGGGGTTCGTGGCGAACGCCTCCGGGGTGGCCAGCTCCTGCGGGGAATACTGCGCCCAATGGCCGGTGAGCGCGTCGCGAAATGTCGGGATCCCGCTTTCGGCCGATGTCCCCGCTCCGGTGAGCACACACAGATACTCCGCCGCCCGGAGCGCCCGTGCGGCGAGGGTGAGCGCTTCCGCACGAGTTTGCGGGTCGCTGGCAGGGGTGGACGCCACCCGCCGATCGAGAGTTGGGTCGATTAGGGCCATTTCGGGCGACGTTATCCCTTGGACGCGCCGGAGGCAACGGGGGCGACCCCACATTTTCCAAGACCGCGAACCGTCGCGCGGCCGCCCTCCGTGACAATTCTGTTGCACAACCGTGGGGAGACCGCGACCTGGGTCACGGAGCTTCCCTGCACCCAAACGCTGCTGACGACCCGTCCAGGGTAGCGTCGCAGCTGCAGGCTACCTCATCTCGTGAGAACCATGCGACCCTTCGCGATCTTGTTCCGCCGAAACACGGCTACCTCCCTATTTACACTTGCAGTTGCCGGACTCACGTTCAGCGGGAGCTCGGCCGCGGTGCTTGAAGCGCAGGGCGCCGCGACCGGTAGGATTACTGGTCGGGTCATCGACGGGACGACCGGCCAGGGTATTGCGGAGGCCGGCATCCAGGTAGTCGGAACCACGCTCGGCATACAGAGCGGGCTTGAAGGGCGGTTCACGATTCTTCGCGCGCCGGCGGGCACGGTGACGCTGCAGGTTCGACGGTTGGGTTATGCACCCAAGACCGTCACTGGTCTGATCGTGCCGGCCAATGGCTCGATTGAACAGGATGTTTCGTTGTCGGCCGCCAACGTGCAGCTCACCGCGATCACGGTCAGCGCGTCCTCGGAGCGCGGCACCGTCAACGAAGCCCTGAATCAGCAGAAGAACGCAACGAACGTCGTCAACGCAATCACGGCTGAGCAAATCGCCAAGAGCCCCGACAGTGATGCCGCGCAGGCCGTGCAGCGCGTAAGCGGTGTGACCGTGCAGGACGGCAAGTACCTGCAGGTGCGGGGGCTCGGTGAGCGCTATACCACCGCCTCGCTGAACGGCGCGCGCATTCCCAGTCCGGAACCGGAGCGCAAGGTCGTTCCGCTCGACCTCTTCCCCGCCGGTTTGTTGCAGGACGTGACCACGAGCAAGACCTTCACGCCCGATCAACCCGGCGACTTTGCGGGCGCAAACGTGAACATCCGTACGCGCGAATTCCCGCTCAAGCGCCAGGTGAATTACTCGATGAGCGTGGGAGCCAACAGCAGCGTGATGGGCCAGACCCTGCCGTTTGCGCCCCGAGCCGGCGGTGAGTATCTGGGCCTGGCCGGTTCCGCGCGCTCGATTCCGAATGCGCTCTCCCAAGCGAATTTTCTGGGTAACGTGTCGCAGACTCAGTTCAATCAGATCGCCTTGCAGCAGCGTAACGTCTGGAATGCGCTGCCTCGCACGGGTGGACCCAACGGGTCCTTCGGTGCATCTACCGGCGGCAACAGTATCCTCGGCAAGCGCATCGGGTACGTCCTGAGCGGGAACTACGGATACTCTGAGGAAGCACGGGTCAACGAGCGCTACGCCGTCGGTCAGCAGGGAGCGAACAACACGGTCATTCCACTCACCAGCGTCGCCGGTGAGACGGGCCGATCCAGCGTACAGTGGGGCGGCATTGCGAACTTCTCGACGCTGATCGGCCGCAACTCCCGGGTCTCCCTCAATAGCACGGCCACCCGCAGCGCCGACAACGAAGCACGCACCGACCGCGGCTTCGACGAAAACCTGTCCGACAGCATCGCTCGCACAACGCTTCGCTATGTCGAGCGCGGTGTCGCCACCGTGACCGCGCAGGGCGAGCATCAGTTGTCGGCCAGCAACAAGACCAACTGGTCGGCCACCTACGGCAAGACCTCACGTCGAGAGCCCGACCGGTCGGACATTGTCTATTCCCGCGCCACCGACGGTAAGTATCGGTTGCTTGGTTCGCTCGACGGCGCGCGTCGGCTGTTCTTCGACTTGCAGGAAAACAACTCCACCGGGCAGCTCGATCACACCGTCAACCTCGGGGCGCTTTCCAACCAGAACACCCTCAAGGTCGGCGCATACTACCGCGTGACCGATCGGACAGCGCAGGCACCGATCTACGCGTTTCTGACCCGCGCCTCCTCGAGCGTGCTCGAGCAGCAGCCTGACGTCATCTTCGGCGCCTCACAGGCCTGTGCCACGTGCTCCGTCATCAACGTGCAGCCGGTCGGCCAGGCTGGATCATACACGGCAAGCGATCGCACCGCCGCAGGATACGCGATGATGGATTGGGGCCTGACGGACAAGGTGCGGCTCATCGCCGGCGCGCGCGCTGAGGCGGCGGACATCACCGTCAACTCCAGCACGCAAGGTGGTTTCACCGCCTCCGCCCGACTCAAGAACACAGACGTCCTCCCCTCGCTGCTCATCAACACGAAGCTCACCGAAACGCAGAACCTTCGGTTCGGCGTGACGCGGACGCTGGCTCGGCCGGAGTATCGCGAACTCGCACCGGTCACCTTCCGCGACGTCCTCGGCGGCGTCAGCGTCACGGGCAATGACAAGCTGGTGCGGTCGCTGATCAACAACTACGACCTGCGTTACGAGATTTTCCCGAATTCAGGCGAAGTGTTCAGCATCGGCGTCTTCGCCAAACAGTTCGATGCACCGATCGAACGGGTGGAGTCGGCCACGTCCGGCGCGTACCAGGCACGATTCCAGAATGCGCTGCGCGCCACGAACGTGGGCGTCGAACTCGAAGCGAGGAAACAGATGTCGTTCCTCGGCCACTGGGCGAGCGGACTCACCGGCTTCAGCAATGTGTCCGTCATGAAATCCTCGGTTTCGCTGGACACCACCAAGGGACTCACTGTCACTGAGACCAAGCGTCGGCTGGTGGGACAGGCACCCTATGTCGTGAACATGGGCGTCACCTACTCCTCGATCTCCGGCGCGTCGAGCGCGACGCTCCTGTACAACGTGGTCGGCGACCGCATCTTTGCCGCCGGCGTGACGCCGTTGCCGAACATCGTCGAGAAGTCTCGCAACATCGTTGACCTCGCACTCCGGTTCCCGCTCCGCGGCCAGCTCGCCGCCCGCATCGACGGCAAGAACCTGCTCGATGCACGCTACCGCTTCCTGCAGGGGAATCTGGAGCGCGAAGGATTCAACGCGGGTCGCTCTGTCTCGTTCGGGCTGTCCTGGAAACAGTAGCGCATCGCCGCGCGCCGTTGCCGGACCTCACGCCGGAGACAGCGCGCCGGAGTGACGTGACCGTGACACAATCTTGATCGAGGTGGCACACAGGCACGCTTTTGTGAAGGCGTGCCTGTATGCGTTCTACCCAGTCACCACCCTACTTCTCTCGAAAAGGACCGCCGATCATGAAGTTGCTGCGACTTCCCGCCGTGGCTGCGGCTGCCCTGGCGTTGTGCGTACTCTCCGCGTGCGGTGGCGATGATGGCCCGGCGGCTCCCGCAACTCCGGTGAACGGCACGCTCGCTGTCACCGTCAGCGGACTGCCCGCCGGCACCAACGCCAGCATCGCGATCGCCGGCCCAAGTGCCTTCGCGCAGAGCGCGACCGGCTCCACCTCCATTTCGGTCGCACCGGGCAGCTACAGCGTGACCGCCGCGCAAGTCACCGCAGGCACGGCGCGCTACAACGCGACCGTGACCGGATCGCCAGCCACCGTCACCTCAAGCGCGACCGCGACCGTCACCGTCGCCTACGCAATCGCGCCGACGCCAACAACTGTTCTCACGGGCTCCATCGCGGCCAGCCGTACGCTCACCGCAGACACGAACTATGTACTCCGTGGCTTCGTGTACGTGAACAGCGGCGCCACGCTCACTATCCGCGCGGGTACGCGGATCGTTGGCGATACGACCGCGCTCGGATCAGCACTCTTTATTCTGCGTGGCGCCCGCATTGACGCACAGGGCACGGAATCCGCTCCGATCGTGTTCACTTCCCAGCGCAGCGCCGGCAATCGCTCGCCGGGTGACTGGGGCGGACTGATCATCGTCGGCAATGCCCGGAACAATCGTTCCGGCAATATCATCATCGAAGGGTCGGATGGCTCGGTGGTCGGCTCAAACCCGGCGGGTGTCATCTACACCGGCGGCACCAACGATGCCGACAACAGCGGCACACTGCGCTATGTGCGGGTGGAGTTCGCCGGCTATGCGACCCTGCCCGACGCCGAGCTGAACTCGTTCACTTTCGGCGCAGTTGGCAGCGGCACCACGTTTGAATACCTGCAGTCCATGTCGGGCCTGGACGACGCGTTCGAGTGGTTTGGCGGAACAGTAGACGGCAAGTGGCTCGTCTCGTACGAGTCGGGCGACGACCACTTCGATACGTCCGAAGGCTACCGTGGCCGCAACCAGTTCCTGATTTCGTTCCAGTCAACCTTCCTGACGCCCCGCGCCGGAGCTGGTGCAGTCTCGGCCGACCCGCAGAGCTTCGAAGTCGACGGATGCAACGGTGGCGGCTGCACGGCGCCTCCGGGCGGTAACGCGCAAAGTTCTGGTGCGACGGACGGGCTGTGGAACATGAATGTGTTCGCCAACTTCACGGTCATCGGCGTCGGTGGTACGCAGACAACGCCGGCGAACGGTGGTGTGGGGATGGTGCTGCGACGCGGAACAGGCGGCTACTACCTCAACGGCGTGATTGCGCGCTGGCCTAGGCAGGCGATCTCGCTGCGTGACTCCACCTCGAACAACCGATTCCTGGTGGACTCGTTGATCCTCCG
>JANNEV010000120.1:0-1981 GCA_031379145.1 Gemmatimonadaceae bacterium
CCACTGACGATTTTTGGCGCGAGCCGCAGCTCGATCCAGTGTTCGCCCTCGCCGAAGAACAACCCCGGTAGAAAGTCGAGCTTGATGGCCCGAGTCCCGTTGGTGACGAGGGGATGGGACTTCGACCCGTCGCCGATTTTCTGCCACGCTTGAGCTTCAGTTGGGATCGCGGCCTGCAACTGCTGCTTGATGTTGTTGGACTGATCTACACCGTCAATCCAGATCGCGAGGTCCGCGAGGTACGTCAGTGGTGGCCCTCGACGCGCAGAATATTCGGAGTTCGTCGCATCGTCGACACCGGCCGGCGCGGCGGACCCCGCAGCGTGCGTGTGTGCCCCATCTCTCGCGGTTTTCTGGCCGGCCGCCAAGAGGTGATGGTGCGTCGAGGGATCGGCCCACTCGGACACAATTGAGGTATCGCGGATGGTCGGCGGAACGTCAGTCGTCAGCGTGTTGTTCGGATTGAATGGGTCCGTGAAAGTGATTCTGAGCCGGGGTGCAACAACGAGAACGTTCTGCAGTGGATCTCTTGTCGAGATCGAGGCGATGGCTGATGCAGCTGCCGAGACGAGGTCGTTGTCAGGGGCAAAATCGGACGCAATTCGGTGGCGGTGATTGCCATCGTCCGTGGTCCGAGGCGTGCCGAGTGAGTGCTCATGGGCACCGTCCGCAGCGCCGGGGCTACTCAGTGAATGAGAATGCCCGCCCATCTCGGTGTAGTACAGTGATGGCAATTTCTCCGCGCGCAGATACAGCGTCACCGATGTCGCCTGTCGCCCGCGAATGTGGAAGTAGATCCGCTGATGCGCCTCGTCGACCGCGCGATGCGAGCTCAAATCGCGCACGCCCTCCAATGCATACTGCCGCACCTTGTTCGCCGACGCGACGCCGATGTACCGGCGCACGCCCGCGTCCACACTTTGCACCGACCCGCATCCGGTCTTGAGCGACACCTGCGCCAGCACGATTTCGCCGCTCCCTTCCGCGGGCAGCACATCGGTCCATCGGAACACCGGCGCGGCTCGCACGCGCGCCGGCCCGCCCCATGCGACGCTGTTGACACCGCGCGACGTGTCAGCCGACGGCGCGCAGCATCCATCACTTTCGTCGGCAATCACTGCCTCGTCGTACTGAATCGTGAGATAGCTGCCATCGCCGGGCTTTCCGCCGCAGGGCGAGCGGCTGGCCATCCCGAGGACGTCGATGCGTTCGTCCTCGAGGAGAATGATCTCGCGTCCATCGGAGTCGAGCGCGAGGCCTGGCGACACCACAACGGCAGGCGTACCCGGCACCTCGCGCACCTCGAGGCCGCGCGCAATCCCGGCCGCGTAGAGTGACTTGTTTAACCAACGGCGTACGCGGATGTGATACTCCTGCTCGAGCTTCAGATCGCCCGCCAGCAGTCGCTTGCCATTGTAGTAGTTGAGCCGATCGAGCTCTCTCTCACTCATCGTCCTGTCTCCTGAGCGATCGTGATCTGGTGCGCGCCGGACGTCACCAATCCGCGCGGGCAAATCTCCGCATTGCCGCAACGCGCGGCGTCCTCAGTGCTCACCTGCAGCCGAACGTCTTCGACGTACGTCACCTCCGGCAGCGCGCTGAGCACGGCCATCACCTCGGTGCGATACACGGGGCGCCCGACCGGCCAGCCCGTTCCCTGCGGTCCGCCGCGCAGCGGGTGCAGGAACGCCTCGAGCGCCGCCACCGCATCCTGGACAAGCCGAGTGCTGTTCACGGCACCCGGTGCATGCACGCGCGCCATCACCGTGATCTGCTTGTAGCACGGCCCGACGACATGAATTTCGGTCGCGACGGGACGACGCCGGCACAGGTACCTCGCCACCTCGGCGCACAGCTCGTCGCTCGGCTCGGGTCTTCCATCGGGACAGGATGGCACGACGACCACCGTGACCGCGCCGTGCGCCGCGATCCCCGGATGCAGCGGATGGAAGTCGGCGATCGCCAATGCACGCGCAATCGT
>JANNEV010000121.1:0-1738 GCA_031379145.1 Gemmatimonadaceae bacterium
GATCCCGAAAGATCTAGCGCCGAATCACTAAAATGCTCATCAGTACTGTCTCGCTGCACCCCTGATGGAGCTGCAGGTCAAAGACACCACCTCGCACATCCTTCGATCTCAACTTCAGTTGTCAAATAACGCCCTGCTATCTTACGCAACCCCTTCAAGTTGCTTCACTTACAAATTCTTGTCTGCCGATGTTTCTGCAGGAGCCTTAACTAATAAACCGCGCGTGACTCTCTGTAAAGCCCTCGCAACAACTTTCTCCCCACCGCACCGAGTGAACATACCGCAGCCGTAGGCTGCGAGAACACCCTGATGATCGAGGGGTGGAGAAGTTAAGTGTCGGATGCCGCAAATGCAAGAGCAGACTGTCACCACGAGAAGCCAACCTGCCGACTCGTTCATATCCAGAGACAAACAAGGGCCGCCTCACTCACAAGGCAGCCCTCATCGCCTGTCCACAGCAACACCCCGCACATGCGCCCTCTAGGACTCGAACCTAGAACCTACTGATTTAGAGTCAGCTGCTCCACCATTGAGCTAAGGGCGCGCTCACTGCACCTGCATACTGCACCGCCGACACGAATCCACCATCGCCAGCGCGCCAGGAGGGGATCGAACCCCCGACCCGCAGCTTAGAAGGCTGCCGCTCTATCCAACTGAGCTACTGGCGCCCGCATGTGAGACCAGCAACTTCCGCCTGACGCGCGCAAAACCGAACCATCATGCGACTGCTCTTTCGTGCGGCGGGATCGGGGCGGCCGGATTCGAACCGGCGACCTCCTGCTCCCAAAGCAGGCGCGATACCGGGCTACGCTACGCCCCGCTACAGCCGACTAACGTATTCGACACTCCAAGCGTGGTCAACGGGTCAGAACAATTTTTCCCGTAGTTCCTCAGTCTCACGGATCATCGTGAGTAGCGCCCGGAACGCGCGGCCACGATGGCTCACTCGCTCCTTTTCCTCTGGCCCAGACATAGCAAACGTCACGCCGAGCTCGTCCGAACAGAACAACGGGTCATAGCCGAATCCATGGCTCCCGTCCGGAGCAGACTGGATCCGACCAGCGGTCGTGCCACGAGACACCAGGGCCCCGTGCGGCCAAACACACGCCGCCGCGCACACATATCGAGCCGAGCGAGAGGAACGGCCAACGCGCGCTGACTCGACCAGCGATGCAAGCAGGAACGCGTTGTTCGCCGCATCCAGCTCCGCCCCCGAGAGCTCATGAAATCCGCCCCACCGCTTGCTGAGAACACCGGGGAGGCCATCCAGAGCCTCCACCTCGAGGCCGGAATCGTCGGCGACCACGATGCGGCCTCCCGTACGCTCAGAAAACCACCGCGCCTTCGCCAACGCATTCGCTTCAAACGTCTCGTGCACCTCCAGCCCGTCCTCATCCAACTCTTCGGGCAGTCCGATCGAGAGCAGCGAGTCCGCCAACACCCCCGCCCCCGACAACAACGGCAGCAGCTCACGCATCTTCCCTGCACTGCGAGTCGCGACCAGGACACGAGCGACCATGGTCGCAGTCAGCTCCGATGCTCGACCGGCACCAGCTCGGCACGCAGGGCCGCCTGCTGCGCCACATCGAGCAGCCGAATGCCGTTCGTAGCCTGTGCCAACAGCGCATCCAGCTCCTCGCGGGCGAAGGTGCCATGTTCGCCAGTCCCCTGCACTTCAACAAATCGACCTTCGCTGCTCATCACCACGTTCATGTCGACGCCTGCGCGCACATCCTCC
>JANNEV010000122.1:0-5496 GCA_031379145.1 Gemmatimonadaceae bacterium
CCGAACACGGTCGTTAAGCCAAGCAGCGCCGATGGTACTCCGGTCGAGAGATCGCGGGAGAGTAGGCCGTTGCCGGCACCTTGTGCACAGCCCCCGTCACTCCATGTGGCGGGGGCTGTGTCGTATCCGTATCCTTCCCCCGCCCGCCGACCGCCGCCCGCCGCCCGCCGCGCCACCGATCCGCGCCACCGATCCGCGCCACCGATCCGCGCCACCGATCCGCGCCACCGATCCGCGCCACGCGCCGTTCCGCCGCCCGCCGCGCCACCGATCCCGGTCCCGATCCGCGCCAGCGACCGCCGGCACCAGCAGCCGACGAAGGGAGTGGTTTTCCGAATGCCGTTGTCAGAGTGCCGTCACGACGTCTGTTGCTTCCATCGACGCGGACCGCCCACCGCACTCCTGCCCGATCGCGTTCTCCGACCGTCGCCACCGCGCGACGCGGTCGACGCGAGGGCAAGCGACAAACCCGGACTCATCGGAGCTTTGATCCATGCCGTACGCGCGCAGTATCCCAGCGATCATCGCCGGCGCCGTTGCTGTCGCAATCGTCTCCGCCTGCGGCGACGCCTCGACCGGTACCACGGTGACGGTCCCAGGAGCCCCAACGATCGGCGCCGTCACGGCTGGAAACGCGAGTGCCAGCGTCACGTTTACTGCCCCGGCTTCTTCCGGCGGCGCGGCGATCACCGGCTATACCGCCTCGTGCGCCGGCGGTGGCACCGCCATTTCAGGCGCAGGATCAGCGAGTCCGATTACCGTGACTGGACTGACCAACGGCACCACCTACAGCTGCGCTGTGACTGCCTCGAACTCAGCTGGTACAAGCGTGCCGTCTGCCGCGATCACGGTCACGCCGATCTCGCCGATCACTGCCCCCGGAGCGCCGACCATCGGCGCCGCCATCGCGGGAAATGCCACTGCGAGTATCGCCTTTACGGCGCCCGCTTCAACCGGTGGAGCCGCGATCACCGGCTACACCGTGTCGTGCTCGGGCGGCGGCGTGATTCGCACCGGCACTGGCACGACCAGCCCGATCGTCGTGACGGCGCTGATCAATGAAACGGCCTATAGCTGCACCGTCACTGCCACCAACTCCGCAGGTACCAGTGCGTCGTCTGGCGTCGTCACGGTAACGCCCGTTGTGTCGACCGGGACGGTCAACACCGCGAGTGTACTCTGCCCGTTCAGCGGTAGCTACACCGGCACCTACAGCACCTCGGGCACGCTGACATCGACGTGGGCCTGGACCTGCACCGGCACGACGCGCACACTCATCGCGAATGGCCTGCCCAATCATGTGGTCGGCACGTTCCCGAACGCCGGCAACCCGAACAGAATTACGGCGCAAAGTATCAATTTTTCTGCCACCCTCACGCCGACCGCCGGAGTGAGAAACGCAAACATCGGCGGACCGGGTGGCGCCAGCGTCTTCAGCTTGGCGGGCGTCAAGTTTGATCCGGGAACCGCGGGCACATGTCCGGGCACCATGACGGCAACGTCGCAGTGCAATCTCGCCATGGGCACGGACGTGTGGCGGCTTGAAGCGCTTGGACAGACCACGTTCAACTTCGGCGAGGATGTGAACAACGCGCATGTCCAGCCGAGCGGCGAGTATCACTATCACGGCATGCCAGAGGCGCTCCTCACCAACGCTGGCGCGTCCAACACGAACAGAAAGATGGTGTTGGTCGGATGGGCAGGGGACGGCTATCCGGTGTACGCGCGCTACTGCTTCACCAATGCCATGGATGCCACCAGCGCGGTGAAAGTGTGCTCGGGCAGTTACGCTCGCGATACGGCGGCGGATCCGGGAAGGCCGTCCGTCTCGCTCGTGCAGCTCGGCGCGTTCGTCTCGGACTGGACGTACGCCGCCGGATCAGGGGATTTGGACGACTGCAATGGTCGTACTGGCGTAACGCCGGAGTTCCCGAACGGCATCTACTACTACATGGCGACCGATAGCTACCCGTACTTCAGCCGCTGTGTGAAGGGCAGGATCAACTGACGGTGATGCCTCGCCTGCTCGGCATTCTGCTCGCCCTGTCGCTCTTCGCCGGCACCGCAGAGGCGCACTTGCTACCCAAGCAGAGTGCGACCATGAACCTTGTCGATCGCGCCGCATTCTTCGTCGTGTCTGTCCCCGTTTCGGCGCTCACCGGCGTCGATGATGACGGAGACGGATTGCTGTCGCTTGTTGAGATCCAACGTCACACCACGGAGATCCAGCGGCAGTTCGAGGCACGATTCCACATCAGCAGCAACGGCAGACGGGGCACGGGCGTGCTGACGTGGGTGTCCAGTCCGGTGAACGACGGCTCGATGACCGAGGTCGACTACGTGGTGGTGATGCATCGTGCCAATTTCGATGAGGTGCCCATCAACCCTGAACTCACCACCGATCTGTTTGGCAGCAAGTCGGGTGAGGCGCAGATGACGATCACGGCGACCCACGGCCTCGCAACCGCGAAGGTCACCGAGGTCGCTCTGCTCGAAGTGGGCGCGTCGACGCACATGTTTTTTCGCGGCCGCTGGTCCACGTTTCGCGATTTCGTTCGCGTTGGTGCGGAGCACATTCTGCATGGACCGGATCACCTCTTGTTCTTGCTCACCATTGTCGTGGCCGCCGCAGGATGGCGCTACTGGATTGGCGTGGTCACGAGCTTTACCGTCGCGCACAGCATCACGCTTGCACTGTCCGCGTTCGGGGTGGTTCGTGTGCCGTCGAGCGTCATCGAGCCCGGAATAGCGGCCAGCATCGTGGTTCTGGCGCTGCTGAACCTGCGACGCTCCGGTTCGCCGCACAGTCATTCGACAAGTGCTCGAATCGCGCTGGTGTTCGCGTGCGGGTTGCTGCACGGGTTCGGTTTCTCCTCCGCGATTGGTGCGATGTCGGTGGACATCGGCAGCAGGATCGCGACGCTGGCGGGTTTCAATGCGGGCATTGAGCTCGGACAGTTCCTTTTTCTCTCCATTGTTCTCGTGATCGTCGCGTTGGGTCAACGTTTCACGACGGTAGCACCCCGATTCCCCGCGTCGGCAGTGGCGTCGATTGTCGCCGCTGTGCTCGGTGCGGCGATGTTCATCGGTCGAGTCGCACCGCAGGCCTAGCAACGGACTGGATCACATCGCACGCAACGTGCATGTCGCGCATGATGCCATTGCGCCAGACAGTCTCGGCGCGAGTGGGACTTCGGAGCTCGATCGGGGACTCCGTGGCGCGTCGCCAGGCGCGTGGCGAGGTGCGCGGCCGAGTTAGCGCCGGCGCTTTCGTCGCGTCTGTCATGCGACAACCTCTCAACCGAGTTGACCGATGATGAAACGTCCAATCGCCGTTCGTCCGTCCGGCCCCGTGGTGCGTGCGATGATCCTCGTGCTGTGCAGCGGCCTGGCGATCACGTCGTGCCGGAAGGCCACAGAACCCGACGACGTATCGATCCCATCTGCGCCTGCACCCGCACCGACCCCGACGCCCACACCGGCGACACGTCCAAACGTACTGCTGATTTTGGCGGATGATTTCGGCGCGGAGTCGTCCGAGCTGTATCCGGACCTCGCTGGAACGGGCGCTGTCTCGATGCCCACGATCGCGGGGCTCGCCGCGAAGGGTCTTGTCTTCGAGAACGCGTGGACCAATCCCATGTGCTCGCCGACGCGCGCCGCGGTGCTGACCGGCCTGTACGGCAACCGCACCGGCGTCACGGACGCGGGTGACGTGATGCCGACCTCGGTCACGACGCTGTTCGAATACATCGCGTCGAAGAGTTCGGCGAAGTATGACATGGCGGTGTTCGGCAAATGGCATCTCGGCGGCAATCTCGGTATTCAACACGTTCGCGATTCCGGCGTGCCGCGCTTCCGCGGTTTTCTCGGCGCTGGGCTTACTGACTACTTTCGTTGGGATGCGGTCGATCTGGATGGAACAACGACCGCGACGACGACCTATGCGACGACGGCGATCACCGACTATGCGATCGCGTTTCTGGATGATCACGCTCGCGCACGTCCGTCGGATCCCTGGTTTGCGTACGTGGCATTCAATGCGCCGCATACGCCTAACCAGGTGCCACCGGAAGCCTTGCATTCGGTCAACGTCGGTGCGCTCGCTCCGGGGACGACCTCGAACACCACGGTGGTGTACAAGGCCATGCTGCAGGCGATGGACACGGAGATCGGACGACTGCTGTCGAAGGTCGATCTCAAGAACACGCTCGTCGTGTTCATGGGGGACAACGGGACTCCGGCGAATCTGAAGGACGTCGGAAGCGCGGTGCGTGGCGGCAAGACCGCCATATCCGAAGGTGGCATCCGTGTGCCCCTCGTGCTCGCCGGTGTCGGCGTGACTCGCACTGGCCGTGATTCTTCGCTTGTCGTGTCGACCGACCTGTTCGCGACGATTGGTCTCGCTGCGGGGGCGGCGGAGAGCGTCGTCAACAACAGCTACAGTCTTCAGCCACTGCTGGTCGGTTCTTCCGTGACGACGGGCCGAACACATGCGTTCTCGGAGCTGTGCCAAACGGGCGTCTCCCGCTACGCCATTCGCGACGGCCGTTTCAAGCTTTCGTACGACACTGGGGTTTGGGCACTCTTCGATCTGGCCAATGATCGGAGTGAGGGAGTCAACCTGTATACGTCGGCGGCGTTCGCAGCCAATCGCGCCTCTCTTGAGACAGAGCTGGCGCGGATTCGGTCGGTCGCCACCGCCGGCTGCTTTCGCTAGTCGTCGGTGCACGCGCGCGGGAAATCCCGCGGCGCGCTCTCGCACGGGCGAAGCCGTCGTGGAGGTGGCGTGGCTTCGGCGCGTCTTCCGCGGGCGAGCCGAGTCGCCGTCTGGTGGTGCGTCGCGCGATGAGTCCTTCGCCGCGGCGCGCTTCTCTCTTGGGGACGGAAGTTGCACGCGGTCTCAGGTCTACGCCGCCGGGGTCTGGTCGGCCCGCGTGACGAGGCGCTGCTTTGCCTGCGCTTGCGGGAGCGGGCGGAGATACCATGCCATTGCGCCTCGGAGGGCCGGACCGGCGATGGCTTCACGTCGACGGTCACTCGTGAGCTGCGAGCCCGGCCGGCGTCATTCTGACTGTTCGGAGGTGACCGACCGAACTCCTCTCCGTGGGTCGGTCGCGGGCGTTGCTGAGTGGGTTGTTCGTCGCTGTGCGGCGGTCTGTGAGGCTCGGTGGTGTCTGCGGTTCCGGCACCGTGCTCGGCTGTGCCTCGAATGTGCTGGTCTGCTGAAATAGAGCAGAAAAATGGTGAATGAGGCCTTGACCTCGGAAAACCGCGAGTTATAATGTGAGTCTGCCACTAAAACAGCGGTGGTCAAGAATTAGCTAAGTACAGCAACCTGAAGGGGTTGCGTGGGATAGCAGGGCGTTATTTGACAACTGAAGTTGAGATCGAAGGATGTGCGAGGTGGTGTCTTTGACCTGCAGCTCCATCAGGGGTGCAGCGAGACAGTACTGATGAGCATTTTAGTGATTCGGCGCTAGATCTTTCGGGATC
>JANNEV010000164.1:0-13349 GCA_031379145.1 Gemmatimonadaceae bacterium
CGGCTGGTTTGGACCGAACTTCACGATCTCGGCCGTGCCGGAGCCGTCCACGTACGCACTCATGATTCCCGCGCTTCTGCTGGTTGGCGCCGCCGCTCGCCGCCGTCGCGTTACGGCCTGATCACTCGCGATCTGCTCGAAACGAAGGAGGCGCCCGCTCAGCGGTGCGCCTCCTTTTTCGTAGCCAACGGCATCATTCCATTAGGTAGTCCGGCGATTCACCACCGCGCCAGGCCCACGTCTCGCACCTCTACTACTTGGCCAGCAACAGCTCAATCGGCTGCCCCACCGGAGCGATCTTCACGAGACGCCGTGCGGCATCCTTCGAGATGTACAGCATTGCGCCGGCTTCGCCGCCCTTCTGCTCCACCTTCCAGGTTTCGAACGTGCCGGCGGGCACTTTCACAGTCTCGCTCCCCACAACGGTCAGGGTGATCGCTTCCACGACGCCCTTGCCGGCGCTGAACAGGTTCAGCGTGAACTTGGCATCGGCGGACCAGCGGAAGAGCGGCAACGCGATCTGCAACGCGTCACTGTCCAGCGTTCCCACGGGAATTTCGACGTCGATCGGTGAAGTCTTGGGACCGGTCTGAGCGGGCGTGGTTGCGCTGCCTGTGGCCCGTCCGGCAGCGAAGGTCACGTTCGTTTTCATGGCCTGTCCCTGCATCGTCATCGTTTGCGCCAGCATGGCCGGCGCCAGCGAGGCATCGGTGTCGAGCGTGGTGGTCTGGACCATCATGCCGCCCATGATGCTGGTGTTTTCGCGCAGCGTCCATCCACCGGCCCGCGACTCCAGCGCATACACCGACGAGCCGGCAGGATTGCCCTGCACCGACACCACAAAAGAGTCACGCCGTGCGGAGAGTTTCGAGAAGTCCAGTGCCAACCCCATCGCACGCGGTGTCAGGTCACTGGCCGTCATGGGATCACCGTCGACGCTGACAATCCGCACCGGCGCGATCTTGCGCAGCTTCTCGTACACCTTGCTGCCATCGCCCACTACCACCACGAGCGCCTTCTGCGGCTGAATGGCACGCTTCGCGGCGGCCAGCGCCTGCGCGGCGGTGACGGCTGCGACGTTGTTGCGGTAGGTCTGCAGGTAGTTTGGCGCAAGGCCGTACAGCTTGACCGATGCCACACGCTCCGCGAGCTGCTGCGGGGTTTCGATGGTGAGCGGGAAGACGCCCACCAGCGAGTTCTTGGCCAGCTCCAGTTCAGCCGTCGGAATAGCCTCCGTATTGACACGACGCAGCTGCGCGAGCAGTTCGACCAGCGCCGAATCGGTGACCTCGGTGCGAACTTCGGCGTTCGCCTCGAAGCGGCCCACTCCGCGGGGGCGTGTGAGATTGGAGTAGGCGCCATACGTCCAGCTCTTCTGTTCGCGCAGCACCATGAACAAGCGCGCCGCCGCACCGCCGCCGAGCACGCGGTTGGCCACGATGGCGGCGTAGCGCTGTGGGTCGGTGGGTGTCATGGCGAGGTTGCCCACCAGCAGATTGGACTGGACGCTGCCAGGCCGATGCACGAGCACGATCTCCGTGGCCGTGCGTTGCGGCGGCACGGGCAATACCGGTGATGCAGCGGGTGCACCGGTCCACGCACCGAATCCCTTGGTGGCGAGGGCCTTGAGCGACGCCATCGTGATGTCGCCCGCGACCACCAACACCGCGCCGCTCGGCTTGAGCCGTGCACCCTGAAACGCCAGCAGGTCGGCACGCGTGATGGCGCGAACGCTCTTGGGCGTCGCGCTGCGGCCATAGGGGTGCTTGCCATACAAACCCGCGGCGAGCGCGCGCGCGGCGAGCGCCGATGGATTGGTGAGCTCCAACTGCAAGCCGCTGAGCGCCTGCGTGCGCGCAAGCTCGAACTCCTTGTCACTGAACGCCGGCCGAGCCACTACATCGCCCAGCAGTTCGAACGCCAATGGGGCCGCGTTCGACAGCACACTGCCGGACACGCTGAGGAAGTCGTCATCGGTGAACGCACCCAATGATCCACCCGCGTTCTCGATGGCAGCCGAAATCTGCTCGGCCGACCGTGCGCCCGCCCCCTTGGTTAGCAGCGTCGCGACCATCGACGCCGTGCCCGCCTTCTCCGTTGCGTCGTAGTTGCCGCCCGCCTGAATGGCCAGTCGAAACGCGACCACAGGATTGCGGTGGTTCTCCACCAGCACGACGCGCACACCGTTTGCCAGCACCGCTTCCTGGAACGGAGGCAGCGCGGCCGGCTTCACCGCAGCCGGCGCAGGCGGTGTGGTGGGATAGGTCTGCGCCGAGAGCGGCGCTACGGCAGGCGCGAGGCACGCCAACGTGGCCGACAGGGCCAGTGTCCGAGTCGACATATGATTCGACATGCGAGTCGAAACAGGAGTAGCGATTGATGTCACGCTCACGGCGTCTTCCCCTCGGGTTTGATGAGCGTGATGACGCTGTTGTCGGGGCGCAGGTACTTCGCGGCCGCGCGCTTGATGTCGTCGACCGTCACGGCCATGTGCCGCTCGAGATCCGCATTCACCGCCTTGGGGTCGCCCAGGAACATGTCGGCAGTGTGAATGGCCTCGGCACGCCCCATCGAGGTCTGCAATTCACCGATGCGTCCGGCGCGGTACGCATTCTTGGCCTTGGCCAGTTCGGCCTCGGTCACTCCGTTGGCCACGACATCGGCGATCTGCTTGACCAGCAAGGTCTCGATCGAGTCGGGGGAGACGCCCTGATTGGCAATACCGAGGGCCGCGAAGATGTTGGGACCGCGACGCGCACCCAGACCCGCGATGGTCTGCACCGCGACCGCCGCCTTGGCATCGCGTACGACCGCGCGATTGAGCCGTGAACTCTCGCCGCCGCCAAGGATCGTGCTCAGGAACTCAAGGGCCGGCGAATCGACGTTCTTGTACTCGGGCATGCGGTACAGCAGCAGGACGGCCGGCAGGTTCGCCTTGGAATCCGTGACGCTCCGGCGCTGCTGCCCCACGTTGAACGGCTGGTCGCAGCCGACGCTCGGAGGGTTTGCGGCGCGCGGAATGCCGCCGAAGTACGTGGTGATGAGCTGTTTGGTCTCGCCGGGCTGGAAGTCGCCCGTGACGACCAGCGTGGCATTGTTGGGCACGTAGTACGTGTTGAAGAACGCCTGCACGTCTTCCAGCTTGGCCGCGTTCAGGTCGTCCATCGAGCCTATGGTCTCGTGCGCGTAGGCAAAGCACGACTTCGGATCGAATCCACTTGTGAGCGACGACAGAAATGCGCCCGTGTACGGCTGATTGTCGATGCGCAGGCGGCGCTCTTCCTTTACCGTCTCGCGCTGGTTCTCGAAGTTCTCCTGCGTAATGGCCAGTGACCGCATGCGGTCCGCTTCAAGCCAGAGGCCAAGATTGAGTCGATTGGACGGCAGCGTCTGGTAGTAGTTGGTGCGATCGTCAGCCGTGGAGCCGTTCATCTCGCCGCCAGCCTGCTGAACCAGCGCCATGTGATCGCCCTTCTTTACGTTCGCCGAGCCCTGAAACATCATGTGCTCGAACAGGTGGGCGAACCCGGTGCGACCGGCACGTTCATTTCGCGATCCCACGTTGTACCACACGTTGACCGTGATCACCTGCGCCGAGTGGTCTTCTGCCAGGATGACTTTGAGGCCATTAGGCAGGGTGTAGCTGTCGATGGCGAGCGGGGCCGGAGACTGGGCTCCGGCGAGCGGCGCCGCGGCGAGCAGCAGCGCGGCAGCGCTCCGATTGACGAGTCGTCGTGGGTTCCAATGTGACACGGTTCCGGACACGCGGGCTCCAATGTTTGGCGGAAGAGATTGAGAGACATGCCCTGCTGAAACCTAGTACGCACCGGTAGTACGCACCGGTAGTACGCACCGAGTGACGCTACGTCCCGCTCGATCTACGGGTCAACCTGCCGACCGGTTTCCTGATGAGGGTACTCTCGACTACGGCCATCTGGGCACTCGTCCTGCCGTCCACGGTGCGCCCGCGGCCTCAGCCGCCGTCTCCAGTGCCTTGAGATCGCGCTCGACCAGCTGCTCCACCTGCGTCCGCACCGGCCCGAACGCGTCAGCCGCCCACTGCAGGTTCTGCCGTTGCGTGGCCGTGGGCGCGCCCGAACCGCTCCAGTGGTACTGAATCACCTCGCTCACGCGCGCCGTGATGCTCGCCGAAGTGGGTTCGTTCCGCCGGGCAACGACTGGATCGCCACTGAGCGGAATCCGCAGGTCGCCGATGCGCCGCTCGAGCGTGCGCGCCGTGGCCGAGAGCGCGCGCGTGTCGGACGGCGCGGCGTCGATGGCGCGCTTGAGTTGCGTGAGACGCTGCGACGCCTCGTTGAGAATGGCCACGGTGCCCAGCACGGCGCGCTGCAGCCGAGCAGTCTCCTGCCGGAACTGCCGCGTATCCGCGTCGCGCGCCGTGGTGCCGGCGAGAGCCGCCGGCGGCTCAGCGGTGAAGGTCTGAGATCCGATGTCGCGCAACGCACCATCCTGTCGGAGCGTAAGGGTGACGGTGTACGTCCCTGGCGCCGCAACCGGCCCCTCCGGACCATTGTCGTCAGCATCCGGTCCACGCGGCCCCGCCAGTTGCGGCGCAGCCCAGCGTAGGTCCCATGCCACACGCGAGAATCCGGACTTCACCGGGCCGGTGAGTCGGCGCAACACGCGGCCGTCGGCATCGGTGACGGTGAGCACGGCTTCGGGAGCTTCCTCGCGTTCCTCCGCGCGCAACACGTCGAAGCCCGGGAACGGCACGTCCTTCCCGTCTTTAACCAACGCCTTCTCTCTCTGCTGTCGCGCGGCGCGCGTGGTTTGCAGCTCCTTGGCCAGCCAGTAGGTGAACACCGCGCCGTGCGGCGGATTGGGCGCCACGTAATGCTGCGCACCAAAGAACCCGGGCCCCTTGCCGCCGAGGTACGGCTCGGCTTGCAGGAACATCGGCGCTTGCCGAACCGGGAGCAGCCGTGCGTCCGCCGTGGCCATCACGCGCGCCTCGCGCGCCGCCAGGCGCAACGGTGTCAGGTCGTCGAGAATGTAGAAGCCTCGGCCGAACGTGGCCGCGACGAGATCGCCTTCACGTTGCTGCACGACCAGATGCCGCACCTGAATGGTTGGCAGACCGCCCTTGAGCGGCCGCCACCGCGCCCCGCCGTCGAGTGACACGAAGGCGCTGAACTCGGTTCCCACGTAGAGCAGTCCAGGCACTTCCGGGTCTTCGGCGATGGTGAACACCGAGCCACGCGCCGGCAATCCAGCGGCGATGGAGGTCCACGTGCGACCGCGATCGGTGCTCTTGAGCAGATACGGCGCGAAGTCCCCCGAGCGATGGTTGTTGGGCACCAGATACACCGTGTTCGCGTCGTGCGGCGACGCCAGTATCTGGATCATGTACGTCGAGTCGCGCACGCCGGGGAACGACCCGATGCGGCGCCACGTCTTGCCCGCGTCCTCCGATACCTGCACGACACCGTCGTCGGTGCCCACGTACAGGAGCCCGTCGACCTTCGGCGACTCGCTGATGGTGATGATCGAACCGTAGAAGCTCGTCGATCCGTTGCGTGCGATCGCATCGACGCTCTGCTGACGCCCCAGCAGTTTGAGTTCTGACCGCTCAATGTTGCGCGTCAGGTCACCCGAAAGCTTGGTCCACGAATCGCCGCGGTCGTCTGAGCGCCACAGATACTGCGAGCCGTAGTAGATGCGCTTGGGATTATGCGGCGAGATGAGCAATGGCGAATCCCAGTAGTAGCGGTTGGGCGCCACGCCCGGCCCCACCTGCGGCTGGATGCCGGTGTTCTCTCCCGTGCGCCGATCATGCCGCACCAAGCCGCCGTTCTGCCACTCACCGTAGACCGTGTTCGGATCGGTGGGATCGACCTGCACCGAGAAGCCGTCGCCGAACACCACCATTTCCCATTCGTGATTACCGATGCCGTGCACGGTGTTGTTCCGCGAAGGCCCGCCCACGGTGGCGTTGTCCTGTGTGCCGCCGTACACGCGATAGAACGGCGTGCTGTTGTCCACGGCCACCTTGTAGAACTGCGCGAGCGGCAGATTCGGGAAGAAGTTCCACGTCGCCGCTTTATCGAACGACTCGTAGAGGCCACCGTCGCTGCCAACGAGATAGTGATTGGGGTCGGTGGGATCGATCCAGATGACGTGATTGTCCACATGCTTGTACTGCTCGCCGAGCCGACGGAACGTCTTGCCGCCATCATCGGAGACCTGATTGTAGGTGTCGACCAGGTACACGCGGTCTACCTGGTGCGGATCGGCGAACACTTCCGCGTAGTACAGTCCGCTCGTGGAGACGTCGCTCATGCGCGTCCAGCTCGCGCCAATGTCTGAGGACCGATACACACCGCCGCGACCGTTGGCCGCTTCGAGCACGGCGTAGACAACGTCCGGATCCTTCGGGCTGATCGCAAGGCCAATGCGCCCCAGCTCTTCGGTGGGAAGTCCGTTCGCGACCTTGGTCCACGTCGCGCCGCCATCGGTGCTGCGGTGGATGGCACTCTCGGGTCCGCCACTCACCTGTCCCCACACGCGACGCTGGCGCGTATGCGTGCTGGCGATCACGATGTCGGGATTGCGTGGATCGACCTGCACATCGTTGACGCCTACCCAGTCACCGCCACCCAGCGCGCGCGTCCACGTCTTGCCGCCGTCGGTCGTTTTGTAGAGCCCGCGCTCGCCGCCGCCGCTCCACACCGGGCCCTGCGCCGCCACCCATACCACGTTCGAATTGCGCGGGTCCACCACGATGCGTCCGATGTGTTCCGACGTCTTGAGTCCCACGTTCGCCCAGGTCTTGCCGCCGTCCTGCGACTTGTACACGCCGTCGCCATAGGCCACTGCGCGCTGGTAGTTGTTCTCGCCGGTGCCCACCCACACCACGTTGGGGTTGGCCGGATCGATCACGACCGTGCCGATCGAGTACGTCGACTGCGCGTCGAAGACCGGCGTGAACGTCGTGCCAGCGTTGGTTGTTTTCCACAACCCGCCACTGGCTGCGGCGACGAACCAGGTGCGTGGAGCCTTGGGATGGATCGCCAAGTCGCTGATGCGACCGGACATCATCGCGGGGCCGATGCCGCGCCAACGAAGTCCATCGAAAGACGGCGCGGCGGTGCTATCCGCCCCGACAACGGCCGCCGCTCCCGACGAACGGGTCGGCGGTTGTGTGCGTTGGGCAAGTAACGAGGACGAGACGACCAGCGCGAGCGCGCACGGCACGAGCGGCGGCCGCCGGCAGGAGAGGAGCAGAGACATGTCGAGGCAGGAGTAGCGGGAGAGGAAATGGAATCGGCTTGATGGAAGTAGGTAGCGCATCGTTAGTATCGATCGAAGATCTGCTGCAACGCCGCGCGCTCCGACGTGCGAGTGAGGGCGAGCATGAGGAGGATACGCGCCTTATGCGACGGCAGATCGCGGGCCAGCACACCGGGAAGATCGCCGAGCGGCGTGCCGACAATGCGTCCACCGGGCACCCGTGAGGCCACCACCACCGGGATCCCTGCGTCGCTGGCCATGCGCACGGCTGCTCGGCCGCCCGCACTCAATCGTCCCCCGGCGAAGCTTGTGAGCACAAGGCCTCGCGGACGGCGTTGGACGGCGGCTCGCATGACGCTGGTATCGAACCCGGCGTAGTCGGTGATAATCTCAACGGTCGGCAGCACGTCGACGCGGCTGACGTCGAACTCGGATGACGTGGTGTGCGGCGTGACTACCCGTCGAAAGAACAACACCGTGTCCGGATCGGCCGCGCCAAGATAGCCGCGGTCAGGTGAACGAAACGTGTCGACGCGTCGGTTCTCTGTTCTCCAGACATCACGCGCGGCGCTGATATTTTCGTTCAGGACGACCAGAACTCCTTGTCCTTTCGCGGCCTCACTCGTGGCCACTCGGACACCGTTCAGGATGTTGGCCGGACCGTCGGCCGACACCTCGTCGCTGCCGCGCATCGCGCCCACCACGACCACCGGACGCGCGTCGCGCACCGTGAGGTTCAGGAAGAACGCGGTCTCTTCCATCGTATCGGTCCCGTGCGTGACGACCACACCGCGCAGCGCGGGCGCGGCAAGGAGTTCTGCGTTGATTCGCTTCGCCATGCGCAGCCAGTCCGCGGGCGTCATCTGCGAGGATGGTACGCGGAGCAGCTCCTGCACGCGGAGACTGGCCACCGTTGCAAGTTCGGGAATCCCACGCACCAGCGAAGCGCCGTCGGTCATTGGGCCCGTGGCACGGCTGGCAATCGTACCACCGGTGGTGAGAATCAACACCTCGCCGAGGGGTTTTTCCTGCGCGCGCACGGGGGTTGCGTTGCAGAGGCATGCGGTGAGGAGCATCAGCGCTATGCCGAGTCGTTGCCACTCATGCATGATGACCCTGCCACGTCTGCTATTTCGCACGCACCTTCACCTCAACCGGCCGCACTCCCGCGTTGGTGTACAGCGCCAAAGACAGCCGCCCGGCGTCCAACGCTGTGCGATCGGCAAAGGTGAGGGGAAAGGACCCACTGCCTCGTTGCTGGTTGGGCCCCAGCAACCGTGCGGTGACTCGACTGCTGTTCTCGGGGATGGTGATGCGCGAGATCACGGTACCACCGGCGCCGGTCGATGCGGTGGGGCCAGATATCTGCCCTGCTACGCTCGTGCGTCGCAACACGAGCGCCGAGAGAGTGGCCTGCTGGTTGGCGCGCCGCACTGTCGCTGACCACCGCACGACGCTCGCGACGCGGTCCACGGTAAGGCGAGTGATCACGGTGAGATCGCGCGTGTTCGTCACGACCACGATTGGTGTGGCCATTGGCGCCCGGCCGCCCACCAGAGCGGGCGTCGTGCTGGGCCGTACGCGGCGTGAGCCGGATTGCTCGAAGGCGTACGCGAGTGCAACAAGTCGTGTGTCCGTAAACCCCGCGCCGAGCAGCTCAACGCCAATGGGGAGTCCATCGGCGGAGAAACCGGCGGGCACGCTGATGGAGGGAAGGCCTGACTGCGCGCCGAGGTTGCAGGTGCCACCGTTCTGTACTTCGCCGAGCAGGGCCGGCTTCTGCCGCATCGTGGGATACGCCAACGCATCGAGCGACAGGCTATCGAGCAAACGCGTCATGCGCGCGCGTAAGGCCGACTGGCGCATCAGCGCAACGCGATGCGCCTCGGAGTTGGTGACAGAGACGGTATCGGCGGTCCGGAGTCGCGCCTCCAACTGTCGGTCGAAGAGTCCGCGATCAAGTATCTCGCGCAACGACCCGACCGGAGCGTCGGGTACCGTCTTCAGGTAGGCGATAAGGTCGAACTTGGTTTCCATGTTGGTCACGCTGGTACTGGCGATCAGCGTGTCAAACTCCGCCATTGGCACATCAATGACGGTCGCGCCCAGCAGGCGCATGGCGGCAATGGCGGCGCGAACGGTGTCCGCGATTTCGGCATCCGTGTCGCGGAAGTACGGCAAGAACACTCCGACGCGAGCACCACGAAGGGCGTTGCGATCGAGCGCCGCGTGAAACTTCGGCGTCGGCCGGTCGCGCAGCACGTACGTCGCGGAATCCCCGGCGTCGTACCCGACACTGACGTCGAGCGCGATGGCAAGGTCGGTCACCGTGCGCGCCAGTGGGCCGCCGATATCCTGTGTATGCGACAGGGGTACGATGCCGCGTCGGCTCACGAGCCCTTGTGTCGGGCGCAGGCCAACGAGCGCGTTGAACGCACTGGGAATCCGGATGGAACCGCAGGTATCCGATCCCCAGCCAACCGTGGCGAAGCTGGCCGCAATGGCTGCGCCGGTGCCACCACTTGAACCACCGGGGCATCGTGTGGGGTCGTACGGATTGCGCGTCTGCCCGCCGAGGGAGCTGATACTGGTAATGCCGGCCGCGAGTTCGTGCAGGTTGGACTTGGCAATAATGATCGCGCCGGCAGCGCGCAACTTCTGGACGAGAAATCCATCTGCCGCCGGTTGACTGGTGGCCAACGCCAACGTCCCTGCACTGGTTGGCATGTCGCCCGTGTCGTAGTTGTCCTTGACGATGACGGGAATGCCGTGCATTGGGCCTCGCACTTTGCCGGCTCGGCGTTCGTCATCCAGTCTCGCCGCCTCCTGCAGCGCCCTCGGATTGATGCGGATCAGTGCATTGAGTGCCGGACCCGCCTGTTCATACGCTGCGATGCGCGCGAGGTACTGCTGCACCACTTGCACGCTCGTTGCACGACCTGCTGTGAGCGCCTCCTGCACATCGGCAATCGATGCCTCGCTGAGCTCGAGTGTTCTGGCTGAGGTTGCGCGCTGCGCGGCTACATCAGAGGTAGCGATCAGACCAACCACGAAGGCGGCGCGCCGGATGAGGCCAATCATGTCTGGTCTTCGGCGTTTGCTCACTACTCCGCCGACGGTTGCCAGAGTTCCACCTTGTTTCCCTCCGGATCGATGACCCACGCGAACTTCCCATACTCGGAGTCATCGATTTTCTCCAGCACGTTGCAACCTTCGTCTCGCAACGCGGCGACAAGACCGAGCAGGTCCTCGACCCGATAGTTCACCATGAAGGTCGCCGTGCTGGGCGCGAACTGATCGCTGTCCGCCGCAACAACAGACCACGCCGTTGTTCCGCCAACCGGCTTCCCTTCGGCATCCGTCCAGTCAAACGCCGCTCCGCCCCACGGCTGCACATCGATGCCGAGATGCTGCTTGTACCACGCTCCCAGTGCGGCAGGGTTCTTGGCCTTGAAAAAGATGCCGCCAATGCCGGTCACTCGATTCATCGACGCTCCGCTGTTGAACGTGTCGTATGAGCCCGCGCCACTCGATCGCGTGCGCCGCGACGGTGTCACCCGGAACGTACGGCCCCGCGAGAACCTGCGCGAGCGGATGGGTTTGCATCGCTTCAGTTCCCGGCGTACACTCACGATCCGAGTGAACGGCCGCTCCGGCTCGTTCCGCCAGCCTCTACCACAGACTTCCATGACCGACGCGACTGCCTCCATCAATAACGCGATCAACGCCACCACACTCGGTGGCTCACTCACCTGCAAGGATCTGGCGGCTTCCATTCGCTTCTACCGGGATGCCATCGGCTTCGCCGTGGCGCAGACGTACGAGCACGAGGGTACGGTGGTAGCTGCGGTGGTTGAGGCGGGCGAGTGTCGACTGGTGCTCAATCAGGATGATGGGAAGCTGGGCTGGGAACGGATCAAGGGACAGGGTTTCTATTTGCAGATCAACGTGGCTGGCCCGGCCGATGTCGATGCGACGGCGTCGCGCATCAAGGCAGCGGGCGGGGCGCTGCTCAGCGAACCCGAAGATCGGTCGTGGGGCGTTCGGATGTTTCAGTTCAACGACCCGGACGGCTTCAAGCTGGGTGTGTCGACGCCGCTGATGGGGTGACAACGGCGATGCAGCGATCCCGGCTCAGCGCGGCGGAACCAGGATCGGCGCGAGGCCAAGCTTGGCGCGCGTTGCGTTGAGTGGAGGTAGCTCGCGTTGGAGCAACCGAGTCCACGCTGCCTCTGTGCGGCCAAGGTCGGACGACACCTTGGCGAGCGCCGCCTGCATTCCAGCGTTGGGTGCGTGGTCGGCGTTGTCCTGCGCCATCAGCTGGCTCGCCAACGCCTGATTCACGTCGCGGTACTTACCGTTGCCCTTGAGACTGGGGTCGGCGCCAACCGTTGTATCGATGGCGGCTCGAAGCATCGCCGTGGCCGACGTTACCTCGCTCGGCGCGCCGCTGACCGAGCGAAGGAGCAGTGAACGAACGGAGTCGACCTGTTGTTGCCCTGAGTAGGCCACGCGCATGCGATCTACAATCCGCATCATGAGCGCATGCTGCGCGCGCAATGCGATTGCACCCGTCTTCGATCGAGGATCGTTTCGCACGGTGACGCGTGTAGTCGACGTCACCCCGTTGGCGGTGAGGCGCAACGTATAGGTGCCCGGCAACGCGAGCGGCCCCTCCGGTGACGCCGGCGAGCGGCCGGGGTTGGCGTTGATCTCGAAACTGTGCGCCAGGGCGAGCGGCGCATCATGACGAAGATCCCAATGCACGCGGTGCATTCCGGCGCTCGTGGGCAACGGCGCACGGACCTCCACCCAGAAGTTCGGATGTGGCGGTCGTGCCGCTTCAGGCACCGTCGCGAGCACGTTGCTGCTGTAGCTCCGTACGAGCGCGCCGCGCGAGTCCAGCACATCCAGCATCACTTGGCCAGTGGACGCGCGGCCCAACCAGTAGTCGATGATCGCGCCGTCGAGCGCGTTGTCCGCGTGTGGAATCTCCGGAGGCAGCGGCGTGTTGCTGTTCACGTTTCGCCGAGCCCGAGTGGCCAGCCCCGGTGCAAAGAGATGGAGCGGCGACTCGGCCAGCGCTGGTGCCACCTGGCGCAGCGTCGAGATATCGTCGATTACCCAGAGCCCGCGGCCGTGCGTGGCGATCAGCAGGTCGTTGTCCTTCACCAGCAGGTCCCGCACTGGAGTGTTCGGCAAGTTGAGCGCGAGCGACTGCCACCTTTCGCCGTCGTCGAACGACACGTACACGCTGCTCTCCGTGCCTGCGAACAACAGCCCTTCCTTCACCGGGTCGGGACGCACCACGCGGGCAAAACTTCCGCTCGGCTCGTCGGTGGGTAAACCACCGACAATTTTCGTCCAGGTCCGACCGTAGTCGCGAGTTCGGAAGAGATACGGCGTGTGGTCACCAATGCGCAGGTACTCCACGGCGGCGTACGCGGTTCCGGCACGGTGCGGCGACGCCTCGATGGACGAAATCACCGCTCGCCGTGGAGACACGAGACCAGAGATACTCACGTCACGCCAGGTCTTGCCGCCATCGCGCGTCACGTGAACGAGACCATTGTTCGTGCCGACCCAGATCTCCCCCGCGGACTTCGCCGAAGCAGACAGCGCGGCAATACCGCCGCGACCACCGAGGGTGCGCAACGCAGTGGCCGAGTCCATGCCGGTCGCGATGCCGAGCTCGGGGCTCAGGCGCGTCCAGCTCGCGCCCGCATCCGTTGTGCCAGCGAGATAGTTGAGTCCGACGAGCAAGAGTCGCTTGTTCCACGGCGCCCAGGTCAATGGCAAGTCGTTCGTCGAGCGCGCGTTCGCCTTGGGATCGATCGCGGGACTGACGTTGATCCACTGCTCGCTCGGATAGCTGATTTTCAGAACGCCGGTTCCAGTGGCGTAGACCGTTGAGGGATCGATCGGGTCGGCCGTGATAGAGCCCCACTCCCAGCCGTTCACCGGATTCCAGTCAAACATCGTGACGGCGCCATGATTGCCGCGAACGCGGGTCCGGATGGCACCCGCGTCCTGTTGGGTGGCGTAGATCCAGTACGGATACGAGTTGTCCGCCGAGAGGTGATAGAGTTGTTCAGTGG
>JANNEV010000202.1:0-3260 GCA_031379145.1 Gemmatimonadaceae bacterium
GGTCGAACGCCTCCTCGCGCATGAGGAGGTGAAACAGGGTGGGCACGCCGTGCAAAACCGTCACCCCTTGGGACTCGAGCAACGCCAGCGCGCCCGCCGCATCGGAAGCAGGGCGAAGCACCAGCGTCGATCCGGCGACGATTGTCCCCACCATCACACTGAAGCCGACACTCGTAAACAACGGCACCGAGGGGAAGACGCGGTCGTCGGGTGACAATTCGACGACTTCGGCACTCCGCACGGCATTCTCCACCACCGCCCGATGCGACAGGCGTACTCCTTTGGGTTTCCCCATGGTGCCCGACGTATAGAGCACCGCGAGGTCCACGTCCGCGTCGTAGGACGTCGGAAGCGGATACGTTCGGCCGGAGCCGCTCGAGAGCAGATCCTCGAACTGAAAAATTCGATCGTCGTACCAGAGATCTTCGTCTCCGACGGTCACGACGTACTGCAAGTCGGGCAGATCTCCCAGCAGGTCCTCGAACCGCTGGAGAAAATCGACGCCGGCATACCGCTCAATCGTGACCACCGCACTGGCTTCGGCGTGACGCAACTGGTAACGCAAATCGTGACTGCTCAGCTGGGGACTGACCGGAACGACGACGGCCTCCAACTTGGCACACGCCAGCAGCGCGATGATCCACTCGACCCCATTCGGCAGGTTCACCGCGATACGGTCGCTCGCACCGAGCCCCAATTCGGCGAATGCAGCCGCCAGGGACGACGCTTGAGCGTCGACCTGCCGGTAGGTCCACGTCCGTTCACCAACAATCGCGAGCGGCCGCTCCGGGTGCTCCCGGGCGCGCTGCTCAACGAGGGGGGCAAGGGACCACGACGTTGCCATTCCACTCCAGGATCGACGCGTGCAATACCCGGCGGCGGGGAACAGACGTGCCCACCGGGTACAGCCGCGTAAATTATCCTGCATGAAGGAGATGCGGAAGCCGACGACCGGCACCTCGCCCGAAATATCTGTACAGAAACCGTCGATTCCGGACGCGCGTAGGGAGCGCACGCTCTCGCGAGGCCGCGCACCGTTCCGATCTCGGCTGTTTGCGATGCTCCTGCTCTTCGCCGTCGTGCCCACGGTCGCGGTCACGGCGGTGTGGACGGGGACAGCGAGCCGCGCACTTTCGCTCATGTCGGCCGGGGCATCGTGGGAGCGTGTGGCGCGCAGCGGAGAGTTGGCGATCGCAGCGGCGCGGAGTGCGCCGCTGCGCCCAGACGCGCAATCACGCCTCGATCAGCACGAGCGGGAGCTCCGTGAAGCGGTCGAACTCGGGGCGCGATTCGATTTTGTGGCAGCACGCACGATGCGCGTGGTGATCCTGGGCGCGTTTGTCGTAGTACTCGTCATTGTCGTCGGTGCCTCGAGAGTTGCTGGCCACCTCAGTCGCCAACTGAGTCGGCCGTTGGATGAGTTGGTCGGATGGACCGGACTGATCCGCACAGGCAGGCCCATTCCGGAGCAGGCTGAGCGGCCGGGTGCGCCGGAGTTTGAAGTCTTGCGAACGGGGATGAGAACCATGGTGCGAGAGCTCGAAGTCGGGAGGCGCCGCGCCTTGGAGGCCGAGCGAGCGGACGCGTTCCGTGAGTCCGCCCGACGGTTTGCGCACGAGTTGAAGAATCCGCTCACACCCATCCGTTTCGCCGTCGAACGGCTGCGGCGCTCGGTCCCCGCGGAGCTCAGTGAAACGGTTGAGGTGCTGGCGGAGGAATCCGCGCGACTCGACGCCATGGCGCGCAGCTTCGCCCAGTATGGACGTCTCCCTGACGGCGCAGCGGCGGAGATCGACGTCGCGGAGTTGGTCACACGCATTGCGCGGAGCACGGTGCCGGAGTCCCTCACGCTCAGCCTCGAGATCGCGCCCGACCTGCCGTTGGTCATGGGGTTCCATGAGCCGCTGGTTCGCGCCGTCACGAATGTGGTGTTGAACGCCGTCGATGCCTGTGCCGCGTGCGGAGAGCATTCGGCGATCATGATCGACGTTGGACGTGACAGGCTCGACGACCGCGATGCGGTGTGCATTGCCGTTCGTGACAGCGGGTGCGGCATCGACGCCCACGCGCTGGCGCACATCTTTGAGCCATACATGACGACCAAGCCGGGCGGCACCGGACTTGGGTTGGCGATTGCCCAGCAGACGGTGGTGGCACACCACGGCGTCATCGAAGCGAGCAGCAGTCCAGGGGCAGGCACAGAGTTGCGACTGCGTCTGCCGATCACCGGCGTCCAGGGAGCATCATGATGCGACAGCAGAGCCAGGCACAGGCGCAGACACGTGAAGCGCTCGCGCAAGCGCGACAGGAGACGCGCGACGCCGTGGCCCAAGCGCGAGAATCCGCGCGCGATGCTGCGGAACAGGCGAGGTCGATTGCGCGAGACGCGCGTGAGCGCGCCGACGCCCAGGCACCGGCGCGCGCACCCGGCACCATCATCATTCCCACCGGCGACGGTGGCGAACCGGTGAGCATCTCGGTGGACGGAAAGGGCATTCACGTGTCGCAGGACGGCACCGAGACCGTGATCCCGATTCACGATGTGGTCCCGCGCGGCGCGGTGCAGATCGTGTACTCCCTGTCAGCCATGATGGTGCTCTGCGTGATCGGGTTTCCCATCGCGCGCGCCTTTTCGCGTTGGTTGGACCGACGCGGCACCGTGCAACGTGGATCCGCGGCGCTCTCCGCCGACGTGCAATCCCGTCTGGATGCCATGGAGCGCAACATCGACACCGTCGCCTTGGAGATGGAGCGCGTGAGCGAAGGACAGCGATTCACGCAGAAGCTGCTGACCGAACGCATGCAGGCCCCGGCGCCGGAGTTCATGGCCGCCTCACCCGCTCTGGCAGAGCCGCCACGCGCGGAGCGATAGCGATGCAGACCGAACAGGCACGTCCGAACGTCGAAGTCACGACTTCCGTTGGTCAGAACGGTCGCGTACGCACGGTGACCATTCCCGATGGCAACGGTGGCGTGACATCCATTGTCGTCGATCGGAGCGGCGTTTCAGTGGACGGGCAGATGATCGCTCCGGCGCCGAACGTGACGAGCACCGCTCCCAGCCGAGACCGCGATATCCCGCCGGGCGTGATGGAAATCATCAAGACCGGGAGTACGGGGCTGGTGTTGATCGCCATCGGGATTCCGCTCATTCGGGTTCTTGGACGTTGGCTCGATCGACGTGGTGCGGCGCCGGCGTCTACGCCCGAAGTATTGCGTCGGCTCGCAGCGATCGAAACGGCGGTCGAGACCGTGGCGAC
>JANNEV010000222.1:0-3781 GCA_031379145.1 Gemmatimonadaceae bacterium
GCGACGCCACCATTGATCAGATGGCGTTCGCCTGGATTCTGGCGCATCCCTCGCAGCCGCTCCCGGTGCTCGGCACCAACAAGCTTGCTCGCGTTCCAGGACGATGTCAGCTGCACGAACGGCGTGCTGCACGCGAGCAAGCTTGTTGGTGCCGAGCACCGGGAGCGGCTGCGAGGGATGCGCCAGAATCCAGGCGAACGCCATCTGATCAATGGTGGCGTCGCCATACTTCGGAGCGAGTTCTGCTGCGAGTTGTTGCACGCGAACGGCCGCAGCGTCGTCCGTGCGCATGAGGCGGCCCTGCGCCAACGGCGACCAGGCCATGGGCGGTATGCGATGCCGCTGCAGCTGATCCAGCGTGCCGTCAAGCAACGGGTCCATGTGCAGCAGGCTCAGTTGCAGCTGGTTCGTGACCAGGGGCTGATCGACGCGCGCACTCAGCAATTCGAACTGTTGTGGTGAGTAGTTCGACACGCCGGCCGCACGGATCTTTCCATCCTTGAGCAGTCGATTCAATCCTTCAGCGGTGTCATCTGCACTGGTCAGCCAATCAGGACGGTGCACCAGCAGCACGTCGATGTGGTCGATGCCCATGAGTTGCAGCGACTTTTCCGCACTCTTGATGAGCCGCGCGCCACTGGCGTCGTAGAACGCGACCTTTCGTTCCGGATGGAACGCGTTCGGTATGTAAATGCCGGCCTTGGTGACGATCTCGAGCTGCGAGCGTAGGCCCTTGTCGAGCGCGAGCGCGGCACCAATTGCCTGCTCCACCATGTACAGGCCGTAAATCTCCGCCGTATCGATGGTGGTGACACCGAGATCGATCAGTTGCCGAAAACGACTCGCAAGCGGTGCCGGGGCCGCGCCCTCGGCGTCATCGAGCAAGCGCCAGGTGCCGAAGACGAATCGGGACAACTCCGGGCCCTGTGGCCCCATGCGTATGCGTGACGTCATGCGTCGCAACTTACCGTCGCGTACCGCTGCACGAAACGCGTTCCGACGGCGCTGCTACCCTCGCTTGGTCCAGATGATCAACGTGCCGCACGTCGTCAGCTGTTTGCCGAATTCGGCGGGAACGCTGGCCAGTCCTCGATAGAACTCGACCCCTGCAATAGACTCGGGTGCGATGCTGTTCAGGTCGAACGGCAGCTCGCCGCGCTTTCCCTCGTACACCCATGATCGGTCGATCATGACCGAGGCGAAGCACGGACGACCGCGTGTGGCTCCGCGTCCCGCCGAAGCGAACGTACCGTAGCCACCGTTCGAGCGGGTCAGCTGGACGCCGGGGATGCGTCGAATCACATCCGAGAACTGCCCGTGCGCAGTCTTCCGGATCATCTCCTCGTCAAAGAAGTCTCCGGACACCGTGCGGCGTCGGCGGGTGAAATCCTCCAGACCAAGCGGGATGGCATCGGCGGTAACGCTCACGGCTGCGACAGCCTGTGCGCCATTGGTCGCGCTGGGGCTGAGCAGGATGTCGGCCTCCATGGTATCGGACACCGCGAACGCCATGTGCGTCTGCAACGTGGCGAAGCCGACCTGCGACACCGTGAGCAATTGACGGCCGGGTTCGATTCCGCTCAAGCGAAAGCGCCCAAGCGAGTCTGTGGTGACCTGCAGCCCCAGCGCGGGCATGGTCAGCGTCGCTCCGGCGAGCGGTCGTTCCGCCGGGTCGGACAGTACGCGCCCCGCCAACGTGGCCTGTCTCGCCGATTTCTGTGCGAACAGCCCATCACAGGGCACGCAAAGCGCCGCAGCAAGCAGCGCGACGCACACGGCGGCCATCGAAGCAGAGCGCATTACTGGCCTCCGGAGCTGACCGCGGTGCACCGCGATCGCCGGACGAAGTCGAAAATGAACCACTCGTGGAAACTCGCGCCGAGCGCTCGGCGCGCAAGCCCCGTTGCTACGTGGCGGCGCGACGGAGCTCAGCGGTGGCGCGCTCGAGTATCTCGGTGATCGCGGCAATCTGCTCAGGATTGCGTCGCCCGTTCATCATGAGCGTTCCAAACTCCTTGGCCAGGGCAATCATGGCATCGCGTGCCGGGCGGACCCCGTCACCGAACACGGCGTCGCCGAATTGCCCCACCCGATCAAAGAGCTCGTCCACTGCAGGCCGATGCTCAGCCAGATGCGCACGTCCCGCGTCGGTGATGGCGTAGACCTTCTTGCCACCATCCTCCGGCGTGGCCGCCGCGTAGCCCAGGTCCTCAAGCATGGTCAGTGTCGGATACACCGCGCCGGCGCTGGGCGTATATCGCCCGTGCGACCGCTCCTCGAGCTCCTTGATGATCTCGTAGCCGTGCCGCGGCTTTTCGTCCAACAGCCGGAGAATCACGAGCTTGAGGTCCCCCTGCTCGAACATGCGTCCACCGCCAAACGGACCACGACGCTTGGACCCGCCACCGCCAAAGAACGCGCTGAAATCCGCATCGAAGCCCGACCATGGCCGACGGGCGCGGCAATCGGCGCCTCGAGGGTCCATTCGCCACTCCCTGTGCTGCCACATACAGTCCTCCTGGCAAGGTTGACCTTACGTCAAATCGAACGATATATCGTAAGATGTATCGTACGATAGTACGGAAGATATATCGTGTCAAGGCGCGGTTGCGCGGCTCCCGACAGGGGAGATCCAACATGAGGAGAGCGAAGCACTCGGGGCCGAGGTAGTTTCGCGCCATGCGACTTCCTCAGACTCGACCGGGCGCGCGGGTGACCTGCTCGGTGTTGACGATCGTGCTTCTGTCGCCGTGGGTGTCGGCGGGCGCCGCGCAATCCGACACCAGCTGGACCGCGCTGCAGTCCGCATTTCGCGCGTACACCGCCGTCGATAGCGTGGTCGGCGCGTCACTGCTGGTGGCGCGAAACGGTGCCCCGCTTTATCGGATCAACGTGGGGATGGCCGATCGTGCACTGGCGCAGCCCGTGTCCGATGAGACGCTCTGGCATTGGGGTTCCATCACCAAGACGCTGACCGCCGTGGCGATCATGCAGCTGCGTGACCGGGGAAAGCTGAGTCTCGACGATCGCGTCACCAGGTGGATTCCGGAACTTCGGCGGCTGCACAATCCGTACGGGTCGATGGACGACATCACCATACGAATGCTGCTCTCGCACACTGCCGGTACGCGCAACGGGACGTGGCCCTTTGGCGATGGAAGCGCGTGGCAGCCGTTCGAACCCACGCACTGGGAGCAGCTGGTGGCCATGATGCCCTATCAGCAGACGGTGTTCGCGCCCGGCGCGCGGTACGGCTACAGCAATCCCGCGTTTGTGTATTTGGCACGCGTGATCGAGCTCGTCACCGGCGATCCATGGATTCACTACATCCAAAAGAACATCTGGACGCCGCTGGGCCTCACGCGCAGCTACGTCAACACGACACCGTATCATCTGGCGGGTGATCGCAGCAACAACTACACGGTGCGGCGTGACTCACTCGCTGCTGGCCTTCGCGTGATCGCGAACGGACGGGATTTCGATCCGGGCATCACGGTTCCCAATGGCGGCTGGAATGCACCAGTTGCCGATATCCTCGCCTGGGCGGCGTTCCTTACCAACGCGACTGGTGGAGACGCGAAGCTGCAGCGTACGTACGACACGCTGCTCGCCCGTGGGTCGTTGGACGAAATGTGGCGCTCTGTCGTGCCGCTCGATGCTGCCCGGCCGGCCGACGGAGCCATGGGGCTCTCGTTCTTCATCTACCGGCGTGGTGGCGAGCGAGTGATCGGGCACACGGGCTCGCAAGCCGGATTCCGCGCGTATGCCGAAGCGTGGCGAG